>CAZXCK010000188.1:0-6313 GCA_964639225.1 uncultured Anaerolineaceae bacterium | reverse complement strand
GTGGTCGTGCTGCTGGCGCTGATGCTGGCGGCTCCACTGGCAGCCCAGGAAGAGGACCCCTCGGCGCGGGGCTACACCTTCCAGAAGTTCGACTACGCGCTGGGCGCACCCGGCTTCTACCAAGCGCCCTGGATCATCGGCTGGCGGCGCGGCTTCTACAAGACGCCCTGGCTGATGGGCTGGCGCGGTGGTTTCTCACCAATCGCGGCCCTGTGGTGATCGCAGGGGATATTTGACCGGCTGTTGACACCATACCGGAGAGGGTGAACCTCTCCGGTATTTGTTCGTTAAGGCATTTCTGCATAGATAAGCGGCCCTTCAGACGGTACAATCTGCCCGGCTTTATGTGTATCGGGTAGAAAGGAACTGAATGAGCCTCGGTTTACAGGCACTGTTGGCCGCTTCTCCGATCCTGATCGCCGGGATTCTGCTGGTTGGGTTTTCGTGGCCGGCGCGCCGGGCTATGCCACTGGTCTATTTCGTCGCGGTGGGCATTGGACTGCTGGCCTGGTCGATGCCGGTCGCTAACGTCGCGGCGTCGTCAATCGAAGGATTGTTCATCACCTTCGACATCCTGTTTATCATCTTCGGTGCCATTCTGCTGCTGAACACGCTCAAGTATTCGGGCGCGGTGGACGTGATCCAGGCTGCGTTTACACGCATCAGCCCGGACCGGCGGGTGCAGGTGGTGCTGATCGCCTGGCTGTTCGGCTCGTTCATCGAGGGCGCGTCGGGCTTCGGCACAACGGCGGCCATCGTCGCGCCGCTGCTGGTGGCGCTGGGCTTCCCGGCGATGGCTGCGGTGATGGTGGGCATGATGATCCAGAGCGCGGCGGTGGAGTTCGGCGCGGTGGGGACGCCGATACTGGTTGGCGTGACCAACGGCCTGAGCAGCGCCGAGCTGGACTCACAGTTGGCGGCGGTTGGCATCAACTTCGAGGAGTATCGCACGCTGATCGTGCAGCGGTCAGTCATCATACAGGGAATTACGGGCACGTTTATGCCGCTGATTATCGTCACCATGCTGACGCGCTTTTTCGGCGCTAACCGGTCATGGCGCGAGGGTCTGGAGATGGCGCCTTTCGCCATCTTCGGCGGGCTGGCGTTTACCGTGCCTTACGCGCTGACTGGCGCTTTCCTGGGGCCGGAGTTTCCGTCTCTGCTGGGCGCGCTGGTGGGCATGGCGCTGGTGACGGCTGCCGCCCAGCGCGGCTTTCTGATGCCGCGCGAACCGTGGGACTTTCCGCCGCGCGAGGAATGGCCGGTGGAATGGATGGGCACCCTCAGTCCGCAGGAAAAACCAGATGTCAGCGAAAAGGCGACGCGCAAGATGTCCATCTGGATGGCGTGGCTGCCCTATCTGATCGTGGCGGTGGGGCTGGTGCTGACACGCCTGCCAGCGCTGGGCATCGGTGACTGGCTGCAGGATGCGCTGCGTATCACCTGGACGGAGATTCTCGGCTCGCCGGTGAGCGCCACCACCGAGCCGCTGTATCTGCCGGGCGCGGTGCTGATCGCCGCCGCGCTGCTGACGGTGCCACTGCATCGCATGGGGGTTGGTGGACTGCGCTCGGCGTTCGGTGATTCGCTGCGGACGCTGCGCGGCCCGGCCTTTGTGCTGCTGTTCACGCTGCCGATGGTGCGCGTATACATCAACAGCGGGCTGAACACCGAGGACATCGCCAGTATGCCCATCGCTATGGCCGAGTTCATGTCAGCCAGTGTGGGCGCGGTGTGGCCGTTGTTCGCGCCGCTGATCGGCTCGCTGGGGACGTTTATCGCCGGGAGCAACACGGTCAGCAATCTGATGTTCAGCCTGTTCCAGCACGGCATCGCCGAGCGTCTGCTGGTCTCTGGCGCGATGGTCGTCAGCCTGCAGACGGTGGGCGCGGCAGCCGGTAACATGATCGCGATTCACAACGTGGTCGCGGCGTCGGCGACGGTGGGCCTCGTCGATCAGGAGGGCGCGATTATGCGCCGGACCATCATCCCGATGCTGTATTACGTCCTCATGGCCGGTACGATGGGCCTGATCGCCATTTACGTGCTGGGCGTCAGCGATCCTTTGCTGGCGGCCCGCTAAAACATCAGGGGCGCGCCGGTTAAGCTGCCCGGCGCGCCCCGCTGGCGTAAAACAGAAAAAGCGAGCCAATCCTAGCGCGTCAGCCGCTCACGAATTGAGGCGCTGGCGTAGTCCAGGATGGACACGACGATGGCAATCGCTAACACAGCCACGCCGGCATCACGGTAACGCAGCAGGTTAATCTGCTGGTTGAGCAGCAGGCCGATACCGCCACCACCAACAAAGCCGATGATGGTGGACATGCGCACGTTGATATCCCAGCGGTACATGGTGAAGGCGATATAGGGCGGGATGATCTGCGGGACGACAGCGTAGACGATGGTCTGCAGGCGGTTAGCGCCGGTCGCCAGCAGCGCCTCGATGGGGCCTTCGTCGATGTTTTCGATCTGCTCCGAGTAGAGCTTGCCCAGCGACGCGATGGAGTGCAGCGTCAGCGCCATGACGCCAGCAAACGGGCCGATACCCACCCAGATCACAAACACCAGACCCATAATCAGCGGCTCGATCGAGCGCGTGGTGTTCATTAGCGTGCGGGCGACGTTATACAGCACAGTGCCCACCGGGAAGGTGGCGTTGGATGTCGCAAGCGCTCCGGCGATCCCCCCCAGTACCGCGCCAAACAGCACCGCGTCGAACACATACAGCGACATGTCAAAAGCGAGCAGGTCAATGGTGGTATCGGGCGGCAGTGTGCCATCAATGATAGCCCGGCCAATCTGCAGCACATCGAACGTCAGGATGAAGATCACCACCGCACTGACGATAAACAGCAGTGCACTGGCGAAGACATCGGTGTTGGTACGGCTGCCACCGGCCCGACGTCGAATATGGAAAACACGCCGCAGAATCATGACCATGATCTGGCCGCCCAGCAGCGCCGTCGTAAACGGCACCAGCAGGCCCAGCAGGGCCGCCCCGCGACCAATTTCGGCGACGCCAGCCAGCAGTAACCCGCCGCTGATAGCGCCCAGCACGCCACCAACGACCACGCTGGGTCTATATGGCAGATGCAGCAGCGGTTTGCGAGTCGTCGAGGTGAGGATGCCAGAGAGCGTGAACGCGCCCACCAACCCGGCCACCCCACCGATGAACAGCTCGACCATCTCGCCCAGGATGCCGATCAACTGACCGACACCGCCGATGCCGTCGGCCAGGGCGCGCTGCAACCACAGCAGCGCATTACCGTCGCCTTCCGGACGGATGGTGTTACCCAGGCTGTGGAACTGCTCGCCACCCAGAATACCCAGGCCACCAATGGCGCCCGCGACGAAGATCAGCAGCACCACAACGACGATTTGCCGGGCGATACCGACCGCCTCGGCCTGCCAGCTACCAACCGGGAACAGCAGACGCGCCGACATCCAGCGGATCGCCAGCCCGCCGAGGACAACAGCCCCGACAGGGATCAGGAAGCCACCCAGCGCCAGCGCGATATCGCCACGCCCTACTTCGACGCCGAAGCGGCCCAGGTCGCCCAACAGAGTCGCCCCCAGCCACCAGCCAACCGGCAGCGCAATAAAGCTCACCAGCATGCTGCCCAGTGTGAGTCGGACCGGTTTCATCAGGTTGTGCGCGGCTAAAAAGCTGAGGACAAACGCGATGGGGATAGCAATCGACGTGGCCAGCAGCGCCATGAAAATCGTCTCCACCATGCGGCGGATGACTTCGTTGGTAGTATCGCTGAAACGAATGGGACCATCCGGGACGGCGACACGAAGCTGCACGACGTGCGTCTGGCCCTCACTGCCGCTGATACGTGGCACTTCGATGATGGCCGAAAAGGCACCATCACGGGAGACGATCAATTCTTCACGGCCACTGGTGATGTCCTCACGAGGACGTGCCTGGCCTTCGACCGGCACCCAGCGGATACGAGCAGCCGCGCTGGGCGACAGATTGCGGCCCTCAATGGTGATGAGATCACCAGGGACGCCGCAGCGTGGCTCTACCAGAATGAACGGGCCGCCATCGTCTACCTGCTGTTGTTCAGCAGAGTCATAATCGCAGCCGATGACAAAATTCTCGCCATAGTCGAACACCTCGCGATCCTGCTCAAAGATACGCGGCGAGAGCAGTTCGCGCAGAGCGTTGCCGACGTTAGTCTGGCGTGTTTCCTGCTGGGGTGTGCTGAGGTTGATATCGGTCACTTCCCAGCCATAAGAATAGATCATAAAAGCGATGACGGTCACCAGAACCAGCACCAGTGTGCGCAGCGCCTCGCGCGAAGTTCGCGGCGAATTGTTGTTGAACATGTAAGTCCCCCTAGCCCTCTATGCTACGAGACGCCGACTTCGATCGCGTCTTCGCCATAAATCTCTTTGAAGCGCTGGTTGTCAATCTCACCGGGCAATCCGTCGAACTCGACAATGCCATCCTTGAGCGCGATCACACGGTCAGCGTAGGCACGTGCCAGACTGAGGAAGTGCAGGCTGCAAAGAATAGTGATGCCGTCATTCTTGTTGAGGTCGTCCAGGTATTTCATGACGCTGTGCGAGGTGGCCGGGTCCAGGCTGGAAACCGGCTCGTCGGCCAGCATGAGTTCCGGATTCTGCATCAGTGCGCGGGCGATGCCGACTCGCTGCTGCTGACCGCCGCTGAGAGCACTGGCTTTTTTATAGGCCTGGTCCTGAATGCCGACTCGCGCCAGGCTGGCGAGGGCATCCTGTTTGTCTTTGGCCGGGAAATAATTGATGAAGCTGTAAACCGGGTTGAGATATCCCAGACGCCCCGACAGCACATTGGTGATGACTTTGGACCGCTTGACCAGGTTGAACTGCTGGAAAATCATGCCGATGCGGCGGCGGATCTGGCGCACTTCTTCATCGCTGGCACGGGTGACGTCCACACCGTTCCACAGGATGCGGCCTTCGGTCGGCTCGATGAGCCGGTTGATACAGCGCAGCAGCGTCGATTTACCCGACCCACTCAGGCCGATGAGCGCGACGAACTGGCCATCGGGGACTTCGATACTGACGTTATCCAGGGCCTTAAAACCGTTGGGATAGACTTTGGTTAGGTTTTCAATGATAAGCATAAGAAGCTCCGGAGATATAACACCGGGGCAGGGAAAGCCCCTGCCCCGGTATCGTATTGTACTATAGGCAGTGCCGCAGCACTAACCGCCAAAAACATCCTCTTCGCTCAGGCCACCCAACTCGAAGGCCAGGCGGATGATGTCGTAGGTGCTGTCGTCAATCGGCACAACCGAAGTCCAGCCGTAGAAGTCCTCGTTACCGATCGACTCGTTCCAGGTTTCCGTCTGCGAGAACTCGACAATCGCCTGAGTCACCTGGGCGCGCAGTTCCTCGGGGAAGTCCGGGCTGAAGCTCATTGTGTCGTTAGGGATGGGGGCGCTCAGGCGCAGGACCTTGAGCTGGTCGATGACATCCGGAGCCGTCTCGCGCACGTTGCGGCGAGCGTCCAGGATCATGATATCGCCAACATACAGCTCGCCATCTTCACCGACATAGCTCTCATCGATGGTCAGATCATACGGTTCGGGAGAGTCGCCGATGTTCCAGGGCGCGCCAACCATCGCCGGCGGGCTGAAGAAAGTCGTCGCAAAGTCAGCTTCGCCGTTCAGCACGGCCAGGATCGCCTGGGTGTGACCACCAGCCTCGACCTGTTCGCCGGGGGTAATACCGGCATCGGCCAGCTCGACCGAAGGCAGCACGAAACCAGACGTGGAGCCGGCATCCGGGTAGGCCCAGGTACGGCCTTCCAGGTCACCGAACACCTGGATATCGCTGTCACGGCGAACCACGTACTGGGTCCAGTAGACCTGCCAGCCACGACGGACGGCGGCCAGTTCAACTTCCACGCCACAGCGGTTGTTGGCGATCACGTAACCAGCCGCCGGAATGAAGCCCATCGAGCTTTCCGGGGCGGCACACATGGCCTCGATGGCTGCCGCGTAGGAAGTCGGTACAAAGACCTCGAAGTTCAGGCCGGTCGCTTCATTGAGCGCGTCCGCCATCACTTCGCCGCCTTCAACGATAACCTGAGCCTCTACCGAAGGGACAAAATAGACCTGAATAGGATTCTCTTCAGAACCAAGATCGTCCTGTGCCGCAACCATCGACACAGCCGTCAAAGCAAATACGACTACCAGGGCAAGTACAAAGAATTTTCTCATGTTGGCCTTCCTCCCGAAGGAACACATATACGACGAAGGGATTGTAATGGAGCTGTGTTAAGAAATCTTGAAGCTTCCCTCCTGACTTTGTCTGG
>CAZXCK010000187.1:0-6448 GCA_964639225.1 uncultured Anaerolineaceae bacterium | reverse complement strand
GATCAGCGTCCGCAACCCCACCTGAACGAGCTGGTTTTCCTGATTGTTGATGATCATACGCGGCCACAGATACAGATTCCAGGCATACAGGAACTGAATCACCGCCAGCGCACCGATGGTGTTCCAGCTAATGGGAATCAGAACACGCAGCAGGAATTGCAATGGGTTCGCGCCATCCAGTTGAGCCGCCTCCGACAGCTCCGCCGGAATGCTGGCGAAATGCTGGCGAAACAGGAACGTACCGGTGGCGCTTGCCATCAGAGGCACGATCAGGGCTGTATAAGTGTTCCCCCAGCCCAGATTCGAGACAATACGAAACAGCGCGATGACCATCGTCTCGATGGGCATCATCAGCGTGATAAGCACAAAGCCGAAGACAATCCATTTGCCCGGAAAGCGAAAATAGACGAACGCCAGCCCGGCCAGCAGCGACAGGATCGTTTTGCCGGTCGTCACCGCGACCGCGATGAACACACTGTTGAGCATATAGTCGCCCATCTGGCGCGTTTCCATTACCACGCGAAGATTCTGCATCAGTGACTCGCCGGGATAGAATTGGTAAGCGTACACCTGCGCGTTGGTCTGGGTGCCCACCAGCGCTGCATAGAGCAATGGCACACCCAGCATAAAGCAGGCAATCCACAAAATCACGTGGGCGTACCAGCGTTTTGGGATGATGCGTTGACGGATCCCCGTCAGCGTCAGGCTTTGACGGCGCGACAGAGGAATTGCCTGATCCCGTACCTGTTCCTGAGAAACGGTCGTCATAGCGCTTATGCTCCGTAATTGACCCGCCGTCCGGCGGTCCTGAACTGAACGATGGTCAGGCCGATGACAATCATCAGCAGAACGATCGACTGTGCGGCGGCTTTGCCCAGGTCACGGTTCTGGACACCGATTTCGTAGATACCGTAGATCAGGTTGGTGGTCGAGTTTACCGGACCACCCGCCGTAAGATAGTCGATGAGGCCGAAGGTGTCGAAAAAAGCGTAAGTCATGTTGGTGATGATGAGGAAGAACGTAATCGGCGACAACAGCGGCACCGTGATCTTCATAAAGCGCTGGAAGGCGTTCGCGCCGTCAATTGACGCTGCTTCCAGCAGGTCATCGGGCACGTTCTGCAGCCCAGCGATGTAAAACAGGATGTTAAAGCCCATGATATTCCACACGCTGGCGGCGATGACCGCCCAGGGTGCAATGCTCGGGTCGCGCAGCCAGTCCACGCGGGGCAGGCCCACTGTCTCCAGCGAGTAGTTAATGAGTCCGGTGATCGGGTTGAACATCATCGAGAAGATAATACCTGCCACAACCGGCGATATCGCATATGGCCAGATGAGCAGCGTGCGATAGATGCGCGCACCTTTGATTGGCATCTGAGCCATCGTGGCGATAATCAGCGAGAAGCTGAGGGCGAAAATAACGATAAAGAACGCCATGAAAAAGCTGATGCCGAAGCTCGACATATAGCTGGCGGTCGATTTGAAGATGTGCCCATCGCTGAAGATATGATATACCGCCTGACCGCGTGTGCCGGATATGAGCGTGGCGAAGTTATCCAGACAGACCGGAGCTGTGCGTGGTGCGCCCAGTCGCACTAACTGTGTCGAGAGCCGGAACGTCTCAAAAGTGGGATAATACGAGAACATGGTGAGGACGATTAGTGTGGGCGATAGTAGCAACCAGGGTGCCAGCCGCCAGCCGCCGAACATGCCCGGTGTAGCAGCGCCGCTGCTTAACAGGGGTTGACGCGCTCGTGCCAGCATATAGATGCGCTGCCCCAGAAGCAGGGCCACCCACGTCCCGCTAATAATCAGGAAATAGGCTACAATCAGTGTCGCGTCACCGATGACTTCCCGGTTAAACAGGTAGACAGTAAACGTGCGATCGCGTTCGCCATCAAAGGCACAGTAACCTAAGGGGAGCATAAAAATCTGGGGACCAATGGACCCCGCCAACCCACCCACCAACAGTCCCATTAACGGACTGCGGTTCAGCCGCCAGAAGACAAAGGCGATGATGGCCGCGCCGATCAGAGTTGTGGCGAGGGTAATCGAAAATGGTGTGTCAGGCATCACGCATCCTCATGCTTCGTGTCAACGGCAAACAGGGGACAGGATGACCGACGTCATCCCGCCCCCTGTGATGTTTCACAGAGTATTGGGGAGCTTAGTCTGCTACGAACAGCAGATTGTACTCTTCTAGCAGCAGGTTGGCTTCAGCTTCAGCATCAGCCAGCAGTTCTGCCGGGTCACCACCGGAGAGCATCAGCGTTTCCATTGTCTGCGTTATCAGGTCGCGGGTGGGGATGAACGTGCCGAACAGCGCGCCGGATGTGGCCGGAGTCACGGTGCTGTTGTTAATCTGGTCACTGGCGACGAAGAAGTTAGGGTTCTCCTCAAACCAGCCCTGCGACTCGAGCAGCTCGACAGCGCTCTCGCGGATGGGCAGGTAACCGCTCACCTGATGCCAGGCTGCCGCGTTCTCGGTGTTGGTCAGGTAGAGCAGGAAGGCCAGGGCGGCATCCTCAACTTCGGCCTCCAGGCCATCGGTCAGCCAGATGGTCGAGCCGCCGATCAAATTGCCAGTCCAGCCAATTTCAGCGTCGTAGGGGTAGCGAGCCGTGCGCACGGTAATGCCTGCTTCGGTGGCTGTGTCGGTCACACCACGCGCGCTGGCGCTGGACGTCATGATGAAGGCCACTTCGCCAGCCTGCAGGGCCTGGGCGGTGCCATTCCAGTCACGCTGAACGCCCGTGTAGACGTAGTAGCCCTCGTCGTGCATCCGCTGCCACCAGGAAGCGATGTTGATTGCGGCGTCTGATGTCAGCACAACCTCAGTGGCGCGAGCGTCGCGGCCATTGCCATTGTTTACCAGCTCAGTGTTCTGCTGGCCCATCCACTGCTCAAAGAACCAGCCATGATTCGGCCAGGTAAAGCAGCCGCGCGCGATCCCGTCACCAACGATTGTTTCACATGCAGCTTCCAGCTCCTGCCAGGTGCTGGGGATCGCGTCCACGTCGTCCACGTCTGCAGCCAGGCCGGCCTCTACCAGCATGTCCATATTGGCATAGAAGATCGCCGAGGAGCTGGCCCAGGGCATCGAGGTGAACTGGCCGTCCAGCACATAGTAGCTGGCGACCGGGGAGATGATGTCGCTCAGGTCAACCGGCAGCCCCATGATTTCTTCACGATCACCGACAGCCTCGACAATCGGCTTGAACCAGCCGGTATCGCGGGCGAACTGGGTGCCAACCTCGAAGATCAGCGCCAGTTCGGGCTGGGTTCCCTGTTCAACAGTCAGGGTGTATTGATCGATCAATTCTTCATAGCTGCCGAAGATGCGCAGCTCGACATTGATGCCGGGGAAGCTGTCTTCAAACGAAGCCGCAACTTCTTCCAGCCAATCCAGGCGATGGTCGCTAAAGATTTGCCAGTATTCAATCGTGATTTCCTCATCCTGGGCCATAGCCGGGACAATGGCCAGCAGCGTCAGGACGGCTGCGATCAGGACAACAAACAGTCTCTTACGAAGCATATGAGTATTCTCCTCATGTCGCAAAATCTCGCACTAAATGGTCAAAGTTAACCGAGCAAGACTGTAAACCAGATTCGTTAAGATGGTGTACCTGTTTTGTTATGTAACATTAAATCTTTTTTGCCTAATCTTAACGCCAGAAGGGTATGCGTGCTGTAAACTCTGGTGCGGGTCCTGCATCTGAGCCGTTTGTGTTGATCGACAACAACTCTACCGTAAAAGCCCTACATACCCTCATTTTTGGCGGAGGTATTGACTTACCGGTCTGCCTGGCGTTGATGATCTGGAACACACGCTGGGGAGAGATGCTATACTCACGGGCCAGGTCGCTGAGGGTTTCGCCCTGAGCATAGCTTAGACGTACCGCGATCAGACCGTATCCAGATGTATCCGCTTCCATTCACTGGGCGGCAGGCCGGTGAGACGGCGAAAGACCTTCGAGAACTCCTGTGGAGAGTTGAAGCCTGCCAACTGGGCCACCTCGCTGACGGTGCGTTCCTGGTGCATCAGCATGCACTTGCTGGATTGCAGCCGCAATGCCATCACGTACTGTTTGGGACTCACGCCAACAGACTGGCGGAATAGATCACGGAAGTGCGCCGGTGAGAACCCAACATATTCGGCTACCTCACGGATATGGAAATTCTGGTGCCAGTTAGTGTGAATCCAGCTTAGCGCGGCCTCGATAGCTTCCTGCTGCTCGGCGGACAGCGACCGGTGGCCAGGTTGCAGCCTGCTGCGCAGCAGAAGCACGGCGATCTGGCCGATATACGTCTCACATACATATTCTGCATGGGGTAAGCCCCCAGCGACTTCTCGCTGAAGCTGGAAACAGATGCTCAGGAACTGGCTGCGATCGACTTCGTTCAGGTGGTAGTGGCCGATGGGCGCATCGTTGACCAGTTGCTGGATCAGGTGCGGATTCAGAGCGGGGAACTGGACAACAACAAGTTCGACACGACAATCGTTATATGGTTCGTGGCCGTGCAGAACATGCTGCGGCAAGAAACACACATCGCCCTCAACGATTTTGTGAAGCCGATCTCGTAATGAGAAATAGCAGGCACCACTTTTTACATAGGTGATCTCGTATTGGATATGCGAATGCGGCATCATACGCCAGCCGGGTGGGTGAGGCGGCTCCATGATTACCGTGTAGTGTTTTGCCGAATACACCCCATTCAGTGAAGTTCGCGCCCTGGAGATAGCCATGATTGTCCTTATGTAAAACGCTTCAATAGTGTGTGTGAAGTATAGCGTCTCATCAGCGTTTTCCACAAGTATTCAAGCGAAAACTTCTTGCTTTTTAACTCATATTTTCATACTATCGAATCAAAGATATTGAAATACATACTTGTAGGATTCGATGATGCGTTTTGGTGCAAATACATTTATCTGGACTTCTCCGTTCTCCACTAACCAGCTATCGCTCATACAAAAAGTCCATGATTTCGGTTTCGACGTCTTCGAAATTGCGGTTGAAGACCCGGCATTGATCGACCTGAAATTGTTTAAGCGTGCGCTGGACGATCTGCAGATGGGCGTTATCGTCTGCGGGGTTTTCGGTCCGGATCGTGACCTCAGCAGCGAGGATCATCAGACCAGCGAGCGAGCCGCCGAATATCTGCGCTGGTGTATCCATGCCGCGCAGGTGCTGGGGGCTCCCGTCATTGGCGGGCCTATGCACTCAGCTGTTGGCAAAGCCAGGCCCCTTCCTGACTCTGAACGTGCCGCTGAGTCTCAGCGTGTGGTGAAAAGACTTCAGGCTATGGCGGATTATGCTCAGGATGTCGGTGTCAATCTGGCACTCGAACTGCTCAATCGCTTTGAAAACGACATGCTGAACATTGTCGATCAGGGCATGGAGATGCTCGAACGCATCGACCGGCCCAACGTGGGTCTGCATCTGGATACCTTCCACATGCACATCGAAGAAAAAGACCCGGCGGCAGCTATCCGCCGTGCCGGCGATCGTGTCTTTCATTTCCACGCCTGCGAAAACGATCGCGGTGTACCCGGCACCGGACAGGTGCGCTGGCAGGAAATTACCGCCGCGCTGCGCTCCATCAACTACAGTGGCGCTGTCGTCATCGAGTCCTTTACGCCTGAAGTCAAATCAATCGCTCGCGCCGTCAACCTGTGGCGACCTGTGGCTCCCAGCCAGGATGCTATCGCCCAGGACGGACTGGCATTCCTGAGGTCTTGCTTTGAGTGAACCGATGACTGACACAACTTCAGGCCAGCCCGAACCATCCCAGCCCGTCCTGGTGATGCGTGGCATCACCAAGCGATTTCCCGGTGTTCTGGCACTGAACGATGTGTCCCTGGAATGTTACGCCGGAGAAGTTCACGCGATTGTGGGTGAAAACGGCGCAGGCAAATCTACCCTGATGAAAATTCTGGTGGGTGCGTACCAACCAGACAGCGGCGAGATCGTCCTCAACGGGCGTCCGGTGCGCTTCAGGCATCCGCGCGAGGCGCAGTCCAGCAGTCTGAGCATCATCTATCAGGAGTTTAACCTGCTGCCAGACCGTACCGTTGCCCAGAATATCTTCATGGGACGAGAACCGGTACGCAGAGGCCTTATCGACAACCGAGCGATGGTCGAGCGCACGCAGGAACTGCTGGCGCAGCTTAAAGCCGACCATTATATTCGACCGAATATGCTCATCAGGCAGCTCTCGGTTGCCCAGCAGCAGATTGTGGAAATCGCCAAGTCGCTGTCATTTGAGGCGCGGGTACTGGTCATGGATGAGCCAACCGCCGCCCTCAGCCCATCCGAGATTGAAATTCTGTTCAGGATTGTCGAAGACCTCAAGAAGCGTGGCATCGCGCTGGTGTATATCTCGCATCGCTTTAGGTTGTGTTTGGAAACTTAACCTTTACCAACTTGGACCTTGTTTTCAAGTTCTGA
>CAZXCK010000186.1:0-6484 GCA_964639225.1 uncultured Anaerolineaceae bacterium | reverse complement strand
TGACGGAGCGGCGGAAGTGTTCGATGATGATTTCGACCTTCTGTTCCACGTTGGTCGGGTGCAGCACCACGAACTTGGCCAAGGCCCGTGATCCCTTCCGTTTGGGCAGCGCCGGATCGTCTTCGACCTTCTTCACCAGCCGGAAGTAGGTCTTGTACGTGGTGTAATTCGTGAGCACATCCAGGATGAAGCCTTCTTCGATCGCCTGCCGCATCGAGTAGGTGTGAAAGGCTTTCGGCTTGCCATCGCCGCCGGGGCGGCCGAACAGTTCCAGCGTCTTGGCCTTGGGCGTCGCCGTGAACGAAAAGAAGCTGATGTTGGGCTGCCGCAGCCGGGACTGCATCACGCGGTTCAGGCCGTCTTGCCAGTCGTCATCCTCGCCGGGTTGGGCGGCGACGCCGAGAAGCTGTTTCATTTCCCGCGCCGACTCGCCGGATTGGCTGGAGTGGGCTTCGTCGACGATGATTGCGTATTTCCGCTCGGTGATGCCCCGCTGCCAGATGGCGGCCTGTTCGCGGACCGCCGCCGTTGCTTCGTCGGGGTTCTCCGCGCCGGCGGCCTTCAACAGCCCCCGCAGCACGAACGGGAACTTCTGCAACGTCGTGACCACGATCTTCGTCTCGTCGACCAAGGCCCGCGCCAACTGCGTCGAATCCTGGTCCACGCCGACGACGACGCCCTGAACGTGTTCGATCTGGTAGATGGCGTCTTGCAGTTGGCTGTCCAGCACGGTCCGGTCGGTGATTACCACGACGCAGTCGAACACCTTTTGGTTCTCGGCGTTGTGCAGGCTGGCCAGCCGGTGCGAGAGCCACGAAATGCTGTTGGTCTTGCCGCTGCCGGCGCTGTGCTGGATCAGGTAGCTCTGTCCCGCCCCTTCCGACCGGGCGGCACCGACCAGTTTCCGCACGGCGGCCAACTGGTGATAACGGGGGAAAATCAGGGTCTCCTTGCGGATGGTTTTGACGCCGGCTTTCCCGTCGTCGGATTTCTGTTCCGATCGCTCGATGAACATGAACGACCCGATGATGTCCAGAAAACTGTCCCGCTGGAGCACGTCTTCCCAGAAGTAGGCCGTCGCGTAGCCGTCGGGATTGGCCGGGTTGCCCGCCCCGCACTCCACGCTGTCGGCTTGCTGCCGCGGTTGAAGGGCAGGAAGTAGGTCTTTTCCTTCCGCAGATGCGTGGTCATGTAGACCTGTTCGGAATCGGCGGCGAAGTGCACCAGTGCCCGCTCCTTGAACCGGAACAGCGGCGCGGCCGGGTCGCGGTCTTCCCGGTACTGCTTGATCGCGTTGGCCCAGGTTTGGCCGGTTTGCGAGTTCTTCAATTCGATCGTGGCCAGCGGCAGGCCGTTGAGCGCCAACACCACATCGACCGTCGAGCCGTCGCCGGGGTGGCAAGGCACCTGACGTGTGACGGTCAGTTGGTTCTTGCCGTAGGCTTCCAGCACGTCTTTGGACAGATCGTGCGCAGGCTTGAACTGGGCCGCACGGAACGTCTTGCCGTAAAACTTGAAGCCATGACGCGGGACGTGGAGTGTGCCCTTGAGCCGCAACTCTTTGACGACCGCTTGGATCAACATCGGCTGCAAGTTCTCGCCGTGCAGATCGTGCATGTCCTTCCACAGCTTCGGCTGGGTCGCCTGGAGAAACGCGAACAGACGGGCCGGGAACAGCGCGTTGTCGTTGTCCCACTCGGTCTTGTCGCCCGGAGTCCAGCCGGACTGCTCGCAGAGAATCTCCGTGACGCGGGTTTCGAAGGCGGTTTCGGTGGTCTGTTTGTTCACTGGGTTGGCCTACTGACGGCACGGTACTTTTGCCTCGGATCGTTTGGCCGGTCCGGGTAAAGAGGTTTCACAAGATCCGCGAGCAGTAGCTCTTTCAGGTACGACTTTCGGAGATGGTCGGGCTCTCGTCTTAGGTATTCCGCGAGTTCTGCTACCGAGAGATCACGCCAGGTGAGAAGCGCGAGCGTCGCATCAAGCATGGTCTGCTTCGGTTCCTTCCCGCCCAATCCATCCAGCACTCGGCGAAGCTCTTCAGGAAGTGCAGCATCCGGCTCGCTTTCCCCTGTGCCCCCTCCTCCGGTGTTGATTTGCGTTGGCGTTTCGGCCCCCAGCTCCGGTGATTTGGCCCCTAGCTCCGGTGATTTGGCTCCGAGCTCCGGTGATTTGGCTGGTAGCTCCAGTGGTTTGCTACGCGAGGGAGGCCACCCCGCGAGTGCTCTGTCGGTCGGTTCGTAGTACGTCTTCGGCCCTCTCCCCTTCTTGTTTAGTAGATCGATGTCGCACAGTCGCCTGAGCTGTTTGCTGGCCGCCAACGTGTCGACGTCCCGATTCAGCTCGCGGAACGTCGCATTGTCGATTGCGCCCACCTCGCGAGCCTGGACCATCGCCCGCATTTCGGCCTCAGATAAATCGACTTTCAGCGACCCGAGCCACCGAAGGTCATCCTCGCTCAGGAAGTGGTGGAACAGCAAGATCGCCAAGAAGCTGTTGTCGGTGGAGATGGCAGTCAGAAAGGGAGCCACCGCGGCAGCCAAAAACGAATGTTTTGGCAGTCTAAAAGGGGGCCACTTGGTGGCCTGGTTTCGCGGTTGATAGTTTTTAACGCTTCTTCTTTCGACTCTGCTTGAGTCGATAACTGTCGCCTTCGATCGCAAGGATCTCGACTCGGTGAGTCAGCCGATCCAGCAGTGCCCCCGTCATCCGAGCGTCTCCTGCGAACGTCTGAGGCCACTGAGCGAACGGAAGGTTTGTCGTCACGATCACACTGACCTGTTCATAACAAAGGCTAAAAAATCCGAACAGACTTTCTGCACCCGTCTGATCAATCGGTAGATACCCAAGCTCATCGATCACAATGACATCCAGTTTGCGGAGACTTGATTCCAACCGACTCACGACGCGTTCTTCGCGGGCTTCACGGTACGTGTTCACGATCGATGATGCTGTAAAGAATTTCGCTCGGTGTCCAAGGCGACAGGCGCTCAAGGACAACGAGATTGCGAGATGGGTCTTCCCCACGCCGGGAGGTCCAACGAGCACGATGTTCGTACGATCGCTGACAAAGCCGCAACGCGAGAGTTCAAGTACTTTTTGTTTGTTGAGGCTCGGCACGGCTTTGAAATCGAAGTCGCTCAGCTCTTTCGGCGTCGGGAATTTTGCCGCGTTGATCCGTCGCGTGACCGCCTTGCTTTCACGCTCCGATAGTTCGGCACTGGTCAGCCTCGAAAGGTAATCCGCGTACGTTGCTTGCTCACGAGAACACTCCGCACAGAGTGATGAGTACTCCGCCAAGAACGTTGGGAGCCGGAGTCGCTTTAGGTCGTTCTCGAGATTCGGAGGACTCGACGGAGCCGGAAGGGACGTCGACGATGTCTTCGCTGATGTTTGTCGGTTCGGTTTCGAATGACGAGATGGGGTTGTCATGATTCGCACTCCATTGCGTTGAGATTGAGAAAGGAACAGATTGGTCGATGTCGTCGTTGCCAGGCGTCGCGGCAAGCGCGTCGTAGATTGACAAGTCGCGTTCTTCGTTGGGGATGTTTTTCAGCTCCGGACGCGCAGTCAGGTCGAGCGTGGTCTCACTGCGCGCCGGTGGAGTCGCTTCAAGTCGGTGAAGTTCAAGACGCACGGCTTCTTCGTGGAAGGCACGTGCGGCGGAGCAGTTTTCGATTGCCTGTCGGACGAGTGAGAAGTCATGCTTCCTGCCGAGCATCAAGATGTTCAAGAACTGACGCGTGCCGTCTTCTGCGTAGCGATACTCCAACTCCCTTCGCATCAGCAGTTCGGCGTCAGAGAATTGCGATTTCACAAAGGGTTTCCCGCTATCAAGCAGTCCCGGCTTTCGCTCAAGGATCGGTAAGTAGTGCTCCATTTGAAGTACCCATTCCCCCTGCGACCCCCGGTGATGACTCGCGACGATCTCGTTGTCAACGATCACCTCGACGTTGTCGATTCCGACGCGCACAACAGAGTGCATCGAAGCGCAGCGGCACGGGACGCTGTAGCGAGTTTCGTCAAATTGAACGGTGGCATAACGGTCGACTCGTGCAGGGCGGTTGATGCACGCGGTGAACTCTGCCGGCGGCGTTTCGGTGAAATGCGTTCGCTCGACTGTCAGTAAGTCTCCGTAGCTTTTTCCATTTTCGGTATCGATGCGATCGAGATCGGCTTTGCAGCGTCCAAGCAGATGCTCGTTGAGCTGATCGATCGAAGTGACCGACGGGAGTGGAGTCATGTAGTTGCGCTGGGTTCGCTTGACCGCATTTTCGGTGTGCCCCTTTTCATTGCCACGTGCCACGTTGCAGAACCTCGTTTTGAAGAGGTAGTGGCTCCGCAGTTCGAGGAACTTTTTGCTCAAGGATCTTTCGCGACCGATGATCTTCGTCACGGCGCTCTTGAGGTTGTCATAAGCGAAGGTGTGTGGGACGCCGCCGAGATATTCGATCAAGTGAACGTGGGCGTCGAGAAAGCTCGGTTGGTCTTCACGCATGTACGCTCTGGCGTAGGTTGCCTTGCTGTATGGCAATCGCGCGCAGAACAGCATGACGCGGGTCGTCTGGCCGTTGAGGATGACATCGGCTTGGCCCCAGTCGATCTGAACTTCGGCACCCGGAGGATGGTCGATCGGGACGAAGATCTCTTGCCCGTTGATTTCACGACGAAGCTCTTTGACAAGATCACTGACAGCCCGGCGCTGGCCCTGAAAGCCATGCTCATCGCGCAGTCGCTCGAAAATCCGCACGGCGGTGTGCCGCTGTTTTCGGTGCCGCTGCAGGTCATCGGTGAGCCACTGACGGACGATCGGAATGTAGGGTTCGAGCTTCGGGCGTGGGCGAGAGACAGGCTTCGTGTAGCCGATCGGTGCGGCCGACTTGAGCGCTTTAGCGACCGTCTTGCGTGAGTGGCCGAGCCTGCTGGCAACCTCACGCTGGGAGAGGCCATCGACGTAAACCATGCGCCGAATGAGTTCATGCTGTTCCATGCTGAGCACCCTTGGATCCTCCGGTGCGAGTCGAGCTGATTCCCAATCGGAATAGCTCACAGCACCGGCACCCCCAAGTCACCCCCTCTCAAACCACCTGGCCCCGTTTTTGGCTGCCACGGTGGCTCCCTTTCTGACTGCCATCTCCACTACTGGAGGATGCGCATTACAAGCGTCGATGGGTAGGTCGGCAGGGCCTTTTTAATCACACAAGGCGTCAGGACGATCTAAAAGTAGCGTGTCGTCTATGGATGCTGGATCGGCTTGAAGACCTTGGTATGTGGCAGGAACCACATGAGGGCTTGCGTTCTGTTTCGCAAATGTCAGACGCCGTTTCTTCTGACGGCCTGTTTAGAAAGGTGGGTTCCGTTTTTAGAGGGCGTGAAGATTTTGAAGTGGCCTCACTCGTAAAGGAGCTAGTTGAAGAGGAGGCTGTTCCCCATCTACCGACACTCTTGCTAAAAGCAACGGGCCTACGGAAGTGGGAAAGATGGTTGCATGTTTGGGATGAACTGCGTTCCGATGTAAATCCTCTAGACTTGAAGGCTCCAGAGAAGTTCACAGCGAATGACTATCAGAAATCCAATTACAAACGGTTGAGGGGCAGTTTGGGACGACCTTTTGAGCGCTGGATCAGCTTCCCTCACTGTGAGACTGAGAGCGATCCTTCGCTAGTCGTCGGCTGGGCAGGCTGGAACCATCTGCAACAAGCCACAGCCATCGTCGCCTACTACGACGCGCGTAAGCGGGAAGGCTGGGACGCCAAGCGTCTGACGCCGCTCCTAGCCGCTCTCGATCAATTGATTCCATGGATTCACCAGTGGCATCCCGAAGTTGATCCGGAGTTCGGTGAAACCGCAGGCCAGTCGTTCCAGACGATGCTTGAGGCCGACGCCCACGAACTGGGCCTGACGCTCGACGAGATCCGTGCTTGGGAACCGCCCAAGAAAACAAAGACACGTCGCAAGAAGACGGCCAAGGGCGGAAGGAAGAAGGCGGAAGAATGAATGACGCTCAGCTTCAGGCAAAGCTCGCGGAACTCCTCGCTCTCCCGCACGAAACGGAATGGGCGGAGTTCAAGCACAACAACGACGATCCCAAATTGATCGGGGAGTACCTGTCAGCGATCTCGAATTCCGCTGCGCTCGAAGGTCAACCCTTTGGGTATCTCGTGTGGGGCGTCGAGGACGGGACACACCGGATTGTTGGTACGTCGTTTCGTCCTCGCCAGAAAAAAGGACAGGGCAGCGAAGAACTTGAGCCCTGGTTGAACAAGCTGCTCGCGCCGCGTATCAACTTTCGCATCTTTGAGTTCGAAGCGGAGGGCGAGCCGGTGGTCCTGTTTGAAGTCCAAGCCGCGAACACGGCGCCGGTCGCCTTTGCGGGCCGGCGGTTTGTTCGAGTCGGAAGTCACAAGAAGCCGCTCAGCGAACATCCCGAACGCGAGAGGCGGCTTTGGAGTACCGTCTCCGGCCCCAACGTCGACTGGTCGGC
>CAZXCK010000185.1:0-6510 GCA_964639225.1 uncultured Anaerolineaceae bacterium | reverse complement strand
AAAGTGCCGTGTAGTATGATCGAATATCTTCCCGGCCTATTCCGCCGATGAAGACATCGGCTGCGCCTGTGCCTGCGGTAAACCCGCCGCCGGACGACATCCCCAATCACGTGTGCTGGATTATGTGCGTTAAAGCCGTTATCGGAGCAGAAACATGGTGAATGACTCGCTGGAAAAACGGATAGCTGTTGTCACCGGTGGCGCAGGCGGCATTGGTAGCGCCATCTGTCGTCGGCTGGCTGAGGCCGGTATGCAGATTGTGATTACCTACAGCCGCAGCCGAGACCAGGCAGAGGCGGTCGCTGCCAGCCTTCCCGGAGCGCATCACGTCGCCATTCGCTGCCCGGTCGATGACAGCGCGGCGCAGGAAGCGCTGGCTCAGTCGATTGCTGCGCGTTATGGCCGGCTCGACATACTCGTCAACAATGCTGGGATCACGCGCCCGGTGCCCCATGCCGATCTCGACGCGCTGGACGACAGTCTGATCGACGACATCTTCCGCGTCAATGTGCGCGGTGCCATCGCCTCAGTTCGGGCCTTGCGGGGCCTGCTGGCAGCAGATGACGGCGGTCTGATAGTCAACATCAGCTCTATCGCGGCCCGGACGGCAGTCGGCAGCAACATCGCTTACTGTGCCAGCAAAGCCGCCCTCGACAACCTGACGATGAGTCTGGCGCGGGCGCTGGCCCCGCAGATCCGTGTGGTCAGTGTTTCACCGGGCTGGGTGGACGGCGAGTACGCTCGTCGCATGCCACCCGAGTACGTACAACAGCAGGCCGACCTGACGCCGCTTGGGCGCATTGCTCAGCCAGACGACGTGGCGGATGCAGTCTACGCGGCGGCAGTGAATCTGCGTTTTACGACCGGCTGTGTCATCCCTGTTGATGGTGGTCGTCCCCTAACCTGATACTCCAATCGCTGTGTCGAGCGCATCACGACGGGTGTCTCACCCGGGACGAGCGGGTGTTTGAGCATAGCGACGCACGCGCAGATCGCACTGCTCCTTGTGTCCCATGAAGCCTTCGATGTCACACAGGCGACTGCCGTATTCACCGATGGTGACAGCGGCTTCGTCGCTGGTGACCCGCTGGTATGTCACTGTCTTGATGAACTTGCCCACCCACAGGCCGCCGGTGTAACGAGCGGCTTTCTGCGTCGGCAGTGTGTGATTGGTACCGATGACTTTATCCCCAAAAGCGACGTTGGTGCGCGGACCCAGAAACAGCGCACCGTAATTCCTCATCCGCTCCAGGAAGTAGTCCGGGTCGCGCGTGAGCACTTCGACGTGTTCGCTGGCGATCTCGTCGGCGACGCGCACCATCTCCTCGTCCGTGTCGCACAGGATCACCTCGCCATAATCCCGCCATGAAGCGCCTGCCAGGTCGGCGGTCGGCAGTATCGCCAACTGGCGTTCGATCTCGGCCTGAATACCTTCAGCCAGTTCGCGGCTGGTCGTCAGCAGCACCGCCGGTGATGTCGGCCCGTGCTCGGCCTGCCCCAGCAGGTCGGTGGCGCACATTTCAAGGTCGGCGGTCTCATCGGCGATGATCAGCACCTCGGTCGGGCCGGCCAGCAGATCGATGCCGACCACGCCGAAGAGCTGGCGTTTGGCCTCGGCCACGTAGGCGTTGCCCGGCCCGACGATCATATCCACCGGCTGAATGCCCACTGCGCCGTAAGCCATCGCTGCCAGCGCCTGCACGCCGCCGAGGATGTAGATCTCATCCGCACCGCCGAAGTGCATGGCGGCGATGGTAGCGGCGGGTAGTTCGCCGTTGATGGGTGGCGTGCAGGCGACGACCGTTTCGACACCGGCGGTCTTGGCTGTCAGGATGCTCATGTGCGCCGAGGCCACCATCGGGTAACGTCCGCCAGGGACATAGCAGCCCACCCGCTGTACCGGAATGTTCTTGTGACCGAGAATGACGCCGGGCAGTGTTTCTATCTCGATATCCTTCAGGGCTGCGCGCTGCGCCCTGGCGAAGTTGCGCACCTGCTCCTGGGCAAAGTGAATATCGTCAATCACCTGCTGCGGCAGTGTCCCGATGATCTCGTGAATCTGCGACTCGGAGAGTTTGAAGTCTGCTGGGGACCAGTTATCGAACTTTTGCGATAATTCACGGACTGCTGTGTCGCCGCGCGTGGCGATGTCGGCCAGGATGGCCTTGACGGTGTCCTGAACTTTGATGTCGGCTTGTGCTCTGTCATCGACCGACCGGCCCTGCTTGATGATGGTGACTGCCATAATCTGACTCCCTATGACTAAACGTCTTCTGCTGGTGGGTTCTTCGTCTGTTCCACAATCTGCCGGGCGTATTCATCCAGCAGCATACTATCGGTCTTGACTGTCACAAAACGGAAACCACGTGCGATCATGCGGCGGGCATAGGCGGGCGACGCTGTGAATAATCCGGCGATCAGTCCGTTGCGCTCACACGCCGCCACAACCACGTCCAGCGCGCTGTCGACCTGAGCATCATCGCTGTCAAAGCCGATGCCGCCCGTCAGGCTGAGGCGCAGATCGCCGGTGCCAACGAAGATCATATCCAGGCCGGGGACACTGGCGATGGCGTCGAGGTTTGCCAGCGCCTCGCGGGTCTCCACCATCGCCATCGTCAGGATCTCATCGTTAGCGTGCTGAGCGTAGTCGGCTCCAGCATAGACGCGCGCACGCGTGGGCCCCAGGCTGCGGAAGCCTTGCGGGGGATAGCGACATGCGCCCACAAATGCCTCACATTCGGCGCGGGTGTTGATCATGGGACAGATGATGCCATATGCGCCGGCGTCCAGCAGGCGCATGATTGTCCCCGGTTCATTCCAGGCGACGCGCGCCAGCGGCACCGTATCGGTGGTCGAGATGGCCTGCATAAGTTGAATGGCCGTCTCGACGCTGTGCATCCCGTGCTGCAAATCGACGGTCAGGCTGTCCCAACCGGCATGAGCCATCAACTCTGCCGACCACATGCTGGGAATGTGCAACCAGCCATTAAGCGCCGCGTTACCTTCTTTCCAGATCGCTTTCAGACGATTGCTGCGCATGGACCACTGCCTCTCTGATCAACCAAAGCGAATCGCCAGCGTGGCGATCTCATAAGGACGTAATTCTACCTCAACAACACTGTCAGCAACCGGTAGATCGTGTTCGATAGTCTCCATCAGGTCACAGCTATGAGCGGCACTGATTGGGAGATCGAACGTCAGCCTGGCCCGTGTGCGGATGTTGTGTCGCTCTACAAGCCGCACAATCAGATACGCACTATCCTCGGACTGCTTGACCGCTTCCAGGGTGACGTTGGGGGCGTCGCATTGGATAAAACTGTGCGACGGCTGATCCTGAGTGACGCGGCGCGCAACCAGCGGTGTGTTAAGGCACATGGCGGCTGGCATGACTCCACCCTCGCGCCAGCCGCCGCCGTGTGGGTACAGCACATAGCGAAAGTGATGTACTTCCAGGTCGGCCACCGGATCGGGCCAGATCGACCCTTTGAGCAGGGTCAGCCGCATCCAGTGACCGTTGGCCTCGTGGCCGTATTTGCAGTCGTTGAGCAGCGCCACGCCGTAACCGCCTTCCGACATATCCATCCACCAGTGCGCGGGGACTTCAAAGCGAGCGGCATCGTGCGACGTGTTGCGATGCGTGGGGCGCTCAATGTTGCCGTAGGCCATATCGTATGTTGCATGGCGCGCGTTGATGGCCAGCGGAAACCCCACTTTGAGCAGTCGCTGCCGTTCGCGCCAGTCGATCTCCGTCTCAAACATGAGTTCACGTGAATCGACCAGCAGACTGATGCGCTGGGTAATGGTCGAGTCGTAGCAGCGACGCACCAGCTTCAGTGAAGCCCGCAGCGGGCCGGTTTCGTCGACGGTGAGCGCCGAATCGCCCACGATGGGCAGCTCGTACTCAATATATGAGGCAACGATGTCCCAGGCATCGTATTTGCCGGGCCGGTCCTCGTAAAGCTGGAAACGGTTGCCGTGCTCACCTGCGGCCAGCACAGAGCGTTCGGCTGTCTTGTCCCACAGGGCGATCAGTTCACCGTTGGTGGCGAACTCGGCCCTCAGGAAGCGGTTTTCCAGTACGTTGTCGCGCGCCGTAACCGCCAGATTGTTTGCTGCTGGACCCTGATCGAGGGTCTTAAACACGCGATAGCCAACGGGCGGCAGTTCACCGTCGATGTGAATCAGCGTCATCTCGCTGCCATCCAGATGGTGTACGCGCTGCTGGGGCAGCGGCTGTCCGTCTGTGCCGGTGAGCGTCTGGCCGGGGAGCAGCTCACCCGGCAGTGCGACGACTCCCTGGTAAGCATCCAGCAGCGGGTTGAAGATCAGCACATAGTCACCATTGTCGTCACCAAACAGATGATGGCTGGCGCTCTCGCGCACATCGTGGGCAACGTGTTGCAGGGCATCGTACTCCGACAGCAGTTCGTGGTAAACCTCGGTGATGTGGGTGCCGGGCAGCGCGTCATGAAACTGAGTGAACAGCAGCCGCTTCCAACCGGCGTCCAGTGCCTGCTGTGGATAGGACTGACCGTGCGCCCAGGCAAACGCAGCCAGCATTTCGACCTGCCGGTAAAGAACTTCGGACTGACGGTTCAGTTTCTTCAGCCTGCCCTTTGTCGTGTAAGTGCCGCGATGCGCCTCAAGGTACAGTTCGTCGTGCCATACAGGCAGGTCAACCTGCTGAGCGCGGGCTAAGATGCTGAGCAAGGCTTCTTCGGGGTGGGCAAACCGGCTGCCGACCAGGCCGGGGAATTCCTGATAACGTGCAGCGCACTCCAGCATCTCAGGGGCAACGCCGCCGCCACCATCCCCCCAGCCGTAGGTGTACAGAACCTCACCGATGCGCTCCTTATCGGAATAGCTGCGCCAGTATCTGTCCATGTGGTCGGGGTCCACCATGCCGATGAAGTGCCCCGGCGGGATGACCGCCAGCACCTGCGATCCATCCGGCCCCTGCCACCAGAAGTTGTTATGCCGCCAGGGATTGGTATCGTTCCAGACGAACAGCTTGTTGGTGAGGATGACATCAATCCCACTGCGTTTCAGGATTTGTGGCAGCGCCCAGGTCAGGCCGAAGACATCGGGCTGCCAGCATACCCGTGAGCGAAAGCCGAACTCCTGCTGCCAGAAGCGCTGACCGTGCAGAATCTGGCGCACGAACGACTCTCCGGCAATCAGATTGCAGTCCGGCTCCAGCCAGAACGCACCCACCGGCTGCCAGCGTCCTTCCGCGATACGCTGTTTGACCTGTCGATACACGTCCGGGTAATGGTCTTTCATGTCCGCATAGATTTTGGCGCTGCTCTGTGAAAAGCGGAACTCCGGGTAGCGTTCCATCAGGCGCAGCATCGTCGTATGGGTGCGCCCGACCTTGCGGATGTACTCGCGGTAAGGCCACATATAAACGATATCCAGATGAGAGTGCCCCACCATATGCAACAAACCGGATACCTTGAAGCGGTCGGTCTCAAAAACAGCACGCCGGAGATTCACCTGGATTTGCAGCAGACGTTGCTTGAAGGTTGCGACATCCTGTTCATGTAACTGGACGGCCAGTAGCGCTTCCCACAGGTGCGTCTCCAGAAAGGTTTTCAGATTGGTGTCAATGTCATGCATCAGCAGGGCTTTGAAAACGGCCACAAAATCCCAGTAAGCGGCCTCGATATCACGATCGACAGTGACCAGCTCCGCCTGGCTGAAAACATGGTGGACTTCAGGGGTGGTGTACCAGTGAATGTATGATTCCAACTCGACCTGATAGGTTTCGCCGCCCACAGCCGAATCGGTCAGAACAACCTCGTTCCGAAACGGGTCGAGGCCGTGATAAGGCACACCATCCAGCCGCAGCAGCGAGTCGCCGCCGACATAAATGCGCAGGATAACCCGTTGGCCGGCCATGCGTTCCGGGATGGTGATATCACGCCGGAAGAAGGCGCTCACGTCTTTGCCGCCCCAGACATCGCCCACCGCAATCGGACGCCAGGTCGTGTCGATGTCCTCGTAGTGATCGATGCCACGAAAATAGACCTGACGAATGTGCCAGTTAGTTAGTGGCTCGCAGTCGGTTATCGTGCGGGCCAACAGGTCCTCCAGACGCTGGATTATGCGCTCGTCAAAGCTGATGATGCGCCGCTCCGCGTTCTTGAGTGTGGTGCGCCAGCGATTCATGATCGCCCGGGCTTCGCTGTTCATGTCCATGTATAGCGTATCCTGTTCAAAGATAATTCTACTTGGCAACCAATAATGGATCACAAAGGTAAATCAATGGCTCAAGAATCTAGCAAAGTGACCTTTTCCAAAGGGGGCAAACATAGAACTCGACAATGCCGGACCCTGACTGTGGTTACTCCTCGTGGTCGGCCTGGTGAGCGTCTGCATCCAGATAGCTCCACGGGCTGTCCTCGTCGAACGGCTCACTCAGGCGCATCTCGTCTATCAGGCGCGCCCGGAATTGGTCGGTGATGTGATCGGAAAGGCCCATCTCTCCGGCAAAGCGAGTGATGATAT
>CAZXCK010000184.1:0-6564 GCA_964639225.1 uncultured Anaerolineaceae bacterium | reverse complement strand
TATAGTAGAAACTCGCTATTTTGCCGGTTTTCCGGTGAATGGGTCTATCCCATTATGCCACATCTGACCGCCATGCTGATGATCGTCATGGATCAGTAGTCCAGTCGTCACTCAACATCGGGCCAGCGGCGGCCTATAATGGGGTGGATGTGTTTCCATCGCCTGAAGGTAAGCGTAAGGATTACATGCCCGTGAAATTAACTCCAATGCTGATAGCTCTGCTGGCGCTGCTTTTGCTGCTGGCGGGCTGTAATCGGGGCAGCCCGACCGCCCCAGACTGGCCAACACCAACGCCCGAAATACTCGAAGAGCCGACAAACACACCTGAGGACGACCCGTTTGAGATCATCATCCCGACGGTCCGCGACCAGACCGAAGCGGACGACGTTAGCGCGCCGACGCTGGACCTGTCGCTGCCGCCGACGGCCATTCCCGCCGGTACAGATACCGGCGGTACAGATACCGGTGACCCTATACCGGAAGATGCCGACGCCGCCCTGTTCCCGGACACCTACTCCGAGGTGAGCGAACTGCAACTGCGCGCCGGGCAGACGCTGATCGTCAACTACGATGTGCTGATCAACAACCCGGACCGGGGGCGGGTGTTCGTCATCGTGCGCGACCCCGCTGGTGAGATCATCTGGCGCGCCATGTTCAGCGCGTCGGTGCAGGCCAGCGCCGAGGTGCCTATCGAGACGACAGGCACTTACCAGGTGGCTGGCGCCTTCCAGAATCTGAGCGGAACCTACGAACTGAGCTACGATATCCGCGCGCCCTAAGGCAACGCTAACTTGCCGGGCGGCGCGGGCCGGTTACACTATGCACATGCAGCGACCGCCATACAGGAGACAGTCATGAACGAGCATTACGAAAAATGGGACGAGCTGGCCCCGCGCGGCCTGGTGCTGATTGGCCTGGGAATGAGCATCACCGGCGAGGCGATCGCCACCAAAGCGCGCGGCAAAGGCTTTCTGAAGTGGTTCATCAAAGGCGTCATCGGCCTGGTCGCGCTTAATGCCGGGATCGCCATCTTCGGCGAGTCGGTCAAGCAGCGCGTGCTTTACGAACTCGACGTGCGCCAGATGCAGGACCCGTCCTGAGCGGCTACAGGGCGACTGTCGCCACGATGAATGCGACATAAGCCACCAGCAGAATGCCTGCCTCGACGCGGCTGATCTGCCGGTTCCAGACGAACGGGACCAGCAGCAGGCCAAAGGCAAGCATCACCAGACCGTCGAACTCGACGATGCGCTCGTTGACGCTGATGGGTTTGACCAGCGCGGTGATGCCCAGGATGCTGAGCACGTTAAAGATATTGGAGCCGAGCACGTTGCCGATGGCGATGTCGCTCTGGTGGCGCATGGCAGCGATACCCGACGCGGCCAGCTCTGGCAGCGAGGTTCCCAGCGCCACCAGGGTGATGCCGATCACCAGCTCGCTGACGCCGATGAAGCGGGCGATCTCGATGGCGTTATCGACGGTCAACCGGGCGCCGATCACCAGCAGCACCAGACCCGCCACCAGACGCACCACCTCGCGCCCGCGCTGGTTTTTGAGGATGGTCGGGCCTTCCTGCGCCTCGACCTCGGCCTGCTGGGCCGCCGTCAGCGGTTTGTGGTTTTCCCTCCAGGCGATGAGCAGCATCAACCCCATAAAAGCCAGCAGCCCCAGGAACAGCAGACCGCCGTCGATGCGGCTGATCTCGCCGTCGAGTACCATCAGGTAGGCGACAAACATCACGCCCAGCATAATGGGCATATCGCGCCGCAGTAACGAGCGCCGCACGGCGATGGGATAGATCAGGCCGGCGACACCCAGAATCAGGCCGATGTTGGCGATGTTGGAACCAACGACGTTGCCAATGGCGATGTCGCTGCTGTCTATGAGGGCCGCATTCAGGCTGACGATCAGCTCTGGCAGCGACGTCCCGAACGAGACGACCGTGAGGCCGATGATCAGCGCCGAGATGCCGAAGGACCGCGCCAGACGAGACGCGCCCCTGATCAGCCAGTCGCCGCCGAAGAACAGTCCCAGCAGGCCAGCGGCCAGCAGGATAAAATTCAGAATCAAGTTAGAACTCCGTTCAATGCTGCGAACATTGCAGATGCCCGGTTAACCACCGGACAAAAAAGACAAGTGATGCTTCGGCGTCACATCACCCGCCTCGCATCACTTACTCTACTAGATATACTGCCGCGCAGGGCTGAAAGAATCCCCAATAATTGGGGGTAAGCGCATTAAGCCTTGTGGAAGCGTTAAATCGCTGTGTTCATGGCCGCTTCAACGTCGGCGCGGCGGGGCATGGATGTGGACGCGCCTAACTTCTGCACGCTCAAGGCGGCGGCAGTGTTGGCGAAGTTCAGCGCGGCGCGCAGTTCCTGGCCTTCGGACAGGGCCACCGCCAGCGCGCCCACGAAACAGTCGCCAGCGCCGGTGGTATCGACAGCCTGTACCCGGCGACCTGCCACATGCACAAAGTCGTCGCCCTGAATGCAGACCACGCCGCGCGCGCCCAGCGTGACGACGACCACCTGCTGCGGGTCGGCACGCAGAGCCAGCGCCTGCTGGCGCACGGTGTCCAGGTCTTCGGCGACATCGGGCGCGCCCGCGAAGAAGGCCAGCTCGGTCTCGTTGACCACCAGCACGTCGATAAACTCCAGCAGGCCGGGCATCATCTCGGCTGCGGGGGCCGGGTTGATGACGGTGCGCGCACCAGCCTGGCGAGCGCGCTGGAACAGGCGCAGGATCGTCTCCTGCGGGATTTCAAATACGGACACGACGACATCGCCCGCCGCCAGTTCGACGGCTTCCACGTCAGCCGGGCTGACCTCGGCGTTGCTGCCGGGAATGATGACGATGGTGTTCTCTGAAGCAGCATCGACGACGATGATGGCGGTGCCGCTGGGCGCGCTGTCGGAATAGCGCACGGCGGAGAGGTCGAGGTTTTCCTGCTGCAGGAAGGCGGTCAGCGTGTCGCCGAAGGCATCGCGGCCCAGTCGCCCCACCAGGCGCACGCCATCGGCCAGGCGGCTGGCGGCCACCGCCTGATTCGACCCCTTGCCGCCGGGTAAATAGTGAAGATCAGTGCCTTTGACGGTCTCGCCAGGCCGGGGAAGGCGCTCCGTCTGGGCGACGACGTCCATGTTGATGCTGCCTGCTACGATAATGCCAGACATGCTCGAATCCTTTCGGGTGGGTAAATCGACTATCAATACGGGCCGAAGGCGCTGCCGTTCACCAGCAGGGCGAAGACCTGGCCTACGGTGCGATCCATGAACAGCGTGCCGCCCTCGAAGCGCTGCAAAGTCACGTCAATATCCTGCGGCGGTGTGATGCCGTAGCCCATTGTGCTGCGTATTTCGGTGTTACTGGCCCAGATGCCGCCCATCACGCCTTCCGGCACAAACCGCCCGGACGGCGGCACCAGCCCCTCGGTGGAAACGGGCACCGACTGGTCGATGTACCAGTACTGCCCTACCCCGAACGACGGCCCCGGCACGATGGCCCACAGTTCGACGGTGTCCGGGCGCAGGTACATCACGCCGCGCTCAAAGACCTGGACCGTGCCGACGAAGCCGTAATGCTCCTGAATGGGACAGCCCAGCCCGTTGAACACGCGCGATTCGGTAGCCCAGGCGGTGCCGAATTCGTCGCCCACCGGGATTTCGCACAGCAGCGGCAGCATGGCGGCGGCGCTGCGCGTCGGAATGATATCCAACTGGGCCAGGTCCATGATGGGCCGGTCGGCCTCGACTTCGCCCAGGAACACGCCCACGTAGGGTGTCGGCGTGGCGCTGGGGGCCGGGCTGGGGGTCACCTGCGCCTGGGCCGTCTGCTGCGCCGCGAGTCGCTGGGCGTCGTCTGGGGTGGCGGTGGGCGCGATGGTGGCCAACTGGCGCACACGGGCGACGGCGGTCGGCGACGGCTCGGCGGGCGTGGCGCAGGCGGTCAGCAGCAGGGCCAGCACAACAGCCAGCAAACTGTTTCTAAACATAATGGCCCCTTTATGATCGTTAAGGCTCATCACCGTCGATGGTGAAAGCGCCCACCTGAACCAGCCGGTTGACCGCTTCTGGCCGGTCGTCCAGCACGGCGAAGCGTTCCAGCGACGGATAGCGATACCATCCGGTATACACACGATACGCGCCCGGCGCAAGGTCCGGCGGCAGATCGAGTGTCAGCGTCTCCATAAGCTGTCCGACGAACGCGCCCGGCGGCGAGTCGATGCCGGTCACCTGCACGCCATCCGGCCCGATGACGTGAACAAAGCGCACGTCGTCGCCGCTGATTGGCTGGCCAGCGTCCCACCACAGGCGGACGGTCAGCGCGCCGCGACCGGCGTCCGCTGTGTCCAGGTCGGCGCGGCGCAGCATCAGGTCGCGCTCGAAAGCGACACCAGCGACTCCGTCCTCGTTCTCGGCGACGAAGCGCGCCGTCACTTCATCGACGGCCAGTGCGCGGCAGGTCAGCGCCGGGCTGATGGCCTGCGGACAGGGCGGGTCGAGTTCCAGCCGCGCTGTGTAAAAGCCCGCCTCGGGCAGGTAAAGGGTACGGGTCGCTGGCCCGGAACCGGCGTCTACAGTCCAGCGATGAACCGGGGCGTTATCCAGCAGCAGGCTGACGGCGCGCGGGTCGCCGGTGGCGGGAGTCGGGCGCAGCGTCAGGTCGAGATCGACCCAGCCGGGGGCGGGCGCGTACAGATAGACAGCGCCACCGGTCGCCAACGATTCGCCATCGTCAACGGCGGGAACGGCGACGAACGCCACCGCCGCGCCATCCGACGCCACCGGCACGGGCACATCGAACAGGGCCAGCCGGTCATCCTCGAAGCGGGGCGCGCCGAGCTGATCGCGGGCGCGCTGGCCCAACCGCGCCGACTCCTCGCTGGCCTCTTTGTGCCAGATGACGACACCTACCCCGGCGGTGTTGAGCAGGGCCGGGTCGAGTGTCGCCTGGAGCACGGCCAGCCGCGCCGGATTGACGGGCGTGTCGCGGATGAACTGCCCGGCCAGCATCGGCTGCTGGTGATAGGCCTGCAGCCACAGGCCACGCTTGGCCAGCAGACGGTTATCCCAGGGCACATTGAACACGGCGCGTCCATCGCCCTGCCCGGCCAGCGCGCGCACCTCGGCGGGTACGCGGGCGTCATCGCCGGGCATGGGCCAGAACATCTGGTACTCGAACAGGATGAGCAAGGCCAGCGCCAGCCAAAGCGCCCCGCGCCAGCGCAGCCGCAGGCGAGGCGTGAGCCAGCGCCACAGAATCGCCGCGCCGTAGCCGGCCATAATGGCCAGCGCCAGCCCTAGCGTCAGGTTGAAGCGTCCGGGGGTGCGGCTGATGTCGAAAACCGGCAGTTGCTGAATAAAGGCCCAGGGCATGACGATATAGCTGGCGAAATCGTCCACGCCCAGCATAACCGGCTGATCGAACACTTTGAGCAGCGGCCCCAGCGACAGCACCCAGGCGATCAGCGCCAGGGCCAGCCACCAGCGCGCCGCCCGCCGTCGCAGCACGCCGATCAGCGCCAGCCCCAGCGCGATAAGGCCCAGGTAGCCGGTGCCTTCCAGCAGATTGACGCCCAGCACGCGCCGGGGATAGTCTACATGCTCGAACAGCGGATGGAAGAACGAGGGCGAGACAACCGCGAGCAGGTCGGCGCTGTAGGTGATCGAGCCGCCGATGTCCGGGTTGTACTGGGGGGCGCTGCGCGTCTCCAGGGCCAGCGGCACCAGCAGCGCGAGAGCCAGCAGGCCGCCGCCTATCATCGCCAGCAGCGACCGTCGCAGCCAGATATACTGGCCGGTCAGCAGCAGATAGGCACAAAACACCGCCATCACCGGCAGCAGATAATAGACGAGCAGCGTACTGTTACCGGCGATGCTGAGTGCGAACAGGAGCGCCGCCAGGATGTACCAGCGGCGGCGGCGGTCGGCGGCCAGGCGGTGGAGCGCGTACAGACTGAGCGGCAGCGGCCACAGGGCCAGCACGCCCACATGCCCGCCGTAGATGCGGCTCTGCAGGGCGGGGTACGCGAGGAAGATCAGCCCGGCGATGAGCGCGGCGGCCTCGTGGCGCGTGAGGTGACGGGCCAGCACATAAACCGCCCAGCCGTTGAGCGCCATCTGCACCAGCAGCATGAGATTGGTGGCGCTGTTGACCGGCAGCACAAAGGCGAACAGCCAGCCCGGGAAGTATTCCAGGGGGCTGGCCCACAGCCAGGCACCATGCAGGCCGTCAGGGTAGCCGAGGGCGGGCTGGAAGATGACGCTCTGGCCGGTGGTGATGGCGTGCTGAATCCACCAGATGTGGCGGGCGGTCTGGTAGGCGTCAGTGAGGAAGCCGCCGAACAGCGTCGACTCCATCACGGTGACCAGCGGCCAGGTAATCACCGCCGCCACAGCCAGATAGAGCAGATACACGGCGCTGTGCCTGACGCTTTGCTTAGCGATGACGCGGGGCAAGTCGGAATCCTCTGGTTGGTTAAGCTGACAAACCATACAGCGAACTGTGACGAAGCATAACACACATGCGCCAGCGCCCGGTAGTTTTCTCACAGGAGCGGAC
>CAZXCK010000183.1:0-6621 GCA_964639225.1 uncultured Anaerolineaceae bacterium | reverse complement strand
GCGACGCGGCCATCATCGCGCTGGTGTGGTTTGGTCTGCCCATCCTCGCCATGAGCTACACCGAGAATCCGGTTCATCCCACTTACCAGTTGCTGACGCTGCCCGCCGGTTATGTGCTGGCCGCGTGGGGCATCGGTGTGGCGCTGCGCCCGCACCGCAGCCGGTTGGGCGCTGTCGTCGTGCTGCTGCTGGCGCTGCCCTTCGCCGCGCTGATGCTCACCAACAGCGCCCGCTACTATCAGGAAACCGCCGCCCGGCCCGGCGCACACGGACTCGGCGCGCTGCCGGTTGGCGATGGTCTGGAGCTGGGCGACAGGCTGCTGCGCCATCTGCCGCCGGGTGGTGTGGTCTATGCCGACATGCCAGAGTGGATCGCCAACAGCTTTGCCGGCAGATTGTTCCCGGTTCTGACAGACACACGCGCCCCGGCCTTCTACACGATTCCGGCGCGGGGCGGCTTGTATATCACCGTAAACGGCGCGGACGAGCCGCAGGCGGAAGTCGCCCGGCGCGTGGAAGAACGGCGCCTGGCCGATGGCACGCGCATCAGCATCGACGCGCTGCCACCTGCCGCCGAGGCCGATTTGCCCGGCCTTGTGCTCGATGTGCCATCGCAGCAGGGGCTGCGTCTGCTGCGCTATGATCTGGTTGGGGCCGGGACCGACTGGGCGCTGACGACCGTCTGGCGCGTGGACGGCATCGCCGATGAGGTGTGGCAGCGGATTTACACGCCGTTTATACATGTCCATGATGCCAGTGGCGAGCGCGTGCGTATCGTTCACGGTGAGGGGCTGCCCGGTTATTTCTGGGGGGTGGGGGATATTCATGTGTTTCGCATGGCGTTCGACGTGCCGGCGGATGGCGGTCCGTTTGAGCTGCGGCTGGGCCAGTATGATGGTCTGCACAACGCCAATCTGATCTTCACCCCGCCCGATGCGCCGCCCGACGCGGTGGTGGTCCTGCCCGAACGTGTTGGCGAGTAGCGGAGACTGCATCTCAGATTGCCGGCAGCTTGTGAATACACTTGCTAATCGGCAAACGGGCTGCGGGCACAATTGGCAACATAGGCTACAATAATAGACAGCCAAGAGTTCACGCCTGTGAAGGAGCGCACGATGAAGAGAAAACATCTGCTGATGCTGGCCCTGTTTGTCCTGGTGTTCGCCACCAGCGTGGCGGCGCTGGCCCAGACCGCCGCCGAGCCGCCGCCCGCCGTCATCCGGTTTACCGTCGAGATCAGCGACGCCTCGCCGCCGCTGACCGTTAACAATGTCGAGGCGGGCGAGATTACCGCCATTCTGTCGTGGCACGCCATCCACCTGCAGGCCGGCCAGCGCGTAGCCGTCGAAACATACCGCCTGGGCGAGTGGGTCGACATCACCGACCCGAATGCCGAAGTGCCTGTCAGCGCTCAGAGTATGCTGGTTGTTGAGCACAGCATGACCTTCAGCCCGCCCACTTACCGCGTGTCGATTCAGGACGCGGCTGGCAACATCGTCGATCAGGCGATCGCCACGCTGCCATATGACATGGACGCCATGAGCGCGCAGCAGCCGTCTATTGCCGCATTCACCGCGCAGACCGATCGCGTGCCGGCGGTCGATGTCGCCTCGAACGTCGGGCGGCTGGAAGTCGCATGGCAGGTGGAGAATCGCTGGCCCACCGCTAACCTGCTCTTCGACCAGGTTCTGCCGGATGGCAGCGCCCTGCCGGTCGAGCTGCCGCGCGAATTCCTGTGGGTTGGCTCTGAAGGTGAGGGACTGGTGCGCATCAATCCGGTGAATGGCAGCGACAGCGCCCAGATTCGTCTGCGCCTGATCGACGTGATTAGTGGCGATGTCTACGATGAGCGCGTCATCGACGTGCTGATCAGCGACGAGGCGGCTGCCCCGGCTGCGCCGGAGCCAACGCCAGTCGTCCAGCCGGAGCTGCCCGCCGAGCCGGAAGCGCCAGCGGGAGAAGAACCCAGCGATGACGAAGTCGTGGAAGAGCCGCTAGAAGAGGCCGAGGAACCCGTTATCCCGATGGAACCTGTGCCGCTTGAGCCAGTCGCCGGCTGCGAGCTGACACCGCAGCAGGTAGCCGTGATGGGCAGCCCGGACGACGATTGCGGCGCGTATGTCGATGAAGCGCTGGGGATCGACGTGCTGATCGAGTTCTTTATGGCCGATGAAGACACCGTTGTGCCCGGCGAGACCATCGGCGTAAGCTGGGTGGCCGATGGCGCTGACTCGGTGTCGTTGATGATTTACAACCTGGACGACGTTGGCCCTGGTGCGGACCCGATGGCGCTGTCTCCGGTGGTTTACGACGAGCTGCCATTCACGGGCCGGGTGATGCTGCCCATTCCCGCCGATTACCCGGCAGGCGCGCGTGTGCTGCTGTGGGCGATGGTGGACCTGGGTATGGGTCCGCAGCCGGTGGCTTACGCCATGCTGGACCTGCCAGCCGCCGAATAATGTGACCGGCTGCCGCAGCCGGGATTAATGTTTCGAGAAAATCCAGCGTGTCAGGCTCCGCGCGCTGGTATAGTCTATGCTGGTTTGGCGGTCTGCGGGCCGCCAATCCGATTCCAGCATGAGACGTTAACACACAGACTGAAGGAGTAAAAACAGTTATGGCCGTGCGTAAAGCCAATGCGATCTGGGAAGGCAGCCTTAAAGAGGGCACCGGCACGATGAAGCTGGGCAGCGGCGCCTTCGAGGGGAAATACTCGTTTTCCACCCGTTTTGAAGAAGAACCCGGCACCAACCCGGATGAACTCATCGGCGCGGCTCATGCGGGCTGCTTCTCGATGGCTTTCAGTGGCGCGCTGGGTCGCGCTGGCTTCGAGCCGACGCGCATCGAGACCAATGCCCGCGTTCACCTGGAGAAGCAGGAAGCCGGTTTCCGCATCACCCGCATCGAGCTGAACATGGTGGCCGAGGTTCCCGGCATCGACCAGGCGACCTTCCTGGAACTGGCCGAGGGCGCCAAGCAGAACTGCCCGGTCAGCCAGGCGCTGGCTGGCGTGCAGATCGAACTGAATGCCGAGCTGAAATAGCGGACGGGCGCAGCCTGCCTGCTCGCGGCAGATGCCAGGTCAACCGCATGAGTCGCTGATTCGCCGGCATGGGGCTGGCATCTGCCTGAACATTTAGATTGCGTTTCAGGATTAAAGTGGGTAAGATAGAAGCCCGTAGACAAATGTTCGCTCATCGGTGGGGGTTCATCTGTTATGCCTGAACGAACACGCACGACCCAGAACGCGACAACGCAGTCCGGTGTTTTGCCGCGCCCGGTTCTGGAACCACACGACCAGCACGAGTCACCGCCGCCATCGCCAGCCAGCCGCCAGAACAACGCCGGAGCCGTCAACAGCAGCGCCCCCGTTGTCACCGAAGGTCAGGATCGCAGCGCCCAGCGCGACCATGACAGCGATAAGGGACACTGATCGATATCCCCCCGCACCCAATGCGTCAGTCCAGGATACACACGATTTATGAAAACCGGCCCGATTTTTGACGCGATGATCGAGTTCTTCGAAGATGAGGACTGGTCATCTCAATGGCTGGAAGGCAAGCCAGTTCTCAGCCTGCCCTACGCTGGAGCCAACGGCAAGTGGGTGTGTTATGCCCAGGCCCGCGAAGAACAGCAGCAGTTTGTGTTCTATTCCGTGGTCCCGGTCAACGCCAGCCCGGAGACGATGAAAGCGGTGGTGGAATACATCACCCGCGCCAATTACGGCATGATTATGGGCAACTTTGAATTCGACTACCGTGATGGCGAAATCCGTTATAAGACCAGCATCGACGTAGAAGGTGTCACCCTCACCGCGCCGCTGATCCGGCAGGTGGTGTATGCCAACGTGCTGATAACCGACCGCTATCTGCCCGGTCTGCTGCGTGTGATCTACGCCCAGGCAGACCCCGCCACCGAAATTCAGGCCATTGAGGACTCGCCGGATTCCGAAGCGGCGGACCTGCCACCGGACGACGATGCAGACGACACTGATTCCGATGCGTCACGGACGATGAACGGCAGCGGCAGACTCAGCGACGACCGGCTCAACTGAGGGCGGGCGTTCAGGATTGTGGAGCGGGCAGGCGACACACAAAGCCCGGACTGCCCATATACAGCCCGGCGTCGATGTTGACACACAGGTTTTCGGCATAGACGACCGGCGCGCTCACCGTTTCTGGCTCCATACCAGCGAAAACCGGGATGGGCGTGTGCCCGTGGACGATCTGCCGCCCCCCGAACAGACGCAAAAACGTCCGCGCTCGTGTGACGCCATCCGGGTGAGCACGCCCCAGGCGATCTCTGTTACTGAAAGCGCGCCGCGCGGCGAACTGGTCCAGCAGGCGCGTCCAGGCGCGGCTGTCGCTGCCCGCCAGCAGGTCGGCGATGTGCCGGTTGACCATCTCCACCGACGTGCCGTACTCGGCGTAGAACAGGGCGTCGGCATGGATGAACAATCGCGCGCCCACCTGGGCCATCGCCGGGCGCTGCGCCAGCCAGGTATAGTGCGCGTCGGTGAACTGCTCACGGTCGGCCTCGACGCCGCCCACGCTGCGCCAGTCCTGCAGAAACGTAAGCCGCTGCCCTCGCACCGGCAGACTGCCGAAGCGATCCGCCGCCACGATCAGCGCATCGTGGTTGCCCAGCAGCGCCACGATCTCGCCACCGGCGGCGGCGGCCTGCGGCTCCAGTCGCATGATAAAGTCAACCGCCGCGAAGCCATCCGGCCCGCGATCGACATAATCGCCCACAAAAACCAGCGTGGAGTCCGCGCCGGTCCAGGTGTGATCGTCGCCGATGAGGCGCGCCCGGTGCAGCAGGCGCAGCATCTGCTCATAATGTCCATGAATATCGCCAATGGCGTAAACCTCTGGCATGCGCTGATTGGTCCTTAATGCAGGGGAACGCTCCGGGTGGGGCGTGCCACCCGGAGCATGTACCGGTTAAACAGTTGGGGTTTGCTCGTCCTGAGCGTCGGCGGGCGGCTCATAACCCAGTGAGGCCGCCCGTGTGAAATCGACATCGGCGCGGGTGTCGTCGCCAAGCTGGCGGTAGGTCCGCCCCCGGTGGTAAAACGCCTCGCCGTAATTGGGCCACAGGGTAATGGCCTGGTTGAAATCGCCCAGGGCGCGCTGGAAATTGTCCAGGTGATAATAAGCCAGCCCGCGCAGTACAAACGATTCGCCAGACTGCGGCGACAGCGCCACCACTCGCTCGAAGTCGTCGAGGGCGTCCAGGTAGCTGCCAACCTGCATGTACAGGCGGCCCCGGTTGGCGTGCAGGTTGGCGACGTTGGGCGACAGAACCAGCGCCTGACTGTAATCGGCGATGGCGGCCCAGTAATCGCCCAGGGTTTCGGCGTAGAGTTCGGCGCGATTCTCGTAAGCCCAGCGGTAGCCGGGGTCGATGGCGATGGCGGCGTTAAAATCGGCCAGCGCCGCTTCGACATCGCCCATGCCGGCGTACGTGCGGCCCCGATTGTTGAGGACCCACGTGTACACCGGGTCAATGGCCAGCGCGGTGCCAAAATCGGCCAGGGCTGCTTCAAAGTCGTTCAGACGGCGATACGTTTCGCCGCGACTGGCGTAAAAGTCGGCCAGGTCGCCCTGCAGAGCGATGGCCTGGTCGAAATCCTGCAGGGCAGCGGCGAAGTTGTCTGAGGCGATATGCACCTGTCCGCGATTGTAATAGGCAATCGCCAGTTCCGGGTCCAGGCGAATCGCCAGATTGGCGTCCATCAGAGCCTGCTGCCGGTTATCCTGCGCCAGGTGCAGGCGGGCGCGCATGGAGTGGGCCAGGGCGGAGTTGGGGTCCAGTGACAGCGCCGCCGCCAGATCGCGCTCGGCCAGTTCTTCCTCGCCGAGAATGCGATAGACCGCGCTGCGGTAGACATAAGCATCCACCCTGCGGGGGTCCTGTGTCAGTGTCCGGTCGAAGCCCTCCAGCGCGGCTTCGTAATCGCGCGACCAGTAAGAATCAACGGCCTGCTCGAACATATTCAGCGGTTCCAGACGCGGGTCGTCCAGAACAGTCGTACTCTGCGCGTTGAGCGCCGCCCCTCCCGCCACCAGTAAACCGATGACCAGCAGTGCGATTATCAGACGTTGCATTCCGGTAAACAAACAAACTGCCTCCTGCTCAAATCAACGGGCGGCGGCATCCATCTGGCGAATGCGCCGAACCTTAGAGTCTGCCGGTTTCGCGCATAATTTACAAGGTACGAGAATCATACGCCGGTGAGCATCTCATGATATACGGCGACGGTCGCGGCGGCGACCTGTTCATGCGTAAAACCGTCCAGCACGCGCTGGCGACCCGCCGCGCTCAGGTGGGCGCGCAGCTCAGAATCGGCCTGCAGGCGGGCCAGTGCCGCCGCCAGCGCCTCGACATCACCTTCGGGCACGACCAGCCCGGCCTCGCCGATCACGTCGGGAATGGCGCCGCTGTCTGAGCCGACGACGGGCACGCCACTGGCCATCGCCTCGACCAGCACACGCCCGAATTGTTCCTTCCAGTTGGGCCGCGTCAGTGAGGGCAGCGCCAGCGCATCGAAATCATGATAGCGTGCCGGCATCTCGACCGAGTTTACCAGCCCGCCGAAGCTCACCCGGTCACCGATGC
>CAZXCK010000182.1:0-6625 GCA_964639225.1 uncultured Anaerolineaceae bacterium | reverse complement strand
ATCATCATATCCTGAGCATTATAAGTTAGTTTTCCTGTAACATCTCTTGGACCTTGTTCAATAGAACCATAAGATCTACTAGCTGTTCCCAAATAGTAATTAACTAATTTATTTTCAGAATCTGTTATAGTATGATCTGTAACTTCTCCAGGCCATATTCCATTTCCACTAGAAACTGCATAAGTTCCTGATTCATGTAAAAAAACTACTTTGTTTTGATCTGATATATATCTAGCACACATTTATTTACCTCCTTTTCATTTAGTTAACGTTAAAAAAACGATATTGAAAAACTCCTATTCTTGATTTAATTCCTCTTTGTCCTGCTTCATCTACTTCAGTAGCACTTAATAATTGAAAATCGTGTAAATCATTATCAGTACTACCATCTGTAGTAAATTGAATAGATCTAAGCCTGTCATAAACATCTGTAAATAATGTATCTTTTTCTTTTTCATTTCTTGCCCATATTCTTACTTCTAATGTTATTGTTACATCCATTGCTGTAGTTTGCATACCTGCTCTACTAGCTTCCTGATTAGTAATTTTTAATGTTATTATTGGATATTTTACTTCTCTTTGTGGATAAGAAGTCATAACAAATCTAGATGTGTTTACTGCTTCAGTTCCATCTCCATTATTATATATCATATTTCTTTCAGCTTCTGTAATAATTGCCCCATTATAAAATCGAATGTCATCTAAGGTTACATCAGATAATACACCAAAACTCATGAAATAATTAGGTGCTGTGAAAAATAAATTACCATCATCTGAAAATTCTAAAACATTATCTACATAGACTCTAGTTATATAATTTGTAGAATCTATACTAAGAACTAAATGATACCAGTTATTTTCACTTAAACCAGTTTTAACTTGTGTAATATCTCCATCAGTATTTAAATATAAGTCTAATCCTTGAATATACATTCCAAATCCATCTTGGGAAAGAGGTTCCACTTTGCTAAATAAATTAATATTATCTCCAGAACCATCATCAGTAAATTTAAACCACAAAGCAATTGTTAATGTAGTTGAATTAGTTGTTGCACTATCTAAAACTTGAACTTGATCAAAAGATGTTTTTTCAAATTGTAATGCCTTATCTAATTTTCCTGAAACAGTCATTGTAGAAAGAGGATTAATAGATTGCCCAGTATTATTTCCAAAATAATCAGTCATATTATTACCACTTGTATCATTACATCTCCATTGAGAGTCTGGATTTCTTCTTTCTGTAGAATTAGGATCAGTGATGTTACTAGCTAAATCATTTTTAATAAAATATAATACGTCTCGTATAAATGTACTTACTGCTGCCATTTTCTTCCCTTCTTATTTAAATATTTAATTATAAGGCGAGAATCTTCAGCAGATGAAAAGCCATTCAAAAAATCTAATATCTGCATTGCTTGTTTCTTTTTCCCAATCATATATGGATAAATTTTAGAAATTAAAAGTTTAACATCATCTAATCTCCTTATTTCTAAACAATATCCTCTTTTCCAACCATTCTTATCCGCTTGTTTGGTATTTCCACTTAAATAAAATCCAACATAACCAACTCCAATTTCTTCTAATATATCTTTTATTTTTTCTAAAGCTCCTTTATTTGTATTTGAAATATTGATTCTTGGTCTAAATGTTTTCTTAGCTTTGTTCATCATTATACATCCATCTGCATCTATAAAACCTGCTATGTATGATAATTTAGTCTCGCTTGACATTTTGACTTTCCTAGATTACTCGCTTATAATCTATTAATAATTAGTTTGATTTGTTTATATAATATGATTGGACATTTATATATTCTTAATTTCATTTGACATAATCTGTTTAACTTTATTCTTACTTCTAGCAGCAGAATTTTGAAAATGTCTTCTAGCACCTAGTTTACTGGTTCCTTTTTCTAAAAATTTAGCATATTCTACATCTGAAAAAACAATTGCATCATTCTTTCCAACAGTAAAATCAACACTATTAAGAAATCTACCAGCATCAACACTAGTAGGTTCTGCTTCATGACCGGCAATAGAACTTTTTACCTTACCTTGAACAAAAATGGCCGCCTTTTTAAGTCCTTTTTGCTCTAAATCGTATACTCTATCTTTCTTTTTATTAATAAATCTTCTGGCCTTAGAAGTTCCTTCAATGCTTATTTTAACACTTTTTGCCATTATTCGCCAAATAAAGATCCATTTGTTAATTTTCTAATATATGCTTTTTTATAGATCTTTGTTCCATTTATTTCTGGTGCAAATGTACCTGTAGGAACAGAAGTATAAGAATCTCCTGTTCCAGAACCCATAATAACTTTAAAATTAAGATCAGATCCAGTTGTTATAATGCTCCCATTAATAAATAATCTTAAATCATTATCAATTAATTTCCCTTGCTCTAATAATACACTATCTTGAGAACCTTGAGTATTATCTAATGGTAGAACTATTCCAGACAAAAGTAAATCTGTCCCACTTTGAGTAAATGTTACATCATCATCCCAAACTGATCCAATTGTTTCAGAGAAATATCTAAATGTAACTACTTTTCCTGCTTTTCCCAGTAAATCTGAAAAACCGTTTGATAAAGTTTCTTGTATTGTCATTTTAACTTAAAGATCTTGCAAATCTAATTACTTTTCCTAATCTTTTCATTTGCATTGTTCCTAATTCACGAAATTGTTTTGAACTATCTTTAGATAATGAACTAATTGCTTTTAAAGCATCTGCATTTTGAGTAGATGTCTCATCTTTTACACTTAACCCTTCTAATTTTAGATCATAAGATGAACTACTTCCTCCACCAATCTCTGCTGTTCCAGAACTAGCATATGTTGCAGCCCAACTAAATGCTGAATCTAAGGCATCTGCTTTAGCTAAATTCTTTATCGCAGGGATATATTTATCTAAAATATTATTTGAACCAATATTATTTCCTGTGTAATTTTCTACATCCATTCTAGCACAATCTACTGTTTCTACCATATTACCACTTATTCCAGCTGGTAATACAAAGTTTTCTGCAATATGAGTTGCAATACTTCCTATAGTATTTAAGGCCATTAAAATATTCCTCCTAATTTAAATCCTGTAATTGTGGCAATAACTCCAAAAACTAAAACTAAACATAATCTAGTTAATAAACTATTAAATTTTACCTTACCATTTGTTTCTACAGCATGTAATTTTATTTCATTAATAGTATTTTCTATATCATTCAATTTGCAATAAATATCTTTATTGGTTATATTCAAAAATGTTTTATTTTTTGCCATTATTTCTCCTATTACATTTATAGATTGTATCTTTAACACCAAAATGTCCAATGTATTCTATCTCTTCGCAATTTGGACACCTATTTTCATATATTTCAGCAAAAGGACAAGCATAATAATCTTCACCTATTGGATTAATTGTGTGAAATGCTACATCTATATATTCACCATCTCTACAGGCCTTAACTACATCTGCAAAGCTTTTTGTTTCTAGGTCTGCTTCTAATTCACTTCTTTTTAATTTAACACTATTTCTTCTAACCATTAGTAAAACTTTTTACTCCTTTCATAATATTGTTTAACCCATGCAGGTGATTTGGTTCCTGAGTATATTCTCACATCGTCCATTTTACCGTTGTAATAATTTGCTGCAATCGAACCAGCCGCTCTATTACCTATTTTCATATCGATGCCAGTTCCACTACTAATCTCTATTTCATCACTACCTCTGCTTTCACCATTCTCATAGAAATACATAGTACCATTGTTATATACCCAAGTTACCATTCGCCATTGATTAGCAAATGAATCACATGTATCTGAACTTTGAAAAGCTCCTGCACCTCCAGAATAAATCCTTAGTACATTTGCAGTTCCATACCAATAAAGACCCCAACCTGCACCTCCATTAGTCCATTTGGCTAATAAATAACCCTCCTCTGAAGTATTATCAGGTTTAATCCACATATTGACTGTGAAACTATCTGTTGTAACAAAATCAAACCTTGACTGGTCGCCTAAGTTTAGTTCAGATGAACTACCGTTGAACAACATTTTATCACCGACCACTACATCAGTATTACTTATTTCGGTGTTATACACACTTAAATCCTCTGTTCCGTCGGTTACGTGTAATACTAAATCCTCTGAATCGCTTGGCACTCCTGCTTGATAGATTTGTTTGATTTCTGCTGGAGATAATGCTGCGTTGTGCATAGTAGTTTCTCGAACTGAACCGATAAAATTTGAATAGGTTGATATATCACCAATTGTAAAATCTTCAGTGCTAGTAGATGTTGCTAATGTTCCTGTCACACCAGCCGAATTAATTAGTTCTCCATCCACATAAATTTTTCCACCAGATGAATCTACAGTGTAAGTTATAAAATGCCAAACTCCATCCGCGATAAAACCTCCGTCGACTGCATCATTATCTTGTCTAGTGAAATCATCTGCATTACTATCTGGACCTGAAAAATACCATGTTTTTAACCTACCACTAATAAGAAAAATAAACACTCCATTAAAACTTCCACTTCGATAGTTTCCTAAAACACTTATTGGTGCTCCCGATGTATCAGTTGTTTTCACCCATGCCATCAACGTTATTGGAAATGTATTTAGGGGTGTTCCGATGTCTACTTTTCCACCAGTATTTACAAACTCAAATCCTCCATTCTTAGCCAATGTAACTCCACCTGAAGGAGTTCCATCATTACCTTGTCCTGAACTGTCTTTGAATCCTAAACCATTATTGAATCCCCATGCACCCACTAAATGATTACCTGCTATTTGTTCTGCTTCTGTGCCTTCACCACCTTTGTATATCTGCTCGACACCTTCTAAGGTCAATAATCTGTTATATATCCTTACATCATCGATATAACCAACAAAGTAAATGTCATCATCCACTCTTGCTCCTAATGTTAAATCTGTTCCACTATCGCCAATAAACCAAGGCCCATCAGTCCCATCAGGTGCAGTAAAATCAATCCACATGTCAAGAGTATCCGTTGAGCTATCCCACGCAAAACAAACATGATGCCACTGATTAACTGAATTACCAGATAATGATTTCACATAAGCTGTGCCTCCTTTTTTAACAGTGATAGAAATAGTTCCGTCATTATTCCAAAAACCTCTAATACCATTATCATCATCAATCCTTGATGAAATAAATGTTCCGTCTGCACCAGTTGGATAAATCCATAATGAGCCTGAAAAATCACTATCAACATCAAGGTTAAGCCCTGTGGCAACCACTTTATCACTTGTACCATTGAACTCTAAAGCCTCGTTTATCTTACCGGTTGCAGTTAAATCGCTTGTGTTCCTTGTAGCAGTTCCGTTGTAATTGCCCATGCTATCAATAACAGTTGTACTGTCCGCATCATCGTTCATTTTGTAGTGCGCGATTGGACTTACGCTTTGAGAAGTACAAGGTTCTCTTTGCGGTTTTGGTAATTTTACTTTTCTACTCATTTTATTTGCCTCCTTTCAATATCATACAACCTTTTTGCTTCGTCGCCTGTTAATGCTATATTATACAATCTCACACCCCATAATTTATATGGACCAGTGTATGCAGCTCCCTCTCTATTGCCTAAATACACATCTGTATCCGGCACAAATTCAAGCGGTGTTATAGTTACTGAATTCACATATTCGCCATTAATATATAGTGTAGCATTTGACCCTGAAATGGTTACAATGACGTGTGTAGGGGTTGATGTGGTAAAATCTAAACTTGAATCAAGAGGTTGTACAGTTCCAGCACCATCCACCACTGACAAGGAAGTACCATTATCTGCTACAAATATATTAAACCCATTATTTCCACTATTATCTCTTTTGGCTATTGCATAGATATAAAAACCATGACCTGAATATTGCTCAGAAATCCAACAAGACATGGTTAATTGATTTGCCACATTCAAAACACTTGCATGACCGCAATTAACGTATTCAACGTCATCTTTTGCCCATACACTTCTACCGAACGGTCCTTCTTCATATACAATAGTTCCGTCTACTTCTGTGCCGTGATTACCATGACCTGAAACATCTTTTACGTTGTTGTTCAACGGCCAATGACCTATTAAGTATTTTACATCGTTTAAGTTTCTCATTTTATCTTCTACCTCCAAATTGCTTATTATACAAATCCTTAACTTGAATATCAGTCAAAGGTTTATTCCATAATATTGGTTTATCTACTGTGCAACTACTATATGAGAATATTGTTCCATTATCTTGAACAGTATATGCACCGATTAATAATGGGTCATTTAATGGCTTTACGTAAGCACCTGCGCCTTTGGTTGCTGTATTAAATAGTTCACCATTAACATACAATTTAGTTTCAGTTGATGTCGAAACACCAACAATATGATACCATGTATTTTCTACTACAGGATAACTACCTGCCGAATCATCGGCATAATCATATACCAAAAATTGTAAACCAACGCCATTATTATTATAAAACATCCATCCTCTTGAACCACCCTTTACAAAACAAATTGGAACATTATTACTCTTGAATGTTTCTTTGTACATGAAACTAACTGAAAAATTCTCGTCTAAATCCACATATGATGAATCTCTGGGTATTGTAACATACTCATC
>CAZXCK010000181.1:0-6686 GCA_964639225.1 uncultured Anaerolineaceae bacterium | reverse complement strand
TTTTCTCCGGGAGAGTATCGCCCCGGCACGTTGGTCGGCGATGGGTTGATCGCACATGAACTGGCGCACGTGATGCAGCAGGACCAAGCCGGGCCGGTCAATACAGCGGGCGCGATCCATGAACGGGATGCGAACCGGTCGGCTTTTGGCGTGGTGTTGTCTGCTTTGGGAATGGCGCGCGGCGCATTAAGCGGCCTGGCTGCCAACGCCGCACCCCGCACGAAAACCGGCCTCAGCCTGCAAAGCTGCGAACGGCATCAGCGGTATGAAACACCTGATTTTATGGGTGAACACTCGCGTCAGGCAGTTGAGGACATCAACCGCATCATCGAATCGACCGAAATGCTGGAGAATTTCATCGTTGGTGGTACGGCTGTAACAATGGGGACAAGCACTCCCGCAGAGAATCTTGCCAGCGGTTCTTACGATATTGAACCTCAGGTGCGCGCGCTGATGGCTGTCCCTGTAATCCGCCGTGAGCGTATCCGAACGGTGATTACGCTGCTTCTGGTGCAGCATGGCAATGATTTGAATGACCAGGAACGCGCATTCTGGAATCGTGCCCTGGAAGCCCTGGATCGCGCCGATTCACGCAGCTCTGGCGAGGAGTAGCTGGCATGATGCAGTCCGAGTTCACACTGCCCACACCGATAATCAGGTTGCGCGTCAATCGCCTGTTTGACGGATTGCTGGACGGCTACAGCAGTTCTGTTGGGCGTTTTTTGCCTGCCTATCAGTTCTGGCTGCTGGTTGGTGTGCTATCGGGGATCGCACTGGGGATATTGCTGGCCCGGCAGCTTGAACTGTCTGTGTGGGTAATCGGGCTGATGGCAGCCGCGTCGCTGGCCACCTCGCTGGGGCTGGCGCTGGCGGTGGTTTCGATCACCGGCAGAGAACGCCTGACCAACTATCATCACCAGATCATAGCGGTATGTGCATCAGGTGTGGTTTTGGCCCTGCTCAACCAACTGGTTCTGGCCTACCTGGATTTGCTCGTCCTGGGATTGGGCATGGTGGGTGTGTTCGGTCGGCTGGGCTGTCTGCAGGCTGGCTGCTGTCATGGACGCCCGCATGAGTGCGGTGTCAGATATCACGATGCGACCGGTCACCATGTGCTGCATCGTTATGGCCATACGCGACTGTTCCCGGTGCAGGCGCTGGAGTCGGCTTGGGCGCTGCTGGTCGTGCTGGGTGGAGTATTTCTCATATTGGCTGGCAATCCACCGGGCAGCGCGCTTTCCTGGTATGTGCTGCTTTACGCCGCCGGACGTTTTGCCATCGAGTATCTGCGCGGCGATACTGGTCGCCCGTATTATCGCGGCCTGTCCGAACCGCAGTGGACCTCGCTGGCGCTGATGGCGCTGATGTTCGGTTTGGGGCTGGCTGGAATGCTCCCGCTGCACGCGGGTTATCCGCTGGCGCTGGCGCTGCTTGCCACTGCCATGCTGGCTGCGCGGGCACTGGACCCCCTCAAACCGCGTGATCTGGTCGATCTTGTGGGCTGCATCACGCTGGCTGCTTCGGTCGCCGAGGCGCACAACCGGCTGGGTGGCAGCGGCGAGAATATCGCTGTGCTGCGAACCGAACAGGGCCTGCGTGTTTCTGCCGGTATGCTGGCTGGCACAGAGGGTAGCCTTCTGCAATTCACCATCTCGCACACCACCGGCAGACTGGCGGCGCGTGATGTCCAGCGTGTGTCGGCACTGGTCAGGCATTACCATCCTGGCGAACAGACCCTCATTCCCGGCAATCACGGTGTAACGCATCTTCTGGTGCGTGGAGTGTAGCCCATCATGTTTGACGATCTCGACAGCACCCTGCAAGCCATACTCAACGACGCCAGCGCGCCGCTGGCCCTGCGCAATGCCGACGTGAGCTTTGAGACGCCGGACCGCGATTTCGCGCCCGATCAGGCCACCGTTAGCCTGTTCCTGGTCGATGTGCGCGAACACCGCGAACTGCGCGACCCGGTGCCCATCATCGAGCAGAACGGTGGTGTGTATAACCGCCGTCTGCCGCCGCTGCGGGTGCAGTGCACCTATCTGGTCACCACCTGGTCCGACCAGGCGGACGCGCTTCGCATCGCCGAGGAACACCGTCTGCTGGCGCTGGCGCTGGCGTGGTTCAGCCGCTTCGGTGTGATTCCCGGCAGCTTCCTGCAGGGGACGCTCGCCGGGCAGCCATTCCCGCCGCCATCGCTGATCGCCCAGACCGACGGCCAGGTGAGCAGCAGCGAGTTCTGGTCCGCATTGGGGATTGCGCCGCGTCCGTCGTTTACGGTTGTGGTGACCATCGCCCTGGACCTGAATCAGGTCATCGAGGAAGGCCCGGCGGTCATCACCCGCGAGATGCGCCTGCAAATGAAACGCGGCGATACCGAGGAAGCCATCGCCATTCCCGGCACGCTCACCACCACTTTCCAGATCGGCGGCACGGTCCTTCAGGCTGGGACCGATAACCCGATCGCTGGCGCGCTGGTGCGGTTGGTCGAATACGGTGTGACCATCGCCACCGGCACGGATGGCCGCTTCCAGTTCATCGGCCTGGAGGCGGGCAACTATAACCTGGAGGTGACCGCTGGCGCGGTGGTGACGACGCAGGCTGTCACTGTGCCGGGCGCCGCCGATGACGCTTACGATGTGGAGGTCTGATGCTGACACAGTCACTGGTCAATTGTTTATCGCTTGTACGAACAACCGGGACATGACAAAGAAAGGATCAACGCCATGCCAGTTTATTTGACGCCAGGGGTATACGTCGAAGAGGTGCCGGGAACTCCGCCCATCGCGCCACTGGGGACCAGCACCGCCGGGTTTATCGGTGTGGTCGACCCCACTGCAGCCGGTTTCCAGATGCCGCTCCGGCCCGGCAGCGAGACCGACCGCTACACGCTGGCATCGGTCAACAGCGCCGAGCTGGTCACCAGCTTCGACCAGTTCAAGAACAAGTTTGGCGATTTCCATGCCGCCAACAGCACACTGGCCCATGCCGTGTTTGGCTTCTTCAACAACGGCGGCACCCGCTGTTGGGTGATTCGCGTCGACGACCTGTCCAGTGTCAGCGATGTCAATGCCGCTCTGGGCGAGTTCGCCCGCATCGACGAAATCGCTATCGTCGCCGCGCCAGGGGCCAACATCAAAGCGGTTCAGGACGCGGTCATCGATCACTGCGAAAACCTCAAATACCGTTTCGCCATCATCGACAGCCAGCGCCCGACCGAGGCGACGGTCAACGGTATTTTGCAGGACACCGCCGGCGACACGGTCAAGAACAGCCAGTACGCGGCCCTGTATTTCCCCTGGCTGCGCGTGGCCGATCCGATCACCGACGGGCAGATTTTTGTGCCGCCCAGCGGACATATGGCCGGGTTATATGCCCGCGTCGATGGCACGCGCGGCGTTCACAAGGCACCAGCCAACGAAGTGGTGCGCGGCGCGCTGGGTCTGGAATATCTGACGACCAAGAACGAGCAGGCCGGACTCAATCCGCGCGGCATCAATGTAATTCGCGGCTTCAACGGCGATATCCGCGTGTGGGGTGCGCGCACCCTGGGCGACAGCAACGGCGAGTTTACCTACATCAGCACGCGCCGCCTGATGAACATGATCGGCGCCTCGCTGGAACAGGGGACGCGCTTCGCCGTCTTCGAGCCGAACGCGCATCCGCTGTGGCAGCGCATTGTCCGCGCCGTGACGGCCTTCCTGACGATCGTCTGGCGCGATGGCGCGCTCTTCGGCACCACGCCGGAGCAGGCGTTCTACGTCCGCTGTGATGAGACGACCAACCCGCCCGAAGTCCGCGAACTGGGGCAGGTCATCATCGAGATCGGCGTGGCTGTCGTCAAACCGGCGGAGTTCGTCATCTTCCGTATTTCGCAGCTCGCCGGACCGGCCAGTGAATAACCTGTGACGCAGAGCCTCACACAGAAAGGGAGAATCTCATGCCCCGTCAGGACCCGTATCTGAATTACAACTTCCTCGTCGAGATCGACGGCATTGTACGCGCCGGTTTCAGCGAGGTCAGCGGACTGGATGCCACCATCGATGTGGTCGAATACCGCGAAGGTGGCGAGAACACGACGCCGCGCAAGCTGCCCGGCCAGACCCAATACAGCAACATTACCCTGCGCTGGGGGCTGACCGGCGATACCAGTCTCTACGACTGGCATCGCTCGACCGTGCAGGGCAACATCGAACGGCGCAGCGGCTCGATTATCGTGCTCAACCGGCTGGGCGAAGAAGTGTCTCGCTGGAACTTCTACCAGGCGTGGCCCACGCGCTACAAAGCGCCGGACCTCAGCGCCACCGGCAGCGAGACGGCAGTCGAAGAGGTCGAGCTGGTGCACGAAGGCGTCGAGAGGGTGGGCTGAAATGCTGCAAACCGAATACGAGTTCACGCTGCCCATGGGCTACATCGACGGCGAGGGCCAGCTTCATCGCAACGGCATCATGCGGCTGGCGACCGCCGCCGACGAAATCCTGCCGCTGCGTGACCCGCGTGTGCAGTCCAACCCGGCTTATCTGGTGGTGATTCTGCTGTCGCGGGTCATCACGCGGCTGGGAACGGTCAGTCCCATCACGCCGCAGACCATCGAGGGATTGTTTGCGGCTGATCTGGCCTATTTGCAGGACTTCTATAACGAGATTAACCAGCTTGACGGCAGCGGCCCAAAAAAAGCGAGCGCGCCGCCGGCGCAGACAGGGGTTCCAACGGACGACGCGCGGGGATCGTAGGCTATCCGCTCGATCTGCTGTTCGAGGAGGTCGCTTTTATCGCCTATCACTTTCACTGGCCGCAAAGCGACCTGCTGAACCTGGAACACCACGACCGGCGGCGCTGGGTCCGTGAGATTTCGAACATTAACCGGAAGGTCAACGAGGGATGACCGCCAACGATCATAATCGCCTGAAACGGGTACAGCGCGACATCCGCGCCAGCCATGCCGAGCGTTTTCGACAGGCCGCGCCCGGTCCAGCGAACGCCGCAGCCTTCGCGGCGTCGGTGCTGGGGCGTTATGGCGGCTCGATGCCGGGCCGGGTAGGCATGCTGGAGCGCGTCTACCAGCGGCTGGCGTTTGGCGTGTTCTTGCAGCGCATCTACCGCCAGGCCGAACCCGCGCCGAGCCATGCGGCCCACGTAGCGCTGACGCTTAACCTTCTGCGCTCGGCAGTCGCACCCGAGCCGGATGCGGCGCAGATTGCCAGTTCGCTGCCGCGTGTGCTCGCTGGCGAGACTTCGCTGGATGCGCATCTGCGGGCGGTGCTGCTGCGCCGGGTGCGCACGGAAAGTCAGGTCGAGATACTGGCCCGGCAGATTGTCACCCGTACCAGCCGTACTGAGGAACGTATCAGCGCCAGCACGCGCCGCGTCGAAGCCGGGAATGGCTCGCCATCCGCCATGGCGAACGGTGACGAATCGCCATGGCGGCAGACGGTAGCCAGTCCGCCGCCGCTGCCGGCCATCAGCCGCGAGTATGCGCGCGGTCCGGCAGCCAATGGCGATCGATCGCCATCCGCGATGGACGTACCTGGCGAATCCGCCGCGCCGGTCGCTCGCCGCGCTTCGCCCGCTGGACCGCCGCCGGTCGATGTCGGCGAACTGACCGAGCAGGTGATCCGCGCCATTGACCAGCGCATCATCGCCCAGCGGGAACGCATGGGAAGGAATTAGCCGATGCCAATGGAACGAGCACTCATCACCAACACCGTGACCAACGACCGCATCCCGGTGCTGTTCAACCCGGAGGAGTACACGGTCGCGCGCACGATGAACTACGCGCAGACGACCGTCCCCGGCCTCAGCGCGCCCATCACCCAGTTTGTGAGCGGCGGCGCGCAGACGCTGGACATGGAACTGCTGCTGGATACCTACGAGGCGCACTCGTGGGCTGGGACCGCCGCCGGTGATGATGTGCGCGACTCGCTGCGCAAAATCACCGACCTGATGAACATCGACCCGACGACGCACGCGCCGCCGGTGCTCCTGTTTACCTGGGGATCGCTGGCGTTTACCTGCGTACTGGCCAATGCCAGCGCCCGCTTTGTCATGTTCAAGCAGGATGGCATCCCGGTGCGGGCGCGCCTGCAGGTGACGTTCAACGAGTTCCGCAATATCGACCTGGAAGCGCGCGAGATCAAGCGCGAGACCGCCGACTATTCCAAGCTGTACACAGTCAGCGACGGCGAGACCCTGAGCGGCATCGCCTTCAAAGTCTATGACGACCCGGCGCTGTGGCGGCCCATCGCCCTGTATAACCGTCTGGACGACCCGCGCAGCCTGTCGCCGGGCATGGAACTGCTCATACCTATGCTGCCTTATCGTGATCCGCAATCTGGCGAGGTGTTTGGTTAATCATGGCGAATCTGCGTTTCGCGCCGGAGTTCAGCATACGCATCAATGGCAGCCAGGCCCCGGCGGCGCTGCGCGCGTCGATCAGCGGTGTGACGCTGCAAACCGGCCTGGAAGGCGCCGACCGTGTCGATCTGCAGATCGTCAACGAGAACCTGCGCTGGCTGGATGACAGCCTGTTGAAGCTCGATAACGAACTAACGCTGCTGATGGGCTACGCGCCGGACCCGCTGGACCAGTTGTTCGTCGGCGAGATCGTCAGCCATTCGGCGACCTTCCCGGCTTCCGGTACGCCCATGCTGACCGTCTCCGCGCAGGACCGCATGAAAGACCTGAGC
>CAZXCK010000180.1:2601-6736 GCA_964639225.1 uncultured Anaerolineaceae bacterium | reverse complement strand
CAAAAGAAGCTATTAAATTTGCAGGAGCAACTTCAAAAGGGGAACTGGTAAAATGTTAATTGATAAAATCATAGACTATGAACAAGGCACACTGTCTGAAAAAGAAACACTGGAGCTTTTCAGTGAGCTTGTAAGGACAGGTCAGGCATGGACATTGCAGGGGCATTACGGAAGAACCGCAAAAGCCCTGATAGATAACGGGTTCTTAGACGGGGACGGGGAAATACTCATAGACTTGGAATCGGCACTGGAAGAAGGGGGATTTTGAAATGACTACCAAAGTGATTAAAAAATATACCTTGCAAGCTGTAAGAGAAAAGTCTTACAGATATGAAACTGAAAAACCTATTACTCATAGAAAATGTGTTCAGGACTTCCTGCAACAGCATTTCTCAACAGAGCTTTATGAGCATTTCGTAGTAATTGCCCTGAACAGTGCAAACAAGATTATAGGGGTGACAGTTTCAGAAGGGACACTGGATCAATGTATTGTTTATCCAAAGAATGTATTTTCCTTTTTGCTTCTTTCAGGGGCCACTGCTTTCATCATAGCGCATAATCACCCTGCGGGGGGTATAAACCCTTCTGAGGCAGACTGGACTATTACTCATAGGTTAAAAGCAATCGGAAAAGATTTAGACCTGAATTTAGTGGATCATTTACTTATTGCAGGAGACCGAGTTTTAAGTTTCCGAGAACTGGGAAGGTGGGATACAAAATGAAACTACTTGATAGACAAGAACTCATAGTGCCTGAATGGGTAGTCCCTGTTATAATAAACGGAGATACTTCAGGGCTCTTGGAAGCTGAAATTACAAAGGTAAGGGAATTTGAAGAAGAAGCACATGAACACAAACCGGAAGGGACAAGGTCAGTTTTAATTTACTTTAAAGAAGAGGAAGCAGGGTTTTACTGGAGCCATGCACTGGGAAAATATGGCTGTAATTGTGTACTTTGCTTTATAGATTATTTGGGGGAAGAATGAGAAAATTCTATGGTACGAAAAAGGTGGTATTTTGAAAGGAGATATAATTATAAAATAAATGCCTATATCGAAGGGTACTCTTTAAAGTGGGTACCCTTTTAATTATATTGGAAAAAGAGGGTTAATTCTCATACACCTTAGACCAAAGGGGGAAAGAGAGGTGTAGAAATGTTGATAGAAAAGTTACGTCTGGACAAATGCCTGTTAGTTGAGATTTATAGGCACGAATGCAGGTGCGGAAAATGTAAGGAATGTGAGTATATGTTTAAGATAATCAACCTGTGCAATGGCAGGGTGATGGAGCAGAGGGACGGGTATCATGGAAACTGGCAGGGAGAATGTTTTTGCGATGCAAAGCACATGGTAGACGGAATACGGGGATATAGGGAACTTGGAGTATTTATGACCACAACAGAGGAGCAGGAAAATTGAAACTGAGATGGGCGTATAAGTTAGGCAAAGAAGAAGAAGAACCAGTTCTGCAATACTGGGACGGTTGGACGGAGCAGTGGATAGATGTTCCTAAATATTATTATTTTGAAAATGATGAGAGGGGTGACAGTGAACAATGAGCAGGAGAGGAGAGAGTTTGTTAATGTTAAGAGAGGAGCCGGAGATGAAAGTAGGGTTAATGGCAATTTCAGATTTTCCAATGGCACCGGAAAATGTGAAAGACCTGTGCCAGTATGTAGACAGAATGGTGCTTAGATTTGATTTACTAAAAGGGAACAGGGAAATATTCAACAGGTGTTTGAAGGCTTGCACAAAGCCTACCGTTATTACAGAAAGCAAAAAGAAGTGGAATCGAAACAATTGGAGAGAGGAACTGATTCGGGTATCAAATGGATTAAAGCCTACTTACCTTTTCTTCATAGATTCTGATGAACGATATAACAGTCCAAGAGGTGAAGCATTTTCAAAAGACTTTGAAGAATTTAAAAAATCAGGGAAAGATTATATGTTCTTTGGATATGACATGGTGACAGATGATGGACGGTTCACTCCCATTCATCCACCTGCAAGGCATTGTAAAGTTATAAAGTGGGTGCCAGACCTTACCTATTTTCCCTATAAAGGAAATGCAATTCCAACTTTCCCGTATGAACCAAAAAGATTTAATGCACAGTCAAAGATATTACATTTTGATTTTTACACAAAAGAGATGCAGAAAAAGAAACTTACTGCGATAGAGACAAGACTTAAACGTAAATTAGGGCCGATGGTGAAATCACTGAGCAAAGAGGAACTGAACAGGGGGAAATAAGAATGGTAAAAGTAAACTTTAATTATGACATGGAGTTTAGTGTAAAAGATACACTGGTGAAGGGAATACTGAAAGTACCTTTCTTTAACAAAAACGGAAGTCCTTTAACAGCTCTGGGGCCTATCACTGAAAGAAACATTGAGAACCTTTTATATAAGGCACTTGTAACAAAGATCAAGGCCCTTTATCCAAGGGTTTGTGTTGACAGCTCAGAGTCGCATTATATCACAAGTGAAGATACCATTGTCCAGATGTGTATGAGAAGATTTAATTTGAAAAAATACTTCAAGACAGGGCAATGGGATTTTTTAGATATTCAGGGCTTTATGCTCCATGCAAGAGACTGGGAAGAGTTTAATTCTTTCTTTGAAACGTCGGAGAATAAGGAGCTGATTCTTTTAGTAGAGCCGTATAAATTTGACCTTGATTTTGGAAGGAAATGATGAAAGCGATTTAGATGGATTGATTTAAAAAGACAAGGGGGCCTTGCAGGGGACTTTGCAGTGACCTTTACTTTTGCCCTTTGCAAAGAGGCCCTTTACCTTTTATAAGCACTTCGATAATTAAAGTCCTGCTTATTTTTCACACAACAGCGAATTGCCATATCCACTTGCCCTATTCCGTCCAGTTCTGAAGAGGCTGTGAAGTCTACAATTTCCACGGCCTCTTTCCCTCTCACTGTACATCTTTCCTCAGCTTGGATTCGGGCCTCACCTGATGAACTGTTCTCTGCAAAAATGAGAGTGTCACTGTGGCTTAGATTTAACCCTACCTTAACAGTCTGTACTTGACAAACTAACACGTCCACCTTTCCGGTATTAAACCACTTCAAGGCACGGCCCCTGTATTCTGTCCCGCCGTCTTGTCCGTCAATTAGGGCAACTGTCAGGCCCAATTCTGACATTCTTCTTGACAAATAGCGTAAAGAACTGGTGTAATGAGCCAAAACCACGGCAGGACGGCCATTTTCCTTTACGTACTCACAAACGGCTTCGAGTTTGGTACTAAAACGGACATTTCCGTCCTTGTCCCTACCCGAAGCATGGCTCTGAGCTAACTGTCCGTAACGGGCTCCTGTGGGCTTCTCAGAGAAGAGGCACTGTAACCAGTCCTTTTCTTCCCGTTTTGAGAGCGGAACAGAGATAATCCGATACAATTTCTTGGTATTTATACCGACCTGCTCCTGAGTCAGGGAATGGCTATAGGATTGCAGTATTTTCTTTGCCCATCTATTGGTGCCTTTGTTTGGCTTCCATTTAAAAAGGTCTTGGTCATATACCCACCCACTTCTTATAGCTTCCCACGGACACGTAAAACCATTAAAATTACCTTTGGCTATAAGAGTCTGGCTTATTATCTGATGGAATCCTTCAGGGCAGGGGGTGCCGGAAAGCAGAATACGTCTGGAAGTTTTAATGTAATCGAGGTATTCCATAATATGAATACCAAGTTTACAATTGAAATTAGCGGTTCTGTGGGATTCGTCGAAAATGACGGTATCAAAATTATAAGAGAGCAGGGGGGATCGCCAGAGACTTTCATAGTTTACAATTACATTTCGGGGTCGTGAGTCAGGTCTTTTTTTCTTGTTCCATATAAAGGTAGTCTCAGGCTCACCTGTAATATGTGTTGCGTAAAAGTCAAGGTCACTTGCCCAAACCCCTTTTACAGAATTTGGACAAATGATAAGGCGGTCTCCGTCCCTGCTCCCATGTATTGCAGTTAAGGTTTTTCCGGTTCGCATTTCCCACCAAAGAGCTTGATACTCAAAGTCAAGTAATGCGTCCCCGTATTTGGATTGGTGTTCCCAAAGATTCATGCAAGGTTCACATCCCGGCATAATGTTTAGGGAGCTTGCCTCTTAGATTCCTCCAAGTATCTTTCCA
>CAZXCK010000180.1:0-2501 GCA_964639225.1 uncultured Anaerolineaceae bacterium | reverse complement strand
TTGTCTTTCTTTTCCTTTTCAATGGTCTTGGCATGATTCTTAGCCGTTTCCTCAAGTAAAGGCTCAATGAAGTTTATAAATTCTTCTAACGAATCAAAGGTGCGGGGTTCATCTCTGCCACACTCAGGGCAATAAAAATCATAGTGGTACAGGCCCTTTGCAATGCCCTTGTATTTGTCAAGGTAATCTTCTTTGGTTATCATTCGTCTTGTCTTTTCTCCAAAATTTAGGGTATAGTCTACGTAGTATCCGTACTGCAAGTATATCTTGTATCCGGTGTATTGCATCTGTCACGTCCCGAAGATCATCAGGGTGTTCTTGCTTCAGTTCACAGAAAGAAGTATGGGCTTGTAAAAGAGCATCCATTACTTTTTTGTTCTTCAGGTAAAAACCCGCTGTCCTCTGTCATATATCTCCCTGCTTTACTAAATAGGTTCTGAGCCGTGCAATAAACATCTGTCTTTCTGCTTTGGAGTCGAGCATCTTCCTTACAGGTGCTGTCACTCCGTATTCATCCCAAAGGCTTTCATCCGTTTCATATTCTTTATAGTCAAGATGATGATAGCACTCCTCCACGTCCCAAAGAGGACAGGGCAAGGTGACTACGTTTCTGTTTCGTTCCACCTCTTCTGTATCCAGAAACTCTGTCCAGTCATGGGGGTGTTGTGCAAGGAGCTTTTCAGCGGACTTTGGCCCGTATCCTGATTTGGCAGGTTCACCGTTCTTTTTCAGCTTGGTACAACCTTTGATCCCGTCTCCTGAATCCCCACCAATCCACTTCAGGCGAATGTCAAGAGGCTCTTCATGCAGAATATCATTTGCAAAGTCATAGACCTTGACCCGTTTGGTAATTAGCTGTCTCCAGTCAGAGTCAGTGGTATACGCCAGAAACTCTACTATAGAGCTACCTGCCACCAGTATTCCCCAAATATCATCAGCTTCAAGGCCCTTTTCCTGTATAATGATCCCACCTACTGCTTTGGCTCCCTGCTCCAGAAGTAAATCCTGAAGAGACTGCATATTTTCAACACTTGTTGCAAAGGGCCACGACTGATTTGTCCTGTTTCCCTTGTAAATGACAGGTTCAAGTCCTCTGTCACTGTACCAGTCAATTAAATACTTGACCCTCCAGTATGGCTTACCGTCACACGCAAAAATGATAGTGTCTTTTGGGTGTTCAGCTCTAATGCAGTAAAGCCTTTTCATAACCCTGTGCGCCACTTCATCCGGCTCTGTAGGATAGGAACAGGCAATGGAGCCGGAAAGAATAGAGTAGGTGGTACTCTTGACTAATGCGCTCCAGTCAATGACAATATTCATTCGTTAAGTCCCTTCTTAAAAGTTAAAAAAGCAAAGGGGATAGAGCCGTAGGCACTGGCCCTGCTCCCCTTCTTTCGCACATATCACTCCCAAGGCTTCTTATCTGACTGAGACTTTGAAGCAGGTGTTGACTTCTTCGTCTTTGTCTCTGCCTTTGTCTTTGTCTTTGTCTCTGTCTCTTTGTCAGGTTCAGATTCAGTTTCCGTAGTTTCCGTAGTTTCCGTTCCAACTCCGGCCACTTCACCTGTGCCGTCAAGGTCAATGTTATTGTAATACATTGTCATGCCCTTTGGCCCCTTCCTTGACTGCTCTTTACGCTCAATAATGATGAAAATATCTTTCTTCTTTATCTGCTTAGTCAAAAGAGTAGTGATATTGGTTACAATATCCTGAATATCCTCAGCATCATCAAAGATTTTTTCGTCGCTGATCCCGTATGCTCCTAAAATCTGAGTCCAGAGTGCAATCTGTTCCTCTGCATATTCTTCGTCAACAGTTTGAATGTAAAGGTTAAAGGTACGACCGAGTACAGTTTCATCTTCACCGCCTGATTCCACCTGTACCTTAATCATGCCCCTGAAATTGCCGTTTTCTCCTCTTCCTGCACTGGCTTCAGTGATTGAAGTTTTAAAGATTCCTTCCCCGACCGGAGAACTACCCCCGCCTGTTGGTGGTGTAACTTCACCTTTGCGAATCCTGTCTCTTAGTTTGTTAATGCTCATTTGAACTGCTCCCTTCGATAAAAAATAAATGGATAAAAATAATAGTGGCAATAATTACTCCAGAGATAACACCTATAATAAGACCAGTGTACTTACCTTCTGACAGGTGTATACTTATAATTTTTTAAAGAGGGGCCAGTCGGTACAGAGATTCCCGACCATGTTTTCTCTGCGGGTCAGAGTAAATTGTACCCTCCCAAACATTATGACCCCTCAAGTATTATTGCCGATATATGCAAAATCAATTAGTCCCGTCCTCCTTTCCCTGTTTAAAGTTAATATAGTTAATTTGCTGTTTTAAAGGCAACATCCACAATACAGTTTCCTTCCTTTTTCACCATAAGCAGTGGCCTTACAGTCAGGGCAGGTGTATTTTATCAAGTTTGTCTTTGTCTTTGTCTTGTCGGGTGCTTTTTTGTCCTTGATTTTTGCTAAAGTATCTGTATTGTCCCCGCACTT
>CAZXCK010000179.1:0-6752 GCA_964639225.1 uncultured Anaerolineaceae bacterium | reverse complement strand
TTTTGGAAAAGTGGACAAAACTTTGCCTTTTTCGGCGCTTTGCGCCGAAAAGTAAGGGGTCAAGGGAGCCTGGCTCCCTTGCGGGTGCGCGAGGGCAGCGCCCTCGCAATTAGAGTTTCTGACTTTGCAATCGCCCTGCATCAGCGGCACACCGAGATGGCCTGCGGGAAGTCCAGCACCCAACATTGTACGGCCATCACCCCGCGCAGGTTGCGCTCAAATTCGATGTCGTTCGCCGTCGCAAGCTCCACGTCCGCTGCCGGAATGCCCAGGCTGTCCACCCAGCCGGGGGCCGTCCCGGTGACGGCGTATGCGCTGAACGTCTGGCCGTAGGGGTAGCCGGTCGCCTGGCCCAGTACAGCCGCCATCTCATCCGAGACGCCGCCGCTGCTGCCGCAGTTGCCGGCGAACACGCCGTCCGCCGCGCTGTGATAGAACAGCACCAGCGCCGGGCGCAGATCGTTGATGAGCGCGCCCAGCGCCAGCGTCTCCGGTTCGGAGAAGGGCGCGGACCCGGCCCCCACCGGCGTCTCACGGAAGAAAGCCTCTTCCTGCCAGTCGCAGGCCCAGTTGCGATTCAGATCGACGCCGTTAGCGTTGAAGCGTCCGGCTGCCGTTTGTCCCAGCGCCACGCCGTCCGGGTTGAGCTGTGGCACAAACAACAGGCTGATATCCGGCAGAATCTGCGCCGGGTTGTCCTCAAAGTGATTTTGCAGCGTTTCGACCAGCGTCACCGTGTTGACCTCTGCGCCGCCGTGAATGCCGCCCACCAGCATAATGAGCTGCTGTCCCTCACCGATGCGCCGCGCCCGCAAATCGCGGCCCTGCACCGACTGCCCGAAGATAAACGCCTCTGGCAGCGGTGGGCGCGTGGGGGTCACAGGCTCTGGTGTGAGGGTGGGGATTGCCAGTGATGTTGGTGTATTAGTGGGGGTTAGGGTGTGTGTAGGGGTGACAGATGGTGTTAAAGTGGGTGATGATGTGGCCGCTGTGGTGGCGGTCGCTGTCGCGGATTCTGTAGCGGCCAGCACGGCGGATTCGCCGTCTGTGGCTGTGTTCGCTGGCGGCGGCTCGGTGGGCATCTGGAACAGCGTCGGCAGTTCGCCTGGCTGGGGTTCGCCGGTTGACTGGCACGCTGAAACCATCAGGAGTATGATTACAGTTAGTAACAGTATTGTGCCCGGACGATGATACTGGTCGCGCGTGGCGCTCCGTTGGCTCTGGCAACCGCTTGCCTGTGGTTGAGGTGATGTCATGTACAAAATGAGATCCGTGTTTGTATTCTTCCTGGTGTTGATTGTACCGCTGATTAGCGCGTGTGGGGAAGCCAGCGAAGAGCGCGCGCTGCCCACGGTGTTTGAGCTGCCGACGGCGACGGCCACGCTGACGCCGACCGACACGCTGACGCCGACGCTCACGCCGACTGAAACGGCGACCTTCACGCCGACCAGCACGCCGACTCTCACCGAGACGCCGTCGCTGACGCCGACCAACACCGTGCCGCCAGCCACGCCGACCAACACGGTTACGCCGCTGCCTAGCGATACGCCGGTCCCCACCGACACGCCGCCGCCCACCGTCACGCCCACGCCGGACGCGCCGGTGATCGAGTCGTTCACGGCCAGCGCCAGCAGCGCCAGCGCCGGTTCCAGTGTGACGCTGATGTGGCAGGCCAGCGGCGATGTCGCTCGGATTGATGCGCTGTCGTCGCAGCAGCAGATTCTGCAAACCTATTCGGTGACGCCCAGCGGCCAGCTTCCTGTGCCTGTCCCGGCCACCGGCAGCCAGGTGATCTACCGGCTGACGGTGACACGCGGCGGCATCGACGAGACGCGCTCGGTGCCGGTGCAGATTCAGAGTGTGTGCCCGGTGGACTGGTTCTTCGGTAACGCGCTGGCACCGTCCCAGGCGGGCTGTCCGCAGGGCGCGCCGGTGGCAATCGCCGGGAAGTCGCAGTTCTTCCAGAACGGCCTGATGATTAACCTCAACCTCAGCGGCGAGAACCGCATCTACGGCCTTAACAGCCGCAACAACCGTTATATGGTGTATACCAGCAACTGGGACGGCTCCAGCACCTACACCGCGCCCTGCGGCAGCGCCCCTGCTGGCCTGTTCGACCCGCAGGACGTGTTCAACTGGGCTTATCACAACACCAACGGCACGGTTGGCCTGTGGTGTGACGCCAGCGGCGGCATCGGCTGGGCGACGGGACCGGCTAACCTGAACAACACGTTCACCGTGCAGTACGAAGCGACCGGCACCGGCTTCTATGTCGGTGTGCCCGGTTATGGCACGGTGCGGCTGTCTGGGGACTCCATCACCGGGACATGGCAGCGTCTGCAAACGCCGTAGAGCGCACACCGCCCGACCCAGAATCAAACAAGCGCCTCTCGGCATATGAGAGGCGCTTATCTTTATCTGGCTGCGATAGGTTATGCGGGCGTCAGGGCATCAGCCACCACGACCACGCTGTCCGGGCGGGCCATCAGGACTCTGTCCAGGCGGGCCACCAAGCGGATGATCGGGGCGTCCGCCGGGTCCGTCGTCATCCTGTCCCGGTGGGCCGCCGCCAGGGCGATCATCGGGCGGGCCGCCGGGCGTATCGTCGTCATCATCGTCATCGTCATCGGGACCGGCGAAGTCCGGACGTCCGGGCGGCCGGATCGCCTGACCGGGCGCGAGTTCACTTGGATGCACGCCGATCTCGGCCATGACTTCCATCCAGGACTGGCCGCGATCAGCCATCGCCAGCAGTTCTTCGACGGTGTAGGCGTCGTCGGATTCGCGTTCCAGCAGCAGCGCGCGGATGATGTCGCCGAAGCCGTAGCCAGCGCAGTGCAGCGCCACCACTTCCTCGACCGTCATCTCAAACTCGGCGGCGGTGCTCACCGCGATGGGATGGGTCAGCGGGACGCAGTCAGTGGGCAGCGGTTCCGGTGTGACGTCCGGTTCTTCAGTCGGCTCTGGCGTGACGACCGGCACTTCGGTTGGCTCTGGCGTCAGGGGCAGTTCGTCCGGGTCGACAAACTCCAGGCTGATGGCCATGATGGTGTCATCGTCCAGCAGATAGCCGACAATCCGCACCACATCGCCCGTGCTGAGATCAGCCGGGATAAAGGCGCCAGCCGGCGCGACGATTACCCCGCCCACCGTTAGCCGGTAGATGTCGGGATAGTCGGGATCGGCGACAAAGGCGACCTCGCCCACGATCTCGACGAAGAAATCGCCAAAGGGATCAGGGGTCGGGTCTTCAGTGGTCTGAGCATAGGCCGGCAGCGCTGTGATGAGGGCGATTGTCATGACTGCGACGATGAACAGCAATGTGGCGCCGGCTCTTGTGTTGAAATACAGTCTAGACATGATTGTTGCTCCTCTGATTGACAACACGTCATGCGCTATACCGAAGAACGTAAAGGAACGTTACATATTGGTCGGTGGCAGCTTCTGTCTGCTGGAAGCAAAGGGCGAGTGTACGCGGTCGCACACTCGCCCCTGGGCTTTGGCTGTTTATCGAGGGGATGGGCCTTACTGTTTGACCCACTGGCGGACGGCTGACTGCGCCTCTGGCGTGTCGATCTTCGCCAGCGCGCGAAACGCGGCGATGCGCACACCGGTGTTGCGGTCGTTGAGCGCCTCGGTCAGTTCGGGCACCATCGATGCCGCCCGCAGACGGCCCAGCGCCTCGGCGGCGAAGCGGCGCACCGCGCCGTCTACGTCCAGCAGCCCCACCGACAGCCCGCGCAGGACTTCCTGGTTTTCGCCGCGCTCGCCGATCTTGCCCAGTGCCTTGGCAGCGGCGCGGCGGACGGCCTTGTCCTCGTCGCGCAGCGCCGTCACCAGACCGCCAACCGCCGGCGAGCCAATGCTGATGAGCGCGCCGGTGGCCGCCGCCCGCACCCAGATGTCATCGCCGCGCAGTTCGTCCAGCAGAACGGCCAGCGCGCCCTCATCGCCCAGGCGACCCAGCGCCCGCACGACGATAAAGCGCACACCCGCGTCCAGCATCTCGTCGTCCAGCAGTTGCACCAGATGCGGCACCGCCGGAGTGTGCTGCTGCTCGGCCAGCAACTCGACAGCGTCGGTGAGCGCCTCGCCGCTGGCTGTGTTCAGGGCGTCCATCGCCTGCTGTGTGGTTTCGTATCTTGACATGTGGTGTATCCCTGTACCGTGTACCCGACAGAACACCGCCAAGCATACCATGCCGGGACGGCCTCTGAAAACGTCGAGAGTCGCCCATTGATTGCCAATCGCGTAATCGGACGGCTGACGCTACAATAGCCCCATCTAACTGGTGGAACGACACGACAAGGAAACCCTGACCCATGCGTGAAATCAGCATCGCCCTTGTGCAGATGAAACCCCGGCTGGGCGAGGCCGAAGAGAACCTCGTCAAGATGTCGGAGATGATCGCCCGCATCGCCTCGCGGCAGAAGATCGACCTGATCGTTTTCCCGGAACTGGTCACCAGCGGCACCGAGCTGGGCCTGCGCTTCACCGAGCTGGCGCAGCGCGTCCCCGGCCCTACTGTTAATCTGATCTCGCAGCGCGCCAACGAACACGGCGTATTCGTGGCCTTCGGCATGGTCACCAAAGAGCGCGTCGAGAGCGTGCTCTACAACTCGTCGATCCTCATCGGCCCGGACGGCGACCTGATCGACGTGTATAACAAGGTCCATCTGCGCGGCGAGGAACGCATGGCCTTCCGCGAGGGCTTCAAGCTGCCCGTCTCGCAGACCGAGATCGGCAACATCGGCATGATGCTGGGCTACGACCTGGCCTTCCCGGAAGTCGCCCGCAGCCTGTCGCTGGATGGCGCCGAGCTGCTGCTGGTGATGGGCAACTGGGAAGCGTCGTCAATCGACGAATGGAAGACCTACCTGCGCGCCCGTGCTTACGAAAACGCGCTGTTCGTCGCCGGGGCTAACCGCGTGGGCGAAGACGTGACGATGAGCTTCGGCGGCGAGAGTATGGTGGTCGGCCCGCGCGGGCAAATCTACGCCTCGATGGCCGATGAGACCGACGCCGAGACCGGCGCGCCACTGGAAGGCTTCACCGTCGCCCGCATCGACCTGGACGCCGTGCGCCGCTCCCGCGAGGAATACCAGTTTATCCAGAATCGCCAGCCGCCGATCTACCGGGCGATTGTGCGCAAGTACTAAACCAACCGGGGCAGAGAATATGGCCGCTGTGTTTGATTATTCGTACTTTCCCACCATCACCACCGCGCGGCTGAAGCTGCGCCGCCTAACGCACGCTGACGCCGAGGCTGTCATGGACATTTTTGGCTCGCCGGATGTGCTGCGCTTTCTGAGCCAGCCGCTGCGCGATACCCGCGACAAGGCCCTTGAACTCATCGACTGGTTCGAGGCGGGCTTCGTCGAGCAGAGGGGCGTGCAGTGGGGTATCACACGCACCGATGACGACCGTGTGATCGGAACCTGCGGCTTTTACGCCTGGGATCAGACGAATCGCAAGGTGGACATCGGCTATCAGTTTGTGCCGCCGGAGTGGGGCAAAGGCTACGCCACCGAAGCCGCGCACGGCATCATCCGCTGGTGCTTCGATAACCTGGATGTTCATCGCATTCAGGCCGACTGCACCGCCGGCAACGATGCTTCCGAGCGCGTGATGACCAAGTGCGGTTTCCGGTTCGAGGGGGTGTGGCGCGAAAGCTGCTGGGAACACGAGCGCTTCGTCGATATCAAGCAGTTCGGGCTGCTGCGGCGCGAATACCTGTAAGCGATCACTCAGCGCCGGGGTTCTTGGCCCAGAATACTGTAGCGATTGACCGCGCCGGTGAAGCCATCGGCGCGGTATGATTCCCGTTCGGGCAGGTCGCAGGCGCGCACGAGATCGGCGTGTTCGGCGTCGTCGACGTAATGGCAGTAGCGCAGCGCCTGGACGCCGCGCCGCCAGTCCAGCAGGTAATCGTGCCGCTCGACCTGTTCGGCCAGTTCCGGCGGCCAGGGGACGACCCGCCGCTGGAAGCGCTCGTATTCGTAGAAGCGCCACGCGGCGAAGGCCAGCAGTCCGCCGGGCGCGACCCGGCTGGCCAGCGTTTGCAGCCAGCGGCGGCGGAAGTCGAAGCCGGGCACATGATGCAGCACGCCGAAGATCGCCACCAGATCGTAGACGTCAGCGGGCGGCGCGTCGAGCAGCGCGTCGCGCATTTCCAGCGTGGCCGATACACCGGGCAGCCCTGCCAGCGACTCGCGCGCTCGTTGCAGCAGAGCCGGGCTGCTGTCGATGCCGTGATAGATCAGCCTGCCGCCTGGCTGCGCCCGGTTCGCCGCCAGGAACAGCCCCAGCCGACCGTTACCGCAGCCCACATCGAGGACGCGCAGCGGGCCGCCCCCACCCGGCAGATGCGCCAGCAGTCGCTCCCAGCCGGGCCAGGGCTGGCCGCGAGTCTGGTCGAAGTCGGCGGCGGTGCGTTCGTAGAACTCGCGGTTGATGGCGATCAGCCGCTGGATGGTGGTCTGGTTCATGGTAACGGATATACCAAATTCAACACGGGTCATTGTGGGTGGCGTAATGCGTAAACCGATCTCGTAGCATGCCATCGCCAGCGGTTCAAAACCGCAGCTGCTTGCAGCCGGCTACAGGGCGCCGACCCACTAAAGGGGTCGTGTCCCCTGTGGCAGGCAACGGGGGCGGTCCTTTGTGCCTCTTTAGCAGGCACGCATTATGTAGCCCGGTGTTTTAACGCCGGGCGGGACCGGTCAGCTTCTTCACTCCGCTCTAAATCCTTA
>CAZXCK010000178.1:0-6862 GCA_964639225.1 uncultured Anaerolineaceae bacterium | reverse complement strand
GGGGGTGTTCCTGGTTACACCCGAATAGTTAAATGGGAGAAAGCGTTTTCCCCACGGGCGTGGGGGTGTTCCGATAGAGAAACGAGGAGATGCACAAATGACTATCCGTTTTCCCCACGGGCGTGGGGGTGTTCCGTATCTGGTACGGCTTTATCAGGATGGCAAGCTGTTTTCCCCACGGGCGTGGGGGTGTTCCGGCGTTGACGTTCATCGTCGATCAGACGACGTAGTTTTCCCCACAGGCGTGGGGGTGTTCCGTTGCCAAGTAGACCGAAAGCTGCTGACTTGCGCTTTTCGTCTGCTTGGGTCAATCTGAATGCAGATGTCCGTTTGTGCTAATCGCCAGGAACAGCCCATGATTGCCCGTCAGCAGATTCACGATGACGACTATCTGATCCATCTACGTTTGGAGGCGCTGAACGCACTGCTGGCTTTTAGCGCCATCGTGACGTATCTCTGGCTGATCTGGATGACCTGGCCATCGCCTGGGAATACCGTCCCAGCGGCGGCCTGGCTGGGATGTGTGCTGCTGATCGCCGGGCTGACGGCCAGCTATCTGCTCAGAGATTATCAATACAAGGTTTCATCACGCTGCCTGATATGGAGCGGCCTGATCGCGGTCATCTTTTTGCAGACTGCTTTTGAGAACAGTAGCCTCGTCTACCTGTTCATTTTGCCAATTGTCTTTACAACTGTGCTTTTGCAGCGCACCGACCTGGCTGTAATCGCAGGTACGGCGATTGTATTCTGTGTTCTGTTCAACCTGTTGTCGGCGATGAGTCCGCTGCTTCCGGTCATTATTCTGCTGCTGGTTACCGTAAGTGCAACGTTGGCTGCTCGCCACTTGAACCTTGCGCTGCACTGGGCACTGGAGAGTTTTGAGACGGCTCACCACAATGCTGAGGTCGCCCGGCAGCGTCAGGCGGAGCTGAAACATGTGCTGAAAACACTGGATACGGCTTCATACAGCCTGGCACGCAGTAATTATCTGCTGGCGCTGGCACGATCGCAGGCTGAAGAGGGACATCGTCTGAAGCAGCAGTTTGCGCAGAACATCAGTCATGAACTGCGCACACCGTTGAATCTGATTGTGGGTTTCACCGAGATGATGATCCAGTCACCAGAATATTATGGCCGGGCGTTGCCACCACGATACATTCGTGACCTGGGTGTTGTGCATCGGAATGCCACCCATCTTCAAAATCTGGTTAATGATGTCCTCGACCTGGCGCGCATCGAAACAGCGCAGATGACATTGATGCCAGAGCGTGTTGATCTCGGCTATCTGGTGCGCAACACTGCCGAAACGGCGCGCAGTCTGGTCGAAACCAGAGGTCTGCGGCTCAATATTGATATTGAGCCGGAACTGCCGGCTGTGTGGGTAGACATCACACGTGTCAGGCAGGTGCTGTTTAACCTTATCAACAACGCTACTCGGTTTACTGAGAGCGGCTCGATAACCGTCAGCGCGAACTGTGCCGAGCACGAGATCGTGGTTTCTATCGCCGACACCGGTATCGGCATCCCTGAGCCTGAACTGGACCGCATTTTCGACCCTTTTCATCAGATCGATAGCGATCTCCGGCGCAGACAGGGGGGCGCAGGTCTGGGATTAGCAATCAGCAGGCAGTTTATCATGCTGCATCATGGACGCATCTGGGCAGAGAGCCGGTTAGGACAAGGCAGTACTTTTACCTTTGCCCTGCCAATCAAAGCGCCTTTGCTGGACGACACACAGTTGCAGGCAGCGGGTCAGCCACGTGCCTGGTCATCGCCGGACAAAAGGGAACGCACCATTTTGATCGTCACGCCGAGTTCGGTTGCGGGCAGCATGTTATCCCGTTATCTGCATGACTGCCGAGTTGTGGTTACACAGAACTTTGACCATGCACGAGAGATTGCCCGTAAGATTGGACCACAGATTATTCTGATTGACGATAATTACGACCAGCTCCACGCTGCTATAACCACGGAGAATATTGTCGGCGATTGGGATGTAGCGCATTCCACTGTCATGATCTGTCCGCTGCCCGGTGAGGAAAGACTGCGACGTAAGCTAGCCGCCGATGGTTATCTCATTAAGCCGATAAACCGGCAAAATCTGTGGGACATGCTGCGCCAGTTTGGTGAGCATGTCGATCAACTGCTGATTATCGACGATGACCGGGATTTTGTACAATTGATGATACGTATGCTGGATCAGCCGCTGCGTCGCTATCAGATCACCGAGGCACACGATGGCTATACGGGTCTGACCATGCTGGATGTTGTTCGTCCCGATTTGATTTTCCTTGACCTGGAACTGCCAGATTTGCATGGGTCAGAAGTGCTGCACCGCATTCGTGAGCGCCCCGATGGTCAGAATATCCCGGTGGTGGTCATCTCCGCCACCGATGACCTGGATTCGACGGTCAACGTTCAGGGCCAGATACGCCTTATACATGCAGGCGGATGGCGCTCGGGTGACCTGATTCATCTGGTACAGGCCATGCTGGAAGTGACCACACAATAACCGCAGGCAGCGTTATAAGCCCAGTTGGTCCAGTGTCGCCAGCAGAGAGGTTTCCGTAATGGGTTTCTCGATGAACGCGGCTGCTCCCAGAGACAGGGCCAGGTTCTTCTGCTTCAGGACGCTGCATATGACGATGGGAATGTGCTGCGTATGCGCCTGGTTCTTGAGTCGCTGCAGCATATCCCAGCCGTCCTGGTCGGGCATCATCAGGTCGAGCAGTATACAGTCAACTGCTGTATCCTGTGCACATTCCAGCGCCATCGCCGCATTGCTGGCAACAATGACATGGTAATTGTGCGGCGACAAATAGCTTTGATACAACAGCAGCATATCTTCATTGTCATCGACAACCAGGATCGTCCTCGACGTCGCTGGCGTGATCCGAACAGAAAACCCGTGCAGTTTACCTGCCTTCTCGTTTAGCAGAACCATGATGCCGCTGACGGTAGCGACTGCGTTCAATTCGTGCAGTTGAGGTCGGGCGAAATCATACAGATCGTCGAGCTGGCCGACAACGTCTATGATGATTAGAACGGTATCTGGTGTGTGATGCATGCTGACCGTAATCGTTCCTGGACCCATATGCTCGGCGATGAAACCAAACAAACCAAGCAGCACCTGGCGCAGTATCCCACGATGCACGAGCACCGGGGGCAGTTCTTCTGTTAATTCTGTCACCACGTTCGTGCCTCGCTGGTAGAGCAGTGGCTGCACCAGATCGATCACATTGTTGATGGTAACTGGCAGGCTGGTGATCTCCTGTGCAGGTGACAGTCGCTGGGTTTCTCGTCCGGTCATCGGAGTGTGTTCGTTGGTGGCCGTCGTGGTGTCGCCTGGGGCGCGGTTCATGGCGTCGAGATACCGATCCCAGAGTATGTCAGCAAGGGCTTCAAGCGCTTCACCATGTTCACGATAGAAGTGACGACGGGTGATCGCTAATTGACTGGCAGCCGTCTGCGGGTCGAGGGCTTCCACGTAGCGCAGGTGCATCAGACGATAACGTCGCATCTCGCGGGATGCTGGCGGAGCCTGCGGCCCCGGCTTCAGCTCGTCGATCATGTCCAGCAGCAGGCGATGCAGTTTCCAGGCGCGTTCTTTTTGTCCCAGCGCCGGGTCGGCGAAGATCAGAGGACCCAACGGATCTGTGCGTAATCGCACCAGATCATACAGGTTCCGGTAGCTGCCTGTCAGGATATCAACAAATTCATCTTTTCTTAACATGTCACAGGATGTCACAGATACAGCACTTTTTCTGTTTACTATTGCAGAGTACCCGCTAGATAATGATAGTGGCGAGTGTACCACCATTTTACCATCGGTACATCGGATCGCTGGTAAAGGCCAGGAACACATCTGCGCCATCTGGTGGATACACCGTCAAAATGTACGATCTTTATTTAGGAGGCAAATATGTCAGTAAAGAATCTCGCCAGGATATTGCTTTTAGCTGTGTTTGTTATCGTGATGTCGGTTCCTGTCTTTGGTCAGGAAACCACCACCATCAAAATCCTCTCGTTGTCCTTCATCCAGGCGGATTGGGACGTCATCATCAGTGAATTCCAGCAGGACCATCCCGACATCGACATCGAGCTGGAGGAACTGGCATTCAACGATCTTTTCCAGCAGATCCAGGTGCGCCTGGCTGCGGGTGGCCCCGATCCGGACGTGTACTCAGTCGATGTGCCTCTGACGGCCAGCTATGCCGCTCGTGGCTGGCTGCTGCCGCTGGACGATGTGTTCACTGAAGAAGATATCGCCGACTGGGTTCCGTCTTCGTATGAAGCCGGATTGGTCAACGGCCAGTTGATGTCCGCGCCGGTCAGCACCTCAACTCAGGTTCTCTACATCAACCTGGATGCTTTTGAGGCTGCTGGTATCGAACCGCCGGGAGTGGACGAGCGCTGGACGTGGGAAGAGGTGGCAGAAGCCGCCCAGGCGCTCACGGTTGACGAAGACGGTGATGGCGTTCCTGAGGTCTGGGGCTTCGCCTGGGAGCAGTTTGTTCGAATTTACCAGCTTCAACCACTGCCCGCTTCACTTGGCGCACCAGCCATTGGCGAGGATGGTCTGACGGTTGACGGGATCATCAACTCCGAGGAGTGGGTACAGGCTTTCACCTACTATGCTGATATGTACAATGCGCTGGGTGTCGCGCCTCAGGCCGACGCCAATTTCTGGCCACCAGACATCTTCGAGACCGGCAGAATCGCTATGATGGTGGCTGGTCCCTGGAACATCCGGCGCTTTACAGACAGCGTGACCGACTTTGAATGGAGCGTCTCGCGCCATCCTTATTTCGAAGATGGCGAAGTCGCCACGCCGACGGGAAGCTGGCACCTGGGTGTTAACCCTAACAGCGTCCAGCAGGAAGCAGCCAAGACCTTTGTCCGCTGGCTGACGACCGGACGCGGCGCTGAACTGTGGTGGCGCGAAGGCAGCGGTGACTTCCCGGCGCAGCTCTCGGTCCTGCAGATGTTTGCCGACGAGCCGGAATTTGACGAACTGCCGATGGGCTTCATGCGCGTGGCTGCTGACGAAGCAACACAGGGTCCGGTTCCGCGCCCGGTGACGGTGGGTTATCTGGAATACGAGCAGATTCTCCAGGATGCTTTCCTGGATATTGTGAACGGCGCAGACGTACAGACCGCGCTGGATACCGCAGTGGAACGCATCGAAAATGAGATGCGCAAGTACCGCCGCTAATCCATAAATCTGTTCGGGGGCAGGCGCCTACACGTACTGCCCCCGGCTGGATTACCGCGCACCCTTCAGTTACTTTACGCGTTAACCAGACCCCACTTCGTGCTAGGTGACGTGCGAATGGGCGAAGAATATCTGGTCTGGTTTATTATCCTGAAGAGACTCTGTTATGGCTTCAAAACAGAACCTTGTCCCCTATTTGTTCCTGCTACCGGCGCTGTCTCTGTTGGTAATCTTCAATTTAATACCCACCTTTGCCACGATCAGAGAGAGCGTCTTTGCCCAGTCGTTTTTTTCGGGCGAACAGATTTTTGTGGGTTTAGAGAACTATCGTGACCTGTTCAACTTCTCCGGCTTCTGGAAGTCGATGGAAGTCACGTTGGCCTTCAATCTGGTGGTCAACCCGCTTCAGGTCGCGCTGGCGCTGGGTCTGGCCGTACTCATCAACCAGCATGTGCCCGGCATGATTGTGTTTCGCAGCGTTTTCCTGCTGCCAGTGGCGGTTTCGATCAACGTGACGGCCATTGTCTGGGGATTAATGCTGGACCAGAATGCCGGCCTGGTGAATGGTATTCTGGTTGCGCTGGGCTTACCGCGCCAACCCTTCCTGCTCTCAGTCGATCAGGCTTTGTGGTCAATCATCGCCATTGTGTCCTGGAAGGGTATTCCGTTCTGGACGTTGTTCTTCCTGGCTGGTCTGCAGAACATTCCGCATTCGGTGATAGAAGCCGCCAAGATCGATGGAGCCAGTACCTGGGCGATCTTCACCCGGATCAAGCTGCCGCTGCTGCGTCCGGTGATTGCGTTTGTGCTGGTGGCCGATACAATCGCCAATTTCACGATGTTCGCGCCGATCTTCCTGCTGACACGCGGCGGCCCACAGCAGACCACTAACCTGATTATGCACGAGACTTACCGCCGAGGTTTCGTGTATGGCGACCTGTCTACATCGTCAGCCATGATTACCGTCATGCTGATTCTGGTCATTGTCATCATCGCGGTACAGTTCGCGCTGCTGCGGCCAAAGACCTGAGCCAGTCTCTAGGTGGAGGATTGAACTGATGCAGGAACAATTGCAGTTACAGGATGAAGCGCAGATTTCTCAGGTTAGCAGTGCGTCTCCAGCTCGTTTGCCGCAGGTCAACCGACATAAGCTGTACTACTACATTACCGTCTATGGATTGCTCGCAATCGTGACGGTGATCGCCATTCTGCCGCTGATGTGGGCCTTTGCCGCATCATTTACACCCAACTCCAAAGTCTTTGAATATGCCTATCCCTTTACCTGGCGGGCACTGCTTCCAGTGGATTTCACGGTCGAAGCTTATGAGCAGTTATTCGCTCGTGGGTTCGGACGCTCCATACTGAACACACTCTTTCTGGGCGCAACGGGCGTGATCATTGGTGGAACGTTTTCGGCGATGGCCGGATTCGCCTTCGCGCGCTTCGACTTTCGCGGCAAAAACATACTCTTTGTCCTGATTGTGCTGCTTACGTTTGTGGTTCCGATTGATCTCATCGCCATCCCACGCTTTATTCTGGTTAATGAGCTGGGCTGGAACAACACCTGGCCGGGGTTAATCATTCCCAACTTGGCCAGCAGCATGGCGATCTTCCTATTCCGCCAGTTTTTCTCAGAGATTCCGCAGG
>CAZXCK010000177.1:0-6866 GCA_964639225.1 uncultured Anaerolineaceae bacterium | reverse complement strand
GGCTGATTAAGGGTCAGTAAATGTCAGTATAGCGCAGAGTTTGCCAGATGGGAAGCTACTTTTCACCGATTTGTTGAATCTGAGTATTTGCTGAAATTGACTTTTCATTCGCGTCGAACCTATGCTACACTGGCATCAGCATCAAGAGTGACAGGTAGAGATCCGGCTCGGTGACCTGTCCAGCAACCTGACACCCCGTCAAGGTGCTTCCATCCGGCCTGAGAGGAAAGATGTCGATAATAGGTGGTATAGCCTCTCAATACCACGCTGGGAGGTCCAGAAATGTCCCCGAAGCACATGAATTACGAAGCTGTTGAATCCCCGTTCATCCGCGAGCGCATCCGGCAGACGTCGTGGCAAGAGCGCGGTACTATTGACGAGCTGTGCAAACTGCGCGAGCTGCTGCTGCTGCCGGGCCGGTCGCTGCGTTACGCTGGCGCGATGTATCTGCACCGGTTGAAGCAGAAATATCCTACTGAGTACCTGGAACTTCTGGCTGAGATTGACCCGGAGCGCGCCCGCAAGGTCCGCGAAGATCAGCGGCTGCAGGCGGAGATCGCGGCTAATCAAGCGGAGGCTCGGGAGGCCGCGTGGAAGGCGAGGGTGGAAGTCGAGCGCGAGTCCTGGCTACGCGCTGGCGGCAGGGAATGACGTCACCGGCGGCGCGAATCCGCGTGGTTTCGCGCCGCCATTCACACTGATACAGACATCGTCTTAGCTTCAAGCTCAATCCCAGCACGAATTTCTTGACAAATCAACCAATTTGTCATACGCTATCGGCAACTAATGCGTATTATCTATTGCCGCAAGCTTTTGATTATGAAGAAGAAGAGTGTTTTAGTTACCCAGAAACAGATCGCCAGCACCGCTGGTGTCTCACAGACGACGGTATCGCTCATCCTCAACAACAGCGCCGATGTCGTCATCAGTGAGGCTACCCGGCAGCGGGTACTGGCAGTTGCTGAAGAACTGGGGTATGTGCCTCAGTCTGCCGCGCAGACCCTCGTGCGCGGTCGCAGCCAGAATCTGGGCCTGGTCCTCATCAAACCCCATTACCAGGTGTTCCGCGATCCATTTATCCCCAGTGTGATGACCGGCTTCAGCAACGTTGCCCGTCCACATGGTTTCCGCATGCTGGTCGAGCATATCGAAGACCTGGATTATGTCGATGTCATCCGCCTATTGCTCAAGGGCGGTGAAGTCGCGGGCATGGTCATCTCGAACTTTCACGACGCCAAACGTGTGATTGACTCGCTGGTTGACGAAGACTACCCGGTTGTGCTGCTGGATACGCCACGTTCTTCCCACCTGCACGGGGTCTCGATAGATCATATCAGCGGCATTCGCTCAATTGTCAGCCATCTGATCGCGTTGGGCCATCGCCGCATCGCCTGCATCCCCTATGGCCCGACGGATGATGTACACATCGGTAAGCGCCTGGGCGCGTATCGTTCGACCCTCGAAGATGCCGGGCTTGAGTATGACGAGCGTTTGGTATGTGCCGGTCGGTACGATCCTGAAAGCGGCTACCAGGCTATGAAGACCCTGCTGAATGTTTCGCCGCAACTGACGGCGGTTTTCGGCATGAATGACCTGATGGCGCTGGGCGCGATGCGAGCTATCCACGAGTACGGCCTGCGCATCTCCGAAGATGTCGCGGTTGCTGGCTATGACGACATGCGCTTCGCGGCATTCACCACGCCGCCGCTGACGACTGTCCGCGCCCCAGAGGTTGAACTGGGGCGGGTGGCCTGTGAGATGCTGATCGATCTGGTGGAAGGTCGTAAGCCTGCCGTCAGACAGCTTGAACTTGACACCGAATTGATTGTTCGTGGTTCATGCGGCTCTCTGGAAAGCTGATGTGCTGAAGGATCGCGATAAAAGACATTTCGTGAAGTTATTCAGGTGACTTTTCAACAGGGCAAAGAGGGGAAAAATAGATGGCACTTACAAAACCTAAAACAAATGGAAGTTTTCTCGATAAGATCACTAATAACGAAGCTCTGCTGGCCTATATCTTTATCCTGCCCAGCCTGATCGGTTTTATTGCATTTTATGCCGTGCCGGCTCTGCGTGCCTTCTATATCAGTTTCCAGGAATGGAATCTGCTGAGTGATGCGCGCTATGTGGGATTGGATAATTACCAGAATCTGCTCAACGACCGGCGTTTTGTCGACTCGCTGCGCATTACCGTTGTCTATGTTTTGTGGAATATCCCGCTGCAAACGGTGATCGCTATTTTCATGGCGGTGGTGCTGGAGCGTTTCAGTACGGGGATTTCTACGCTGATGCGTGGCATTCTGATTCTGCCCTGGCTGATGCCTAACGTTGTGGTGGCTCTGCTGTGGCTGTGGATTCTGGACCCGTCCATCGGCATCATGAATGAATTCCTGATCTGGATTGGCATTGGCAAACAGCCATTTATGGGATCGCCGGATCAGGCGATCCAATCGATTGCCGGGATTAACATCTGGCGACACGCTGGTTATAATGCCATTCTGATTTTCGCTGGCCTCAAGCTGATTCCTCGGTCCTTATACGAAGCCGCTGCTATCGACGGCGCCAACGGCGTCCGGCAGTTCTTCTCCATTACGCTGCCGCTGCTGCGCCCGGTGCTGGTATTTGTGCTGGTGACCTCGGTGATTGGCTCGTTCCAGGTGTTCGATACAATCGCGGTGACGACCGGCGGTGGACCCGCTGGCTCGACGCGGGTGGTTATTTACTACATCTTCGAGCAGGTGTTTGAGCGGCGCATCCGCATGGGAACAGCGACCGCTGCATCCGTCATCCTGTTCATGATCCTGGTCACAATCACACTCATCCAGATGCGCTTCCTGCGCTCCAAACAGTCCGATCTGGCGGATTACAGCTAGCCGCCGCCAGTTTGTCGCCATTTATCGAATGTATGTTTGAGGTGCTGTAATGGACACAATCAATTCTGCGGCTTCGAGCGGAACCGCAACCCGGACGATAAACTGGTCACGGCTGTTTGCGGGCTGGGGCTGGCGTGATATCCCGGTTCTGATCGTACTCTTTATGCTGTTGTTCGGTGCGTTGTTCCCGTTCTGGTGGGTTGTGCGTACGGGGCTTACCTCGCCATCGTCGGTTTTCAGCCAGACATCTTCGCTGCTGCCGGTGAACGCCACCACGCAGAACTTTGAGCGCGTGCTGGGGCTGGTCGATGCCAGTGAGCTGGCGCGCGAGAATCCGAATATTTCGATTGCCCAGCTCAATTTCTGGATTTACCTGCGTAATTCGTTTATCGTGTCGCTGCTTATCACCCTGGGGCAGACGACTTTCAGCACACTGGCGGCCTATGCCTTCGCCCGCCTGAAGTTTCCTTTTCGAGATCAGATATTCTTCATCTACCTCACCGGATTGATGGTGCCAGGGATTGTGCTGTTCATCCCGAACTTTGTGCTTGTCCGCGAACTGGGCTGGATTGGCACATACCAGGGGATTGTCGCGCCTTTCTTCCTGATGACGCCCTTCGCCGTCTTTTTCATGCGACAGTTCTTCCTCAGCCTGAACAGAGACCTGGAAGAGGCGGCCACACTGGATGGAGCGACCAAGTTTGGCATCTTCTGGCGAGTGGCGCTGCCGCTTATCCAGGGGCCGGTGCTGACGCTGGCCATCCTCACCTTTATCCAGAGCTGGAACGAGTACCTGTGGCCGCTGCTGGTGGGCCGCAGCGAGGACGTGCGTGTGCTGACGGTTGCTTTGGGTATTTTCCGCGAGCAGACACCACAGGGTGCGCCGGACTGGGCCGGTTTGATGGCGGGGACGGCCATTGCGATTATCCCAGGTCTGATGATCTTTATCTTTTTCGGACGCAAAGTGGTGGATTCGATTCAATTCTCCGGTTTCAAGTAAACCGGGCCAATCACACAGAGAACACGAGCTTGCTGAGCATAATACAGCGTTTGTCAGTCTATTGGACGAAGTAACAAAGAAGGAGAACTTTGAAATGAACCGGTTTTTACGTGTAACAACACTGCTGCTGACCTGCCTGATGCTGGTCGCTGCGCTGGGTGTGGTTCAGGCGCAGGATACGACTATTCGCTATATGCTTTGGGATACGAATCAGTTGCCAGCCTACCAGGAATGCGCCGACCTCTTTACCGAGCGCAACCCTGAGATCAGCATTGAGATCGAGCAGCTCGGCTGGAGCGACTACTGGACAGCCATCCAGAGTGGTTTCATCACGGGTGACGTCCCGGATGTGTTCACCAACCATCTGGCGAAGTATCCTGAATTCGTTGAGTTGGGCCAGTTGGTCGATATTCAGCCGCTGGTCGAGCGTGATGGCGTGGCGACTGACATCTACTATCCTGGACTGGCGGAACTGTGGACCCGCGATGGCGCCCGTTACGGCCTGCCCAAAGACTGGGATACCGTAGCCGTGATCTACAATGTGGAGATGCTGGAAGCCGCTGGTTTGGACCCGGCCATCATGGATGAGTGGGACTGGAATCCGGAAGATGGTGGTATGTTTGAGCAGGTCGTGGCCCAGTTGACACTGGACGCCAATGGCAACAACGGCCTCAGTCCGGATTTTGACAAGGATAACGTCGTTCAGTACGGATTTACCAATAGCTGGGACGACGCCCAGGGCTATGGCCAGACCGAATTCAGCATGTTTGCGGTTTCGACTGGCTGGCAGTTCAATAACGGCATCTGGGGCGACGAGTACTACTATGACGACCCGCGCTTTATCGAGACCATCCAGTGGATGGTTGATCTGTGGCTGGAGAAGGGCTACGCTACGCCGTTTGAGGATCAATCTGGCCTGGGGCGTTTCGCCCTGTTCCAGGCTGGACAGGCCGCGCTCGCTATTGATGGTTCGTGGATGATCGGTAGCTACCTGAGCAGCGAGTTCCCGGTTGGCTTTGGCCGTCTTCCGATTGGTCCTGAAGGCCGCCGGAGCATGTTCAACGGCCTGGCCGACTCGATCTGGGTGGGCAGCGATCATATCGACGAGTCCTGGGAATGGGTGAAGTTCCTGGGGTCCGCCGACTGCCAGAACATCGTCGGTGCTTCGGGCGTGGTCTTCCCGGCCATCCCGGAAGCCGTTGAACTGGTGCTTGAGGTGCGTGAAGAGCAGGGCGTAGATGTTTCCGCTTTCACCCTTCAGGCTGAAGAAGAAGACGGGACTTTCCTGTTCCCAATCACCGACTACGCCGGTGAGATCTCGACCATCATGGACGAAGCGATGGACTCCATCGGTCTGGGTGTCGTCGACGCTGCCACTGCGCTCCCTGCCGCTAACACTGAGGTTAACGACCTCTTCCGTTAAACCACTATAGTTTTGCTCAGCAGTTTGTGTCATGATTAATCGTGCCGCCTCTCACAGGGGCGGCACGATCACAATGAATGGTGTACAGCTCAATCAGGATCATCAATTAAGGAAGGCCAACATGCCAAAGATCGCCTTTATAGGTGCAGGCAGCACCGTTTTTGCTAAAAATCTCATGGGCGACATTCTCAGTTTCCCTGAGTTGGCTGGGAGCACCATCGCCCTGATGGACATCGATCCGGAGCGCCTGGAGACATCGCAGGCGGTCGCCCATCGCATCAATGACAGGCTGGGCGCTGGCGCTGTCATCGAAGCCACCACCGATCGCCGCGCTGCCCTCACGGGGGCCGATTACGTCATCTGTATGATCCAGGTGGGCGGTTATAAACCGGCTACAGTTATCGACTTTGAGATTCCGCGCAGGTATGGCCTGCGCCAGACCATCGCCGATACGCTGGGTATTGGCGGCATTATGCGCGGCCTGCGCACCATCCCGGTGCTGCTGGATATTACCCGCGACATGGAAGAATTGTGTCCGGATGCGCTGTTCCTCAATTACGTCAACCCGATGGCGATCAACCAGTGGGCACTCAGCCGGGGAACAAGCGTGCGTACCGTCGGCCTGTGTCACAGTGTGCCGGGCACAGCTCACGAACTGGCCCACGATATCGGCGTGCCTTATGAGGACATCAACTATCTGGTGGCCGGCATCAATCACATGGCCTTCTACCTGAAGTTCGAGAACAAACATACCGGCGAGGACCTCTACCCACTGATTCACCGGGTCTACGATGAAGGCCGGGTGCCCGCCTGGAATCAGGTGCGCTATGAGATGTTCAAGCGGCTGGGCTACTTCGTCACCGAGAGCAGCGAACACTTCAGCGAGTATGTGCCCTGGTTTATCAAGCGCGACCGGCCAGACCTCATCGAGCAGTTTAACATCCCGATTGAGGAATACATCCAGCGCTGCGAGACGCAGATCAAAGGCTGGGAGCTGATGGAAACCGCCCAGGCCAATAACCAGATGCTGGACGAGGCGGCCATCCGCAGCGCGCTCGAAGGCTACAATCCGATGCCCAACATCAAAGAGGGCATGATCCGGGGGATGCTCAACTTCGACAAAATCGAGCGCAGCGTCGAATACGGTTCGCTCATCATTCACAGCATGGAGACTGGTACGCCGCGCACCGTCTACGGCAACGTACCCAACACCGGCGTGATTACCAATCTGCCCGATGGGTGCAGCATCGAAGTGCCGTGCCTGGTGGATGCCAACGGCGTGCAGCCCACGATGATCGGCGCGCTGCCTGTCCATCTGGCTGCGCTCATGCAGACCAATATCAACGTGCAGGCGCTGACCGTTGAGGCAGCGCTGACCGGCAAGCGCGAGCATGTTTACCATGCCGCCATGCTCGACCCGCACACCGCCGCCGAGCTGTCGCTCGATCAGATCTGGTCGCTGGTCGATGAGCTGATCGAAGCGCATGGGGAATATCTGCCGCAGTTTAACGGCGTGCGCGTCTGATTGATCTCAGCGCCACCTGCAAGCAAAAATGACACAAATCCCCGC
>CAZXCK010000176.1:0-7238 GCA_964639225.1 uncultured Anaerolineaceae bacterium | reverse complement strand
CCTCGTCGAGCGTCTCCCCGGCCACAAAGCGCCGCGCCACCCGCCGCGCCAGCCAGAAGCGCGCCATCAGTGTTCGCATCCAACCCGCTTCGGAGAGATACAACAGCAGTCGTCGCAGCATGAAGGCACCTCATTTCGGGACAAGTGGATTCCGTTTATATCAATAGTATAGCGCAGTCGCCTGTTGGCGTGTTCAGATCATCATCGCGCCAGTATTAACGCTCAGATGTGCCTATCATGGATTATGATGGAAGAGAGGCAAAGACCGCATACGATACCAGGCGACGGTCCGAACGATGGCAAAAGCTGACATTTTCGACGAATACGACATCGCAGACGACGATAACGACAACGCGCAGCGCTTCGCGGCGTTTGAGGCGCGCGTCAACAAGCAGATCAAAATCCTGAAATCGCGCAAGCCGTCTACCGAGCGCCGGGTGAAGGCGGCCCAGTGGCTGGGTGAATCCGGCGCGCCGCAGGCTATCGAGGGGCTGGTCTATGTGTACAAACGCGAGCGGAGCAACGCCCCCCTGCGACGGGCCTGCACCTATGCGCTGGGCCAGTTCAAAGCGCTGGACGAAGCCATCGAACGCGAGCCGGGCGAATCGGTCGAGATGGCGCTGGAAAGCGAGGATAACGCTTTCGTCAGTGAACTGATGGTGGATATCGCGCTTAACGGCGCGACCGGCAGGCGCAAGTCCATTCCTACCCGTGCGCTGCTGGGAATCGCGCTGCTGTTGATGCTGACGCTGGCCGGTCTGGTGGCGTTTAACCTGTCGCTGATGCGCGACGACAGCCCGCCGCCCGATCTGCTGGCGAACGCCGTCGCGCCCACCCATGCCGACAACCTGGCAGCGGAGACGACGCAGACGCTCAATGCGCTGAGTCAGGTTCGCGACCGGCTGACCGGCATCAACGCCGACGCCGGTATGTTACGCGGAGAGTTCACCACTGTACAAGCAGGCGGCGCGTTCCACTGCGATCTGAACTTCTTCAATCCGCAGCCGGTTGAATTACCGCCAGCCGTGGCTGCCGCCCATCCCAACATCGAGATTATCGCCAATCGCGCCAACGCGCAGATCGACCGCATCAGCGGCGTGCGCCTGGTACGCAGCGAAGCCTGCAGCAACGACGGCACCATGACGGCGGCGCTGGCCGGTACACAGCTTGAGGCGCTGACCGGTATTGACGGTGAACTGCGCAGCATCCTGGATGCGGTCATCAACATAGAGAACGATCTCAACGTGGCGGTCATCCCGACGGCCACACCGACGACACGGCCCGAAGACATCGTGACCGACACGCCAGAGCCGCCCACCATCACCCCTACGCCGACCATCGCGCCGGAAGTCATCAGCGGGCATCTGCGCCAGTTGACTGGCATCATCAGCACGGTAAACGAGCAGCGCGGCGCTAACACGCTGCTGACGCAGTACATCGACGACATTCGCCGGGCCGGTGTCACCGATGGCTGCCGCCTGCCGCCGCCGGACGTCCCGGATGATTATCAGGTGACGCCGGAACTGCTGTTGCAGGAAGAGCCGCTGCTCAACAGCGCGCAGATGCAGGTCAATCTGGGGTTGGCGCTGCTGCGTGACGCCTGGGCCGATTTCGCCGCCGCCTGTGACGCGGGCGATCAGCCGGCGGCGCTGGGCATTATGTCGGCGCGTTCGCAGGCTGCCCAGACCGCCCTGGATGACGCCGCCGCCAACATCAACGCGCTGCAACTTGAGCTGCGCCAGCGGTAGAATCAACGGGGCGCGGTTTGTATCGCCGCGCCCCGCTCCCTCGATTATCTGCTGTAGGTGTGTGCGTTACTCGTAGCGCCCGTGTTCCTCGACGATACCGGCCAGTTGTTCGAGCTTGGCCGGTTCCACATGCGGCGCGACCGAGCAGGCCGTGCTCAGAATGTAGCCACCGTTGGCCATGCCCGCCGCCAGTGCCTGCCGGGCGCGTTCGGCGACCTGTTCCGGCGTGTCACTGAGCAGCGCCACCGAATTCATATTGCCTTTGATGAACATTCTGCCGCCGATGCGCGCTTTGGCGTCCGCCAGGTCGGAGTCGCCCAGCGGCGGCGGGTCGAGCGTGTCGACGCCGTCGGTCTTAGAGTCGGCCAGCAGTTCCAGCCGGTCGCCGAGCTTGCCGCAGGTGTGCGTGTACACCGGCAGGTCGGGGAATTCGGCGTGAATGGCGTCCACCACCTGGCGCTCATACGGTACAACGAACTGGGCGTACATCTGCCTGGAGATGAAGCCGCCCCCGGCAAAGGCCGACGAGATCAGCACGGCGTCCACGCCACGCCGGGCCTGCGCCAGCCCCCAGGCGACAACGGATCGCGTTAACTGTTGCAGGATGGCCTGCACCTTGTCCGGCTCCATCGCCAGCCCCAGCAGCGCGTTCTCGTAGCCGAACAGCTCCAGCAGATGCGTAAATGGCGAGTAGACCTCGCTGTGAATCGACAGCTCATCGCCGGCGGCCTGCTGCACCATGTCGATGGTGCGATAGAAGTAATCCGGCGGTTCCAGCAGCAGACCGGGCGCTTTGCCCGGCAGATGCGGCGTGTGATATACGCCCCAGGTGTAGCGCGGCCATTCGTCCAGGCGGTCGAAGTCAGACTCCGGATCGAAGGTGAAGAAATCCGGCCAGCCCGTGCCGCTGTCCGGCGGCGGCTCGTAGAGCGCGTTGTCGTCCGGCGGGATGACGACGCGCCCGCCGTCGTTCCAGGTGAGGACTTCGCCGCCGTCGGATGTCTGCTCAATCGAGGCGACCTCGCTGCGCCAGTTGGGGTCGCGCCCCGGCATGTTGATGAGGATGCCGTCGAACCGGTAGCGGCGGGCCAGTGTCAGCAGCGCGTCGGCGAAAGCCTCGCTGGTAAACCAGATTTCGTGCGGCTGGTAGCGGTCGCGCAGGTTGAGGAAGTAATGCCCAATCGCAAGCTGGCACATGACCGGCACGCGGTCGGGTATCTGGTGGCGCATCGCCAGCGCCACGCGCTCTTTGCTGTTCATGGTTTATCCTTTCAGTGCACCGGCGGTGAGTCCCTTGATGAACTGGCTGGACATCAGCAGATAGGCGATCAGCACCGGGATGGCCGCCAGCGACAGCGCCGCCAGCGCCCGCGTCCAGTCGGTCTGGTACTGGCCGAAGAGCAGCGTCACGCCCAGCGTCACCGTGCGCGATTCCTGCGTGCGAATCAGAATCAGCGGGAACCACAGATCGTTCCAGATGGGAATAATGTTGAAGATGGCGACGGTGGCCATCGCCGGGCGAATCAGCGGCAGAATGATGCGCTGGTAAATGCGCCATTCGCCCGCCCCGTCGATGCGGGCCGCTTCGGTGAGTTCTTCAGGAACCGATCGGATGAAGCTGGTCAGCACAAAGGTGGCGATAGGCATACCCATCGCCGTATAGATCAGCACCAGGCCAAACAGGTTATCGGACAGCCCCAGGCGCTGAATAATCGTAAACAGGTTGATCGTCCCCAGCCGGATGGGGATCATCAGGCCGGCGATGAAGTAGATATATATGATACCGGAGACGCGCGAGCGCCAGTTGGCCAGCGCGTAGGCCGCCAGCGAGCCGATAAACAGAATCAGCAGCAGCGACAGCACGGTGACAAAGAAGCTGTTGCGGAAGTACAGGTCAAAGCGACCGGCCAGCCAGGCGCTGCTGTAACCCTCAAATGTAATCTCCGACGGCAGGCCAAACGGATTCTGGAAAATCTCGCGACGTGGCTTGACGGAGTTGATAATCATGGTCCAGATGGGGACCAGCACTACCAGCGACCAGGTGATGAGAATCGCGTGGGCGGCCACCATATTCAAGTCAATGCGTCTGGTCATGATGCCCCCTTTACGCCTGGATATCCCGGCGTTCCCGACCGAAGTACAGCCAAATCGACACGCCTGTCATCAGGATCAGGAACATGATGGTGGCCACCGCCGCACCGATGCCCATGTTGGGCTGCGCGACCGGGTGCTCGCCAGCGATAGCCGTCCGGTAGAAGAAGGTCGCCAGCAGGTCGGTGGCGTAACCCGGCTCGCCGCGTGCCCCGGCCATAGCGAACACCACGTCAAAAGCGTTGAAGTTGCCCACAAACGTCAGCACCGACACGATGCCGATCACTGGCTTGAGCAGCGGCAGCTTGATGCGCCAGAAAATCTGCCAGCCGGAAGCGCCATCCACTTTAGCCGCTTCGACCAGGTCATCGGAGATGGTCAGCAGGCCAGCCAGGAAGAGCATCGTCGGCAGGCCCACCCACTGCCACGACGACACGAGCGAGATGGCCGGCAGCGCCAGCGCCTTATCGCCTAACCAGGGCCGGGCCAGCGAACCGAGGCCCACCATTTCCAGCAGTTGGTTGAGCATACCCCAGCGCGGGTTGAGGATGAGCGTCCACAGGAAGCCGGTCACCAGGATCGACAGTGTGGCCGGCAGAAACACAATCGCCCGGTAGACGTTGCGCCCGCGCAGCGCCGGGTTGCTGATGAGCGTGGCGAACAGCAGTCCCAGCGTGTTCTGCACCAGCATATGAATGAAAAAGAAGATGAAGGTATTGCCGAGGGCGTTGAAAAAGCGGTCGCGCCAAATCGGATTGGTGAATAATTCGGCGTAATTCTCCAGGCCCACGAAGCGGTCGGGTGTCAGGCCCTGCCCCTGATACAGGCTCAGGCGCATGGAGTTAAACAGCGGAAAAGCCATAAAGACGGTGTAGACCACCAGCGCCGGAATCAGAAACAGTATCCAGGTGCGCCGTCGCTGGGCATGCCAGCGCGCGGTTTCTTGTTTGCCTTCCTGAATACGGGTTGGCGTCAGCACAGTGTCGGCCATTCAGTATTTCCCCCGTGATGTGCAGACAACCGCCAGCGACGAATGGCGGGCGGCCAGCGATTGGTATAAACAGGGATGACCGGCTTGCCCGGTCATCCCCTGGTGTTAATGGATGTGTGTGGCGATTATTCGCCGCAGGTCTGGGCTGGTTCGAACCACTCCGCCAGACCTTCCTGCAGAGCGTCGGCAGCTTCCTGGGCGGTCAGGTCACCGGAGATGATACCCAGCGCGCCGTTCTGCATCAGGGTGTAGCCGTCCGGCGACCCGTCCAGCAGACCTTCCCAGGCCCAGCGCACGTCCAGGCCGCGGCCTTCGTTAAGCGCCAGGAAGGTGTTGGCGTAGGGGTTCTCCAGCGTCACCGGCTCGCTGCTGATGGGGAAGAAGCCCGGCAGGTTGTCGGCCATCAGTTTGGCGAACTCCGACGTGGTCATCCACTCCAGGAACAGGCGCGCTTCGTCTTTATATTCCGAAGCGGCGTTGAGGCCCATACCGGCGTCCATGTGGAAGGTCACGTAACCCGGTTCGCCTTCCGGCGCGGGCATGGCGAAGACGCTCCAGTCGAAGTCCGGCATTTCACCTTCGAAGTAGGGGATGTCCCACGAGCCGCCCATCCACATGGCCGCCTCGCCGAACAGCCAGATCTGCTGGCTGTCGTAGTAGGAGAGGGCTTCCTGGCCTTCGGGCAGGTAGGGGGCGATGTCGGCGACAGCCTGGAAGGCGGCGACGGCGTGCTCATCATTGAAGCAGCGCTCACCGGTCAGGTACGCCTGGCGGCCCTCAAAACCACCGATGAAGTTCGGGGCCAGATTCATGAAGACGATCTCGGCGATGGTCCACTCGTCGCCGCTGGCGTTGGCGAAGGGGATGTAACCGGCTTCGTCAATGGCGGCGGCCACATCGAGCAGCTCTTCCCAGGTTCCGGGGATGTCCAGTTCCAGTTCCTCGAACAGGTCCACGTTGTAGTAGATACCATGCGACACGGCGATGAACGGCACACCGTAGGGCACGCCATCTTCGGTGGCCCAGGGGGCGCGCGCTTCAGCCGTGAAGTTTTCCATGATGCCGGGCAGGTCGTCCAGCGGCTCCAGGAAGCCTTCCTCGAAGAGCTGGCGCGAGGTGGCATACGAACGCAGATAGAACAGGTCCGGCGCGGTGCCGCCAGAGAGCTGCGTGCGCAGCGTGGCGTTGTAGTCCGGCGGGTTGGTCGGGTCAAAGACGATGCGGATGTTGGGATACTCTTCCTGGAAGGCGTCCAGCAGCACCTGCATCTGGTCCACGTCGTCTACGCGCCAGGAACCCATCGTCAGTACAACGGTGTCGTCCTGCGCGGCGACACTGGCGACCGACAGCACCAGCATCAGCATGGCTACCAGTAAAAACAGTCGCTTAAACTTCATAATTTAATCTCCTTCGGTGGTTAAGTATGGAATGTGTCGATCAGGAGCATATGCACCCGTTTCTATAGTATACTCGTGTCGCACTTTTTAGGCGAGTAAGGTGGGCAGTTTTTCCGCCACCAAACAGTTGACTAGTGAGTTTGTGAAACGGGAGTCAGCGATCATGAAGATTCCGCCATTAGCCGGTGTATGCAGTTACGAAACGGCGGCCAGCCAGGGTTACGGCGTCGATGAGACGGTGGACCGGCTGGTGCGCTACGCCTGGATCAGCAAGCGAATCATGGAGACGGCGCTCTATTGGCTGAACCCCACGCCGGAGTGGGAAGTCAAAGAGGCGCTGAGCCTGCACAGCTATCTGGCGGCGGATCATGCGCGTATGTTCCGTGTGCGCGTCAGCGAGATGCGCAACCCGCCGCCCAACATGAACATCTCGCCCGATGCGGCGCTGGATCGCCTGTTCGACGAGCTGTTGACTGCGCGGACCACCGTCGAGAAGGTCGTCGGGCTGTATGGCGTGGTCAAACCGGCGCTGCTGGCCGCCTACCGCGAACATCACGCGCACGCCAACCCGCTGGTCGATTACCCCACGCGCCGCATTCTGGCGCAGCTTGTCACCGAGGAAGCCGAGGCCGTCGAGTGGGGCCAGGCGGCCATCGCCGCGCTGACGGCCACGCCGGATGCCCAGACCGAGGCCGATGCTTTCCGGGCGCACCTGGAAGCGTATCTGCTGGCGGCGGGCGGCGTGAGTGGCGGCGAGACGTTCGACGGCGAACTGCCAGAAGCACGGGCGCAGCAGCCCTACACGCCCGACTACTTCCCGCGCCGCGACGAGCGTTTTACGCAGCAGTGGAACTTCGTCTTTCCGCCGCACGAGGTCGCCCGTACCGATGGCGTCCCCGCCGACGAGAAAGTGCTGGCGCTGATGTGTAAGCGCACGCTGGAGATGGACGTGCCCGAAGCGATGGCCCGCATGATCGCCGAGGCGAAGGGCCAGCCCTGGGATTTCTACGT
>CAZXCK010000175.1:0-7243 GCA_964639225.1 uncultured Anaerolineaceae bacterium | reverse complement strand
ATTATAATTTGATTCGAGATGTTTGTTTCGTAAGATTGTATGAATTCTTTTGGGGAACAAAAAACCGCTTGGGCGCGCTGTAGCACGTCCTTACGATGGTAGGCGGGCGGGGGGCGTCGTGGACAGCGCGGGCGTTGTCCCTACGGGGCGGCTCTGCGATGGCGGGCGAGTTCCATCTCGCATCGGCGGGCGGATGGCGCTAAAATGGCCGTATGCCAACACCGTTCACACATCTCGAAATCGCACAGCGCCTGCTGGTGGATGAAGCGATCCCCGCTGTTTACCGGGACTGTCTGCGCGCCGAATGTGGCGCGTTTCTGCTGGGGAACATCGCCGCCGATGCCCGTGTGGGCAACGGCGCGCCACGCGGCGTCACACACTTCTATGATTATGGCAGGCCCATTGTCGATCATCCCTGGCGGGTGATGACCCAGCGCAATCCCGGCCTGATGCAGCCGCACGACGCCGCGCACCGCGCTTTCGTGGCCGGGTATGTGGCGCATCTCAGCATCGATGAGGCGTGGTCGCGGAACATGGTGGGGCCGCATTTTTACGGCAGAGACTGGGCCGATAACGCCTTTCGTTATTACATGCTGCACATCATCCTCATCCACATGGACGAGCGCGATCTGCTGCGCCTGGACGACTGGCACGCGCCCAATCTGGCGCAGGCTGCTCCGCGAGACTGGCTGCCGTTCATCAGCGACGACGATCTGAAAGCCTGGCAGCGCCTCATCCACGACCAGATCAAACCGGGCGGCAGCAGTCGCACGCTGGATATCTTCGGGGGGCGCATCGGCAAAACGGCACGCGAACTACGCGCGTTTCTGGACTCGCCGCAGCAGATGCAGGCCGGATTGTGGCAGCACATCGCGCCGGAGCTGCTGGCGCAGACCGAGGTGACGATGTATCAGCACGCCCGCCAGCAGTTGGTGGTTTATCTGGAAAGCGCGCAGATATAAGATTTCGCAAGGAAAAGCAAGGAAAGTAAAGATTTTGTAAGTTGCGAATGTTATGACATTTTGTGTAAGATTAAAATCAGATTGTTTGCTTCATGTTGTCTGCGCTGAAGGTTAGCAAGAGGGGAAATCAAAACGAGGCGATGACCGGAGTAAGTTCACCCTGGCATGTGTGCCCGAATTGCAGTGCGCCCCTGACATCGAAGACAACCTACTGCGAACACTGCGGCGCGACAATCGGCTATGACAGCCCAACGCTGATGGTGGGTAAAGACCTGCGGCGCGATCTCCGGCGTCGCCAGATCACCAATTATGCCGCGCCGCCGCCGGGCACGATGGCGTTGTATCTCTCCGGGCGGACCGCGCCGCTGATTATCGAAACGGCTGTGCCAATCACGCTGGGTCGCAACGTGCCGGGCAATCCACGCCCTACCGTTGATCTGATGCAGTATCATGGCGGGATACAGGGCGTATCGCGTCTGCATGCTATGATCCGGCGGCACGAAGGCGGCTACATTCTCACCGACCTGGGCAGCACCAACGGCACCTGGCTGAACGACGAACAGCTCCCTAAGTCGGAAAGTCGCTTTCTGCAAAGCGGCGACCAGATTCGCCTGGGTTATATGACGCTGTTTGTCCAGTTCCCGGACGCCTGACGCGCGGCATCCATTAACCAGCCAATAAAAAACGGCACGAGCCTGGTCGCTCGTGCCGTTTGCATTTGCGTGTCTACTCGCCGCCGGCGTACTCGTCGTGATCCTGCCGCACCTCGAGATAATCGGTCGAACCGTTTTCGTGACGCTCGAAGATCAACTGGCCGTTCAGCTCGTCGATGACGATCATATCGCCGGGCTTGAAGTCCCCGCGCAGCAGGCGCACACTCAGCGGATTCTCGACAAAGCGCTGGATGGTGCGGCGCAGGGGGCGCGCTCCGAACTGCGGATCGTAGCCGGTGCGGGCCAGCCAGTTGCGGGCCGGTTCCGTCAGGTGAAGATGCACACCGGAGTCGCTGAGGCGCTGGGCCAGACTGTGCATCTGCATATCGACCATGCGCTCCATAGCGGCCTCACCCAGCGGCGAGAAGATGATGATCTCGTCGATGCGGTTGAGGAACTCTGGCCGGAAGGTATCGCGCATGGCCTTCTCGATCTTCTGATGGTCGGCGATGGCCTGCTCGTCGTTGGCCTGGACGAAACCCAGCGCCCCGCCCTTGCGCACGAACTCCGTGCCCAGGTTGCTGGTCATGATGATGACCGTGTTGCGGAAGTCCACCGTGCGGCCCTGGCCGTCGGTCAGGCGACCGTCCTCCAGGATTTGCAGCAGGGCGTTCCACACATCGGGGTGCGCTTTCTCGATCTCGTCGAACAGGATGACACGATATGGGCGGCGGCGCACCTGCTCGGTGAGCTGGCCGCCTTCCTCGTAACCCACATAGCCGGGCGGCGCGCCAAACAGACGGCTGACGTTATGCTGTTCGTGATACTCGCTCATGTCCACGCGAACGAGGGCGTCCTCGTCGTCGAACAGGAACTCGGCCAGCGCCTTGGCCAGCTCGGTTTTGCCGACGCCGCTGCTGCCCAGGAAGATAAACGAGCCGATGGGCCGGCGCGGGTCTTTGAGGCCGCTGCGAGCGCGGCGGATGGCATCCGACAGGGCGGAGACGGCCTTCTCCTGGCCGATGACGCGCTGGTGGAGCGCCTCTTCCATGCGCAGCAGCTTTTCGTTTTCGGTTTCCAGCATCTGGCTGATGGGGATGCCGGTCCACTGCTGGACAACGGCGGCGATGTCGGTGGCCTCGACGACTTCATCCAGCGTGTGTTCCTGCTGCCAGTTGTAACGCTCCTGCTCGTATTCCTCTTCGAGCTGGATGCGCTGCATTTTGTACTGAGCGGCGCGTTCATAGTCGCGGGCCATGCCGGCGGCCTCTTCCTCGGTGGTCAGCCGATCGATGGCGTCCTTCATCTCGCGCAGGCGGGGCGGCATACTGTAGAGCGCCACGCGCAGCTTGGCGGCGGCCTCGTCCAGCAGGTCGATGGCCTTGTCGGGCAGCTTGCGCCCGGTCACGTAGCGATCAGACAGGCGCGCCGCCGCTTCGATGGCGTCGTCGGAGATGGTGACGCGGTGATGCGCCTCGTAGCGGTCGCGCAGGCCGTAAAGCATGTCGATGGTGTCGTCGATGCTGGGTTCCTCGACGTAAACCGGGGCAAAGCGCCGGTCCAGGGCGCTGTCCTTCTCGATATACTGGCGGTACTCGTCGAGCGTCGTCGCGCCCACGCATTGCAGCTCGCCGCGTGCCAGGGCCGGTTTCATCATGTTACCGGCGTCCATCGCGCCGCCTGCCGCACCCGCGCCGACGACCTGATGCAGCTCGTCGATGAACAGGATGATCTCGCCCTCGGCGCGCTGCACTTCCTCGATAACGGCCTTCAGGCGCTCTTCAAATTCGCCCCGGAAGCGGCTGCCCGCCAGCATGGCGCTCAGGTCCAGGCTGATGACGCGCTTGTTGTGCAGAATCTCCGGCACGTCGTTGGTGGCGATCTTCTGCGCCAGCCCCTCGACGATGGCCGTTTTGCCGACACCGGCCTCGCCAATGAGGACCGGGTTGTTCTTGGTGCGCCGGCTCAGAATCTGGATGACGCGCAGGATCTCGGCGTCGCGCCCGATGACCGGGTCCAGCTTGCCTTCAAGGGCCAGGCGACTCAGGTCGCGGCTGTATTTTTCCAGTGTGCGGTAGCGGCTCTCGGCCTGCGGGTCGGTGACGCGCTGGCCGCCGCGTACATCTTTGATTGATTCCATTACACGATCTCTCGTTACACCACTATCCGCCAGCAGGCGAGCGATGGGCGTGCCGCGTTCGCTCAACACTGCCAGGAAGATATGCTCCGTACTGATGTATTCGTCACGCAGACGGTTGGCCTCTTCGTTGGCCAGGTCGATGACGCGCTTAACGCGGGGCGTGATGAACACCTGCCCGGCCCCGCCGCCGTAGATGGCCGCTTTGGGGCTGGCCTGCAGAATGTCGTCCACCCGCGAGCGAATCAGACTGGAATCCACGTTGAGGCGTTCCAGAATCTGCGGGATGACGCCGTCGTTCTGTTCCAGCAGCGCCAGCAGAATATGCTCAGTATCGACCTGGTTATGGCCGTAGCGCTGCAGGATTTCATAGGCGCGCGCGGCGGCATCCTGTGCCCGTTCGGTAAAACGTTCGAAACGTATCATCTCTCGTTACCTTATCGATCTGACTTGATGCCGGGGGACTGGAACCTGTACGGCTGTTTGCACGCCAAACAGTCACCAGGCCCGCGCTGGCATTATTGACCCTGACTCTACGTTGACAACGTTAGAATCGCATCATCAATATCTAAGAAGAATGTCATTAACCTGTACAGTGTGCGCCGGTGGTGGCGATCCGTTCAGCTTTGGCGGCGAATGCCCCGGTCTTCCAGCGAGCGCCGTTCGCGCGCCAGCAGTTTCTCCAGTGTCTCAAAGATGGCCGGCATCTGGCCGCCAGCCAGTCGCTGCCGCCCGGTGTAGGCTTCGGTGAGGCCATCCACCAGGTCCCAGGCGCGTTCGCTGCTGTGATAACCGGCCATCGGCGCGACCAGCAGGCCGCCCATCGCCAGCGGCAGATAGATGTAAACCGGGTCGGGTTCGCCGTCGCCGGCCAGCCACTTAATCAGCCGCGTGGCGTAATTGATGCGCTCGTCCTGGCTGCCCAGCTTTTCTTTCATGCGCGGCTCGACGATGCGAAAGCCCAGCAGGACAGCCTCGAACAGGACGCCTTCGAAGGTATGCTGGACGATGACATCCTCGCGCGGGATGTGGATAAGCTGCGGGTCCAGGGCCAGGGCCTGGGACAGCATGTTGAACCAGCGCGTGTTTTCCAGGATGACACCGGCCTCGCGGCGCGGGGCGTCCTCGACGGTGTAGGTCATCATTTTGGCGATAGCCGACAGTTCGGCGGGGTGCAGCGGCAGGTTGCGCGCGGCGTAGCGTTCTTCGAGGGCGTCCATAAAGGCCACCGACAGAATCCCGGTCGCGCCGGGACGGGCCAGTTGGGCGGCGTCCTCGCGGGCGTTGTCGTAGCGGTTCAGGGTTTCGCTGTAACGCTCATCGGTCCACAGCGACTCGTAGATGACTTCAAGCGATGGACGTTTGCCGGGGATCACTTTTTTGACCAGGTCCAGCGGCACATCGACACGGCCCGATGAATCATTGCCGGGCGGCGCGATAAATGTCATTTCGCGCAGCGCCTGCAAACGGAAGGGCGACACACTCAGCACCGATGGTGTGGGACCGCCCCCCGGAGGCCGCACCAACTGCTTGCCGGAGAGCTTCACATTCACATTGACGCGCAGCGGCAGGTTCTTGCCGGCGCCGCTCTGCGCGTGGGCCATCAACTGGACGCGCAGCAGGCCGACTTCACCCGGTCCCAGCGTCTGCGAGATGTCGTTTCTGGCGATTTCGAACCTGAGCGGTTCGCCCTGGCGGTTGCGTTTGGGCAACTGAATGTTGATTTTGACCTGGGCTTTGCGGTCCACCATGTTTTGCAGGACCAGCACCAGTTCTACGGGCTGGTTGAGGTACGACTGGCGCGGAAACACCCCAGCGGCGAATTCCAGGCCGTCCATGATGATACGCGGCTGGTGCTGGATCACAGCGCCCAGCACATCGGGATAAAACGGATTGCTTGGATCGGTTGCTTTGAGTTTCATCGATTATCCAATAAGCCATATTTGCGCATGGTCAGATTGACGACGCGATGAGCCATGTCGAACACGTCGTCATTGTCGTCGGTGTGTTCGTCCTCGCGGGCGTCCACGATTTCGCGCAGTGTCTTCATGACGTCCACCAGCCGCTCATCACCGACCAGCGATTGGTCCGCCACCAGCACTGCGCCCAGCAGCAGCGGCAGGTAGACATAGCTGAAGCCCAGCTCGCCCTGTTTGCCCAGCTTCTGCACTACCATCTCGGCGTAATTCTGCATTTCCTCTTCGGTGCCTAAGTCCTCGCCGGTGTCACGCTCGATGACGCGAAAGCCGAACATCAGCGCATCGTGGATGAGGTCGTCGTAGGCGAAATAGGCGATGGCTTTGGCTGGCACACGCCCCACGCGATCATCGCGGGCCAGCGCCCGCAGAAACGCTTTGGTCCAGCGCGGCAGATCGGCGGGGGTTGGTTCGTCATCTTCAAACAGATTGACCTGGGTCGAGTTGGCGCGGGCGCGGCGATTCTTGATGATGGCATATACATCGTACTCACCGGCGATTGGCCCCACCTGCGCCGCCTGCTCGCCCGGCCCGCCGAACTCCACCACCAGCGTGAGCAGTTTGGCCAGCGCCGCGGCCTCGACCGGTGTCAGCGGGTAAGCAGCCTTCTCGAAGCGTTCGACCGTGCGCGCCAGCAGCGGCTCGTAGAGGCGATCGCGCTTAAGAACCGGCAGCACCCGCCGCCACAGCACATCCATGTACTTGTCGAGCAGCAGCTCGATGTCGTCCTGGTTGTCCAGTGTCCACAGGCTGACCCAACCCGGTTTGAGTTCCAGCGGCGTGCCGATTTTGCCTTCGAGGACGCTGAATTTCGTCTCCAGGATGTTGCCGCGCAGCAGGCCGCGCTTCTGCGTGGAGAACTTCAGCGCCTGGAGCTGCTCGATCTGGTCGCGGGCCTCACGCGAGACCTGACGCGGGTTGAAAGCGCCGCCGCCTTCGGGCAGGCGCACCCGGCGCGCTTTTTCCAGCGGCTTAACGCTCAGTTCCATGCCGACGCTGTAATCGCTGCTGACGGCGGTATCGGGCATGGTAGCCACCGGCAGCGTCACAAAACCGACTTCCGCCGGATTGATGCCCACCACCAGCCGCTCGACACCGGCGATGAAGCGGCCCTTGTTCCCGGCGGCGTCTTTTTCCGGCAGGTGCAGACGGACGGCGACATCGACGGCGACATCGGCGGCGTTCTGCACCAGCATAATCACCTCGAACGGTCGTCCGGCGCGGACGATGCGCGGGCGCGTGGCCAGCGCCACCTGTACCACACCGACATTGAGCCGGGGCGTACTGGTAATATGCGCGTATACATCGGGATAGTTGGCAGCCTGGTTGTCAGTCACGGATCGCTATTCTCCACATCAGCCGGGAGCACGGGTGCGGTGTCTACAGCATACTGCTGTTTGTGGCAATGGGCAAATTAACGGGGGCGCGGGGGCGATAGCCTTGCTCCCGTAGGCCAGGGCTATCGCAGTAACTACTCAGCAAGGTTCTCGTGGGGGCGCTGCCCCCACACCCCCG
>CAZXCK010000174.1:0-7291 GCA_964639225.1 uncultured Anaerolineaceae bacterium | reverse complement strand
GCCAGATCACTGAGTGTTTCGCCCTGGGCATAACGCTGGCAGATGCGTTCGTCGCATTGTGCGGTAGGGATCGGCTGTGGCCGCTCATGCACGACGCATATAATGTAGCGGATGAGTTTCTTCGAGAAGCGCAGCTTTTCAGTGAGAACAGTTTCACGCCCCTGACCCCCGTTGGGTCAAACGACGATCACTTGAAACAGATTCCGCTGCTGTTGTAGCTCTGCTCCGCGATGCCGATAGCCTGTCAGGGACGCACTACTCACTATAGCAACGTAGATCGAAGATCGCAGCAGGCGCGTTGCCATTCATGCCTAGAATCTCAATCGTCAGTGCACGGCTTTGGATAGGCTCTGCTAAACGGATAGAGCGATAGTCCTGGTGGTTGTCATGGCACTCAGCGATGACGTGACCCTTATCATCCAGGATGCGGAACGCCTTTACACAGAATGGCATCGCTGTTTCGGGGTGTGTCATCAGCACCGTCTCCATCGGATGATCGTAGTCCGCATCGAAAATGATGTCGATGTGGCTGATTGTCTGTGCTGTGTCCCAGGTCACACTGAATTGTGGCGCAGGGTCATCCAGGGCGGCTATCCACGCATTGGCGTTAAACGTAGGGCGTGACCAGCCATTCGTCACATTCTCTGCGTCGAACACGTTGAGCGGTGCGCTGAGTTCGAAGGCGAAGTTGCGTCCCTGAGGGCGGCGTAACGGCACCCAGAACTCGAATGTATCTACGCCGATATCCTCAGTGGGTTCCTGCTTTCCGAAGTTGGATACCGCCGGGTTCTGCGCGTTCGCCACAGTCAGCAGGCCGGTCACCCGTTTTTCGCTGGTGTGGACCTGTACCGCCGGGTTTTTCAGCAGGCACAGGAACACATAGCGCGCGTGGTCGATCACCTGCCCGCCATTGAATGTGATACGCTGGTTTGAGCCTGCCTCTAATCGGTATGTCTGCGACGCCAGTGTGATGTCCGGCGTGTGGTTTTCCGGTCTGTCGCTGGTGCGAAGCTCCACTTCAAGTGTGGTGGACTCAGCCACATCGACGACCAGAGACACGGACGGCATCGTCTGCCTGGCCGCTACCGGGAACATCTGTGCCCAGGAATAGGACAGCGCCTGGGGTTCGCCGTCATCCGGCAGGTGTCTCAGCGCCAGACTGCTGGAAGTGTTCAACTGGCCCCGCCGCACCAGATCATCGTCGTCTACCAGCGGAACGTTGGGGATGAACTGCCCGCGTCGCAAAAGCTCACGCTGCAACTGAGTGATATTGGCATCTTTTGGCAGCACAGCGTCCCGTTTGCACAGGACAGCCGCCATGCCGACGGCCTGCGCTGCGTGCGCGCCGGTGAGCATGACGCGGGTCGAACCGAAGGCAACATGGGATGTACTCGTGATGCGTCCGGCCAGAAACAGGTTGCTGATGTTCCGGCTGTACAGGCAGCGGTAGGGTATCTGGTAGACGCCGCGCGAGTGCCACTGGTTACAGCCCGGCTTTTCGCTGTAGATACCGTCCGCCGGATGCAGATCAAGCGCCCATCCACCAAACGAGACCGCATCCTCATGGGCGCGCTGCTCAACAACGTCATGCTGGCGCAGCATATAATCGCCCTCGAAACGCCGGCTCTCCCGCTTGCCGGGGATGGTGCCGACCCACTCCAGCGTCATCGTCTCGGCTTCTGGAAACTCGCCGGAGTTTTTGATGTAGTTCCATACACCGTAAACGACTTTCCACAGCTCCCATTTGATCTTTTCAGTGTCGTGAACGGTATCCAGACGCCCGCCATATTCAATCCACCACAACTGACAACCCTGCTGGTTGGCGTGGAAGTTGCGCCAGCGCGGGATTTGGGTGATGTCGTCCAGTGCATAACTCGGCGGGACAAAGCGCACCGGTCTGCCGGTATCCTTGGTATAGAAGTAGATCGAATGGCCCAGCAGATGCCCATAGTTGTCGTCCGGGGCCAGCTTTTCGCCGAACTCGTCCGCGCTTTCTGCGCCCATCCTGAAAGCAGCACCAGCCATAAAGCCGATCACACCATCGCCCGACGCATCGCAGAATAACGGCGCGGACAACTCGTACATGGTGGAATTCTGGCTGCAGAATGCACGTATCGATTCGATCGTATCAGGGTCGGACTTAGTGACCTCAAAGGCCGCCGTGTTCAAAAGTAAACGTATATTGGGTTCTGAAGCAACTTTTTCCAGAATGATCGTATCCACGATGAGGGGATTCCCTTCGGGATTACGATACATGTTTTCAACCAGAATCTCGCCGATGACGCCGCTTTCGCGCGCCCAGCGGTTGTTGTTGCCCATGTGAGCTGTTGCCCCCAGTGCCCATAATCTGACCTCACTGGAGGCGTTGCCGCCCAGCACGGGGCGATCCTGTACCAGCGCCACCCGGATGCCGGCGCGTGCGGCGGTAATCGCGCTGCATGTGCCGGCCAGTCCGCCGCCGACGACAACCAGATCGCAGTCGATGCGTTCCAGTTTGAGTTCACGATACGGGGCAGATGGCTCGCTGATCATCACAGAATTGTCCTTTTATGTTTCAAGCGATCAAGTAGCGGTGTTCAATTCTTATGGTATACACTGTGTGCGCTGGAGATGTGCACCATGAGCGCACATCTCCAGCATGCTTGTCTGTGTGTAGTGTCAGTACGATGTTGCCAGACAGCGCGACTGACACTGCACCACCTTTTCTTAGTTCAGCAGATCGTCGATATCTTCTGCCGCTTCATCCATGGCATCCTGGGCGCTGCGACGTCCAATCATGGCCGCCTGCACCTGCTCGCCAAGAATGGCTTCCATACGCGCAGCTTCTGCATACGGCCAGAAGGGGTTCGGGCGCGCGGTGGCGGTGATCAGGCTCGTCCAGCCGGCTACATACTCGTCGCCCTGGAAAGCCTCGGACTCCAGGAAAGCGAGATTGGTCGGCGGCAGGGAGAGCTGCTCGAAGTAACGGGTAGTCGGGGTTTCATCCGCAGTCAGGTAGAGCGCGAACTCGGCTGCTGTCTGTGCTTCATCACCCGCGACGACAGCCAGGCAGTGACCCCAGAACAGCGCCTGCGGATCGTCGCCCTCGTTCAGAACGGGGCGCGGCACCGGGACAACTGTCAGTTCAAGGTCTTCTGGCTTGCTGCCGGCGGCCAGTGCCCGCGCGACGATGGCATCCTCATAGAAGCCAACACGCCCCTGAGCGAAGAGCTGCCGGGCGTCGAAGCGGTCGATGTCGGCGGCGATCAGGCCACGTTCCAACAGGTCCGCATACCACTCAACAGCGGCGATGGTGCCTTCGTCGTTCAGAACGACCTCACCATCTTCATTGATGACGGTGCCACCGAAGGTCCAGATCCACGGAATGATATCCTTCAACTGGGCCACATCAGTCATCGCCGCATAGGGGATAATGTCCGTGTCGTAAGCGCGAAGGGCTTCGAGGGCCACTTCAAATTCGGCGATTGTGGTGGGCATTTCAGTAATGCCGGCTGCTTCCAGGAGTTCCTGGTTGGCAACCATGCCAATCGAAGCGGTCGTCCAGGGGATACCATACTGCACACCGTCCACCTGGCAGCTCGCCAGCGACGCTTCCGCGTAGACACCCTCTTCAACGTACGGGCCAAGATCTTCCAGAACGCCCAGCGAAGCCAGAGGCGCCATCCAGGCGACGTCCATCTGGACCAGTCCGGTCAGATTTCCACCACGCGCCTGCAGGATGACCTGGTTCAGGTATTCGTTATACGGATAGGCGACGTCCGAAACGCTGACATTGTTAGCGGTGGCAAATTCTTCAACCGCCAGCATGATGACATCACGGGTGGCGCCTTCGTTCAACGACCAGCCAGTGAAGGTAAAATCCTGCGCTTCGTCATCCTGCGCCATGACTGGCATCAGGCTTAGGGCCACGAGGGCCAGCAGCAGAAATCCGACAGCAAAAATTCCTTGTTTCTTCATGACTTGCTCCTTTTACAGTGACTTAATATTTTAACCTCGGCGGGGTTGCCGCCGGGATCAACAAAGTGAATAGGACGATACGCACATCATCCCTTAACCGCCCCCGCGCCCAGCCCGGCCACGATGTAGCGCTGCATAAAGACGAACACAATGATGACCGGCAGCGAGACAATCAGTGACGATGCCATCAGGTTGGGCCACGAGGTCTGAAACTCTCCCGTATAAGTGAGCACCAGGCCCGGTGGCAGGGTCATCCGCTGGGGGCCAGCAAGCGTCAGGGCGTAGATGAAGTCATTCCAGCCGCGAATAAACGCGAACAGTCCGGTGGAAATCATCGCCGGGCGGGCGATCGGCAGCAGGATGCGGTGGATGATCGTAAACTGTGATGCGCCGTCCACCCGGGCCGCTTCGATGAGTTCGTCCGGCATCGTGTCGAAATAGCTTTTCAGCATCCAGATGCACAGCGGCAGCGTAAACGTCGTAAAGGACAGCACCAGCACCAGATAGGAGTTAAGAATGCCGAGGCTGTCAAACATCAGATACAGGGTAATCAGCAGCAGCGCCTGCGGGAACATCTGCGCCGAGAGGATGAGGAACATCAGGGCGCGGCGTCCTGTATAGCGGAATTTTGAGAACGAGTAGCCCGCATAGGCAGAGACAATCAGGCTGCCAACAGCCGTCGCTGTCGATACGATGAAGCTGTTTTGCAGATAGCGAATGAGGTTCGGGTTGTTAAAGAAGTCCCGATACCACTGGAGGGTAATATCTGCCGGGAACAGCGTCGGCGGAAATGCGAAGACTTGGTCCTCGGTGGTGATCGAGGTAACAAGCATCCAGTAGATGGGGAAAAAAGCGAACACCACGACCAGAAGCAGGCCAGCACCGTAAATGACTCGATGCATCCAGTTCGTGCGCCCGCCAACCATACCGGTGTCCTGATGACTTGTCGCTGCCTGGGCCGTCATCTTCAGACCTCCTCGCCCATACCAAATCGCAGATAGATGCCGACAATGACCGACAGCAAGGCCATCCACAGGATGCCAATGGCACCCGCACGACCCAGGTTATAGCCCTGGAATGCCTGCTGATAGACGGCTACCGCGAAGGTCGTTGTTGACCCGGCAGGCCCGCCAGATGTCATGACGTAGATCGTCTCAAAGTGCTGGAAGTTCCAGATGAAGCTGAGAAGCAGGACCGTTGTGATGATTCCCCGAAGCTGCGGCACGGTAATGTTGAAGAAGCTCTGCACGCGACCGGCGCCGTCGATGGCGGCGGCTTCGTATAGCTCTCTGGGGATGGTCTGCAATCCCGCCAGCAGCATAACAGCAATCCAGGGGAACGTATTCCAGGTTTTGGCGATGATGATGGTCCACATCGCCGTCGATTGATCGCCGATAAAGTTGATATTCTCTGAGATCAGCCCGGCTGATCGTAACATGCCATTCAGAACGCCGTAGTTGGCGTTAAAAATCCACATCCACAGAAACGATACAACCACCGCCGGCACCAGCCAGGGCAGCAGAAACAGCCCGCGCAGGATGCCGCGTCCCGGCAGTGGCGCGTTGAGTACCAGCGCCACCACAAAACCGATCAGGAAGGGGAGGATGGTGGCGCCAATGGTAAAAAACATCGTGGTGCTTAATATCTCGACGAAGCGCCGCCGCAGCACCCAATCGATGTTTTTGAGGCCAACAAACTCCTCACCGGGGCGGACGAGGCTTTTGTCCAGCAGCCCGATATACATGGAGTTAATCAACGGATACAGAATGATGGCGACAAACAAAGCGAGCGCCGGAAGGATCAGAATGATGGCGACCTGAGTATCGGTCAGGCGCAGAGCACGTTTGGGGGATGGTTCGGGCTGCCCCTCGCGGTGGGCAGCGTTGGCAAGCGTTTGGTTAGACATCAAAAAACTCTCTTTGATTAATTGGTGACCCGTTCAGCTCGAATCACGGATCACCAGCTCTGTTGGTGTGCGGATGAGCCACGGGTCATTGTCCGGCTCATCCAGCAGCATTTTCAGACGCCGCGCGGCAATCCGTCCCATCATACGCATATCGAAGCGCACAGATGACAGGCTGGGTGTGATGTAACTGGCGATCTCATAATCACCAAAGCCAACCACGGAGACATCGTCCGGGATGCGCAGATTGTGTTCGCGCAGTGCCCGCATGCCGCCCATGGCAATCGAGTCGTCCGCGTAAATGATGGCATCAACCGTCGGCATCTGCTGGATGAGCTGGATCGTCTGCTGATAACCGTCTTCCGCCGTGAAATTGCTCGAAACCAGATGGGTAGACGGAAAAGACACCCCTTGAGCGTAAAGAGCCAGCCGGAGCGCGTTGAGCTTCTCGGTGCTGGTCATGGTATCTGCCGGGCCATTTACAAAACCGATGTGCCGCTTTCCCTTGCTGGTGAGGTAGTTAGCGACCTGCAATATACCATCGGAGACATCGGCCATGACGGCGTTGACATTCAGCGACTCCAGACGCGCACCAGCCACTACAAAAGGAACTTTGTGCCTGACGAGGAAATCCCCGAACTCGGACTTAACGGCGCCACCCAGAATAATAAGACCGGAAACCGATACGTCATGGACGTATTCGCGCGCTTCGTCCAGTGTCATGTGCGATTGCTGCAGGCGGGTGGTAATGTCCGACTTTTCCAGTGCAGACTGCACACCGTTCCATACGCTGCGCTCAAAATCGCGCTTTTCGGGTATAACATGCGTCTGGTCTTTGCGCACAATAATGAGGATAGAACGCGCAACATACGATTTCGCCTGTAGATTGTGTAGGGGGTAGTTCAACTGCTGTGCAATCTGGAGGACCGAATAGCGAGTCGCTTCATTAACAGACGGGTGATTGTTTAATGCGCGCGATACAGTCGCGATGGAAACACCAGCTTGTTGGGCGATATCTCTAATGGTTGCCATAAGTGTTATCCAGATGCGCACGGTCGCGCCGTGATGCGCATGAAAATAATGCACCGTTGTTACATGAAACAGTGTAACGCATTTTCTACAAATCTGTCAATTATTCCTGAATGCCTGCTGGGTGTGCGTGTGTTTGACTCTCTGCTTAAACCGATTGGTGGTTGGATGAACACCTTCCTGCCATTGATTATCCCGTCGTTTATGGTCGGCACAGTGGGTTCGTTTCTCATGCGCGAGTTCTTCGCTGGTATTCCTCTGATTTACATCACCAATGCGGACCTGCGGACTCCGCCGATGGGTCTGGTCCGCTTCCAGGGTGTTTACAGCACCGATTGGAATCTCCTGCCAGCAGCATGGCGATCTTCCTATTCCGCCAGTTTTTCTCAGAGATTCCGCAGG
>CAZXCK010000173.1:0-7351 GCA_964639225.1 uncultured Anaerolineaceae bacterium | reverse complement strand
TGCACCCCGACCTTGGAAGGGTGGGCCCAGGAGCTGGACCCGGTACCGGCCTGATCAGCTGATCGGACTCCCGCCGCGGTCGATGCCGGTCTGGGTGATCGCGTCGCCCTCGAAGAGCTGGACGTCCGCGACGCCGTTCTCGAAGCTGCCATCGGCGTCCAGGGTCACGGCATCGAAGGCCGAGACGTTGATATTCCGGCACTTCGCCGCGAGTGCGTCGCGGGCCGCGGACTCGTCAGCAGCCGAGACAACGGCCGCGTGGATTCCGCGGACGTTCCTGGCGCCACTGCGGGCGCGATGTAGCAGGATGATCATGGGTCATTCTCCGTTCTGGCCGCCAGCTGCGGCCTCCATTGACGCGGCCTCGCAGAGCGCGGCCGCTTCGATCAGCTCCTCCGGCAGCTTCTGGGCCCGAGCATCCTTCAGAGGGAGCAGCCCAGGTGTCACGAGCACCAGCAGCGCGGCCCGCCCGATGGGGTCGTCGCAGTCGCCGCCTTCCAGCAGCTCGATCACTTCGAGCGGCGACGGGTCGCTCCGGTGCTCAGGATTGCGTTCGGTCCGTGCCATGCAAACCTCGGTCGCCATATGCATGATGTCGGCTCTCATCGTAGGTTCCTCCGCATCGCCTCGGCGATCGCGGCCTCGTCGGCCGTTTCGCGCGCGTGCTGCCGGAGGCCCCGCTCGATCTTCTCGAAGGGCCGGGCCTCGCGGCCGACGGCCCAGTGGCCGGCGGTCTGGAGTCCGTCCTCGACGCGGTCGAGCGCGTCGCGGATCGAGGTCGAGAGGTTCTGGTGGCGCTCGCCGACCAGGGCGCGCGCGAGGTCCTGGACGGAGACTGGCCGGGCCTTCTGGTCCATGCCCGAGAGGCGGCCGGCGATGGCTGCGCCGAGTTCGAGGTCGCCCTCGGCGATCGCCTTCCGCGCGAGCTGCGCGAGGACGCCCGGCTGGGCACGCTCGACGTTCTGCGCCAGGACGCCGGAGCGCTCGGAGCCGGTCGTCCCGAGGGTCGTCAGCAGGTGCGCCGGACTCTCACCCACCAGAGCGTCCAGGGACCGGAGCTTCGCCTTCTGCTGGTGGAGCTGCTGGAGGTGCTTCTCGAACTCGGCCGCGGTCTTCTCCTGGGCCTCTCGGATCAGCTCGCGCCGGCGGTCGTTCCAGAGCTTTTCCTCGATCCGACGGACCTGGTCGCGCTGGTCGAGAGGGAGGGCCTTCAGCTCGGCGTCGCGCCTCTCGCGCTCCTTGGCGAGCTGATCGTCGATCGACGCGCGAAGGCCGGAGACCTTCGTCTCCATCGCGGCGGCAGTCTCGGTCGAGGTCTTCGTGACGGCGGGCGCCGCGTCCAGGGTGACGCGCGCCAGGGAAAGCAGGTCGAGGGGTTCGCGCATAGCGGGACCTCCGGTTGAGTTTGCATCTCGCCGGCCCAGCTGGCCGGCTGCATCACACCACCTACAACCCAACCCGACGCCCCCCGTTTCACGTTTAGTGACAACGGTTTGCGCGTGTTTGTTCGAGTTTGCTGGAGTTTGCTATTCTAGAAAGGCGGAAACCCTGCGGGAGGGCTACGGCCGGCGGAGGTCGAGGCCGCCTTCGCGGAGGATCCGTTCGAGGCGAGGATCGGACGGTGTGCGGGCCACCTCGATGGTGCGGGTCGGTTCGTCGTCGATGACGTCCAGACCTTTGCAGCTCTCCCACGCGCGGATGCCTTCCGGGCTGTAGTCCACGACCGGGAAGTAGGCCGGCCCGCCTCCGAGGTGGGACACGAAGACGCCGTCGAGCCCGCACACACCGCGTGCCGCTTGTAGGAATCGGTTGATGTCATCACTCATCGTCCTCGACCTCCACGGTTTCGATCCGACGCGGGTCGTCTCCGTTCTTTCGAGCTTCGATCAGCTCGACCAATCGGATCAGTTCGGCGCGGTCGGCCTCGTCGAGCAACAGTACGTCGGCCGGCTTCAGCGCGAGCTGTGCCGTGTGAGAGATTTCGCCGGTGACGTGAGTGTCCTGCCGACGCCGTTCGGCCCAGGACTCGGGATCGAGTCTGGATGCGATCCTGAGCAGGAGTCGATCACTCGACAGCCGATCCTCGCGGTGGCCAACCACGTCGCCCTACCGGTTCGTGATAGGTGTCGTCGCGGGCTCCATCGCACGTCGATAGATCTCGTCCTCGATGGTGCCGAGCGCATCCATCAGGGCGTCGTCCCAGCGCTGAGCGAACTCGGGCGACCGGCGCCGATGGTCATGCCAGCTGGTCTTGCCGGCGCGCGGTCCGGCGCCCTCCTTCGCGGTCGCCTGACAAGCAGCGTTGACACTTCCCGTCTTCGCGAGGACCTCCAGGAACTTGGCCTCGCGTTCAGGGGTGATGTGGAGATATTGCCGGGTCTCTTTTTCGGATCCCATTTCACCCTCGTTCGTAAAGTTTCAGCGAGTAGACCAGCGACCACCCCCCGGGGAGGGGGGACCGTGCCCCGTTGTTCCTCATCGTTCCTCGTCCTCCTTGCTCCGATCCTTCCTCATGGTTCCCCATCGCTTCCGCCCTTCGGCCTGGGCCCATCGTTCCCCTACTCATACTCACTCCAGCCCTTGACCGACCGCGCAGCCTCGATGACAGCTGTCGGTTCAATGTGCGCCAGGTAGCGCGCGGTCGTCGCGATCGACGAGTGTCCCAGCAGCTGCGAGATCGCAGCGATATCGACCCCTTCACGCCGCAGGGTCGCGGCGTAGTAGTGCCGCAGGCCGTGAGGGTGGACGCGCTTTCGGATCCCGGCGCGCTTGGCCAGGCGCGGAAGCAACGTCCGAACGTAGCCTTCCAACAGCGGCCGTCCCATCACGCCCTTGCTGATCGTGCAGAAGAGCGGATGGTAGGGTCCGAGGCCCAGGCGGTCGCGTTCGCGGAGCCATTCAGACACCGCCAGCGCTGCCGCCGGCTGGAGCACGGTGGTGCGAGCCTGGTCGCCCTTCCCGTGAAGCACGCGGACCGTCCAGCGCTCCTCGTCCAGGTCCTTCGGTTCGAGAGCAAGCGCCTCGGCGAGGCGAAGCCCTGCTCCGGCGAGCGTGGCCAGGAAGGCGCGATTCCGCTTGCCGGCCGCCCCTCGACCGCAGGCATCCAGCAGGCGCCGCATCTCCTCGTTCGTGAGGATCTCCGGCGGCAGCTTCTTGCCCTTGTTCGCGGGCTTATCATGACGCTTTTGTATCATAGCGTCATTATATAGCATCGTTCCGCCTTCGTCTAGCCCCAATGCAGTATAAGCGTCACTATTTTAACGATTGCGACAGTTCGATGGTTCCCTCGAATTCACCTGATTGAAGCGATTCCCCATCGACCGTGAGCCCAACGCGGTCGATTGTTCCTCGTGATTCCGCAGAGTTCCTCGTTGTTCCCCATAGTTCCTCGCGCGAGGCGGCCCTCGGCCGGACCGGACGAGGCACGACCGTCTTCAGCCCCCGGACCAGTCAGCCCGACCGTGTCCGGGTGGTCCCCCATTGCCCAGGAGGGGAGGCGCTACTCGGACCGGCTAACTCGTTGCTACACAATACCTGGTCCGGGTGGTCCGGGAGGTCTGGGTAGATTTGTAGTAGATAGCTCTAGCTCTGTAGCTAGCAGCCCCTACCTACCGACATACCTACCGTTTCCTCCCCTCTGGGCCCTGACCCGGATTTCAACCCGGACACCCGGACCAGAACTCCCATATCTTTTTATATCAATAACTTACGCGATTTCCCCACTCGGACCAGAACCCGGACCCCCGGACCTAGAACGGGGGGTCCGGGGCTTCGAGCTGCCATTCCGCGGTCTCGGGCCATCGAATCGCAACGCGGTCCGGATGCTGCCGCTTCCACGTCTCACGATGGAGAGCCAGGTCGGTCTGGAGTAGATAGCCGTGAGGCCGGCCTCCGTTTTCCAGGCGGGGTCGGAACGGTGTCCCTCCGATGGTCGTCAAGAATCGTCCGACCGTCTCCTGAGTGGTGCCCTGGTACTCGGCAAGCGCCTTGGTCTCGATGAAGAGCTGGTTGTCCTTGGTGACAAACGAAGAGCCGGGCAGCGGTCCCCCATCACGCAGGAACCGGAACTCTCGCGCCGCCCCCTCGCTCCTCAACGCTCGCAGGTTCTTCTGATCGTCCTTGGCGCGGGTCTCCGGGAGCTGCCGTTGTGCGTCGAACCCCGAGAGATCTCGCTCCAGGAGGAAGTGCAGGAGGTGCCCGTAGCCGCCGCTCTCCAGGTCGCGCGCGATCGCTCCGAAGTAGCTGCGGTCCTTCGCATGCTCCTCGCCGATGTCCACGATGAAGAGGCGTCGGTCGTCGGCCTCGACCTCGGCAACCCAGTCGTCATTGGAAGCCATGATCACGTTGACGAAGTTCGCCGCCAGCTCGGCGTCGATTCCCTTCGCCTCGATGGTCAGCGTCTCTTCGGTGATCAGTCCTTTCAGCGCGGAGGCGTGCTCCTTGTTGCCAGGCACGAAGCACTCGTCGGCGAAGAGGACCAGGACGTCGCGGAGGTGCGAGTTGAAGTTGCCCACGACATGCTTGGGGCTCGTGACGTGATAGAAGTGCCGACCGAACAGCTTGCCGAAATGCTTCGCGAAGAAGCTCTTGCCGGTGCCCTGCCGGCCTCGGAGGATGACGGCGATACCGATTCGCCTGTCCGGGAACTGGACGATGTGCGCCATCCAGTTCAGCAGGAACGTGAAGTGCTCTCGATTGCCCAGACAGACGTTCGAGTAGAGGTGGTCGAGGTAGCTTTGATGGAGCTCTCCCGCGGCCGGCTCGGTCGAGAACGACCTCCATAGGTTGTAGGCGCCCGGAACGTAGCGGCCAGGCAGGAAGATGACCTTGTCGAACTGCCGGCGTTGCGGATGCTTCAACCACCAGTGCCCGAGCGGCTCCGGTTTCAGCTTCGGGTTGCCGTCCTTGTCGGTCCCGCATGGCACCATCACTTCGCGGTTCAGGTGCTGGTTGCGGAAGTCCTCGAAGGTGAACTTGGCGAGGATGTGGCGGTCTAACGCTTCGTTGTAGACCTCGCGCACGACGCGGCAACGGCCGCCGAGATTGAGGACGACCGCGAAGTTCTCGTTCAGCTCCGCTAGCTCGTCCTGCTTGGACTCAGCCGCGACGGCCTTCGCAACGGCGCGGGAGACCTCGCGCTCCCGCTCCGCGGCCGTCCGCTCCTTGAACTCACCGTTGACGCGCTTGAACCTGACGTAGTGTCCGATACCCAGCTTCGTCGGGTCGGCCAGAAGGACCGCGGCCAGGTCGTCCGCGTCGTGGCCGCCTCGGAGCAGGTCGCAGCAGACATGTAACGCGACGCTACTGCGATCAGTCTGCTCGATGCCCTCGACCTCAGCCGCATCGAATCCACGCTGGATGATGCCCAGCGTTCTCTCGGTCGCCGGGTGCAGGCCGTCGGTCGATTCCCTGGGCGTCACGCCATCCGGTATCGCATACTCCCCGGACCGTTGCTCTTCGACGAGCGGCCGAGCCGGCGAGGGGAAGTCGCCCGAGTCGAAGTAGACGCCGCTGTGATCGAGGACCGCGGCCTCGCGCCCCGTCTTGTGGTTGACCACGCCGGGCCATCGCCAGACGTGGTCGAGCGAGAAGGCGACCTCGTCCGTGCTACTACCGAACTCCGCGCCGAGCCGCTTCGCCTTGCCCTTGTAGAGCGAGAGGATCTCCGCCGGCGGCGGTTCGCTCTTCCCATTCGTGCGGAGGTTCTCAGGCTCTCGGAATAGGAACACGGATTGGAAGCCACGGCCCGAATCGATCCGGTAGGTCGGCTGCCGATCGTGAGCGCGCAGCTCGGCGAGCGTCGCCTCGCGCCAGGCCTCCAGGTCGCCGCCAGCCAGGTCTTTCCGCGGCGGGTCATGGTCCACCACGAACCCGACGATCTGAGTCAGATGCGCTTCGCGAAGCCGTTTGTTCTTCGCGCGGCTACCCTTGCCCCGGTTCAAGTGGTAGTAGAGGTTGCGCTCCTCGTTCTGCTCCGCGGCCCACGCATCGGCCGCGTCGACATCGTCGAAGATCCCGCCGTACTCTTTGCCCGGAAAGGCCGTGAGCCGCAGCTCGCCGACACGCTGGAGCAGGTCCTCCTTGAATTGGCGGTTGAGGTTCGTCATACCGAACCCCCCTCACTGCGACAGCGCGCGATGTACTCGCGGAGATCGCCGAGTCGGTACCCCACGCGCCGAGCGGAGTGCTTCACCAGGGGAATCCGGTCGGGGTAACGGGTTGCCCACGTGGCGAGGGTGGCGGGCGCCAGTCCGATGAATGACGCCGCTTCTTCCCGGGTGAGCACCTGGTCGCTGTCGGAGTTCCGGGGGACCATTACGCCACCTCCTTCCGGCTCTCCAGCCAGGCCAGGAGGTCGCGTTCGTCGTACCGGACGACGCGCTCAGTCAGGCGCACGAAGGGCGGGCCCAGGCCGCGGGCCCGCCAGGTTGCGAGGGCGGACTTCGTCACGTTCAGGAAGGCGGCCGCTTCGGCTGGGGTCAGTAGTTGCGTGCTCATGTTGCATCGTCCTCGGTCTGGTCACGGCGTTGGTCATCTCGGTTCCTCCTGTTGGTTTGCCGTGATCGGTCTGGAACTTGGTGGATCAGCAGGGCGACGCGTCCCGGATCACGCGCTCGAAGCCCTTGCCCAGTCGCGGTCGCGTCGCCGGGCCGGGGAAGTAGAGCTGCCGGGGACCTTCCCACCCCATCTCGCGCATCTTGTGGGCGATGACTACCCAGCCCGTCTCGGGAGGTTCGCCGAGCCAGGCATGGCAATCCGCCGAGCGGACCTTCTCGGTGATGCGGCCGTTAGCGTGCCGCGTGGTGATGATCGGGTTCATGGCCTCTCCTTCTGACCGAAACGCAAAAAGCCGCCACCTCCCGGAACGGGAAGTAGCGGCCTGTTGCCACCAGGGGGCCTTCATGTTATGGCTGCCGCGGGCCGTTTACGCCCCACTTGCTCCGCGTCAATCTGACTCTGTCAGTATATCAAAACCGACCGCGCGCTTCAAGTTCCCGGTTTTCTTCAGCCGAGCGTGGTCACTTCTTCTGGGGTGCAATCATCCCATCAACAACCTCGACCGCCCGGCGGACGTCCTCCGCATCGCTCCAGACGTAGGAGTTCTGACTCTGCAAGTCGTGATGCCCGAGCCCGTCGGCCAGGACCCGCGGGCTGATCCCGCCCCGCATGGCGAGCGTCGCGAACGTCCGCCGCAGGTCGTGCGGGGTCACGCCCTCGATGCCGGCGCGCCGGCAGACGCGGTGGAAGGGCGAGCGGATGTCGGCCAGGTGAGGCTTCGTCGAGTCCTCCCGCTGGGTGTCAATGTTCGCCCCCATTCCCCCACTCATGTTCGCTTCATAGGTAGCCACTT
>CAZXCK010000172.1:0-7413 GCA_964639225.1 uncultured Anaerolineaceae bacterium | reverse complement strand
ACGCCGGGCGGGGCCGGCCTGTCCCTATACTCCGCACCAATTTGTTAATCTGCATAAAAAGTGGCGGGGTGTAAGGGACACAGTCCCGGCGGGCAGTGCCCCGGCAACTACCTGAGTAGTTACTCCATATCTGATGCGATAGCCCCGCTGAAATCCCCACGAATATTATGCGTTCAGCACCGCCGGGTTGACCACGTTGCGATACACGCCCTGAGTCAGCGCGTCCAGGACTTCCTGGGCGGCATCCACGCCGACCTGCACCTGGGCATCGGTGGTGCTGGCCGCCAGATGCGGCGTGTGGATGATGTTGGGCAGGCCGATCAGCGGGCTGTCGGGTGGCAGCGGTTCCTGCTGGTACACGTCCAGCGCGGCCCCGGCCACCTGACCGCTGCGGATGGCGTCGGCCAGGTCGTACTCGTTGACCAGCGCGCCGCGCGCCGCGTTGATGATGCGCACGCCCGGCTTCATGCGGGCGATGCTGGCGGCGTTAATCATCTCGCGCGTGTCATCGTTGATGATGCTGTGCAGCGTGATGAAATCGGCCTGGTCGTAGAGCGTGTCCAGGCTGACGATCTCCACGTTGAGCGAGATCGCCATCTCTGGCGTGATGTAGGGGTCATGGGCGATGACGCGCATCTCGAAGGCCTGGGCACGCCTGGCGACGGCCCGACCGATGCGGCCAAAACCAATGATACCCAGCGTTTTGCGGCGCAGTTCGACGCCCATAAAGGCCTTGCGCTCCCAGCGCCCGGCCTGCAGGTCGTTGTAGCTGTGGGGGATGTGACGCGCCAGCGCCAGCATGAGACCCAGCGTGTATTCGGCGGTGGAGATGGTGTTGCCGTCCGGCGTGTTCATCACCACGACGCCGCGCTGGGTGGCGGCCACCAGGTCCACATTATCGACGCCCACACCGGCGCGCGCGATGACGCGCAGGCGCGTCGCGGCTTCGAGCATCTCGGCATCGACGCGGGTCGCGCTGCGGATGACCAGCGCATCGGCTTCGGGGACAGCGGCCAGCGTTTCGGCGCGGCTCATGCTGCCCGGCGCGGTGACGTTCATACCGGCTTCATGCAGCAGGGTGATGGCTCGCTGATCGACACTGTCGGGAATCAGGATGTGATGGGTCATGGGTTCGCTCTCGTCCGTCTGATCTACGCTTGCGCCAGGAATTCGTCCAGGCCGTCCAGAATCTCCTGCACGGTCTCGATGGTCATATCGCCCATGTGACCGATGCGGAACGTCTGGCCTTTGATGCTGCCGTAACCTTTGTCCATAACGAAGTGCTTCTCGCGCATGAAGGCCGCCATCGCCTCGACGTCCATGCCGCGCTGGCGGTTGTCAATCGACGTGACCGTAGGCGAGCGATAGCCTTCCTGCGCGAACAGGCCAAAGCCGCGATCCAGCGCCCAGGCGTGCGTCATGTCGCGCATCCGCAGATGCCGCTGCCAGCGATTCGGCAGACCTTCGGCCAGCACGTCGTCGAGCTGTTTATCCGCCGCGAACATCAGCGAGATGGGGGGCGTGGACGGCGTGTTGTTCTTTTGCAGGCTGCTGTCCAGCGTCACGAAGTCGAAGTAATAGCCGCGATTCGTCACCTGCCTGGCGCGCTCGATGGCGCGGTCACTGACCGAAGCAAAGGCCAGCCCCGGCGGCAGCGCGAACGCCTTCTGCGACGATGTCAGCAGCACGTCGATGCCCCAGTCGTCGGCGCGCACTTCCGCGCCGAGAATGCCGCTGACCGTATCGACCATAATCAGCGTATCGTCGTAACGGTTGACGACCTCGGCGATCTCGCGGATGGGGTTGAGGACGCCGGTGCTGGTCTCGTTGTGGACCAGACATACCGCATCGTAGGACTGGCGTTTGAGCGCGTCCTCGACCATCTCCGGCGTGTGCGCCTGGCCCCAGTCTACCTGAATGACATCGACTGACTTGCCGTTCAGTTCGCTGACCGTCGCCCAGCGCTCGCTGAACGCGCCGCCGGTCAGGTGCAGCACCCTGCGGCCATCGCGGATGCAGCTCCGCGAAGCGCCTTCCCACAGGCCCGTCCCGGACGCGCCGACGACGAACACCCGGTACTCTGTGAGAAACGCCTGCCTGAGCTTGACCTGCAAACGGGCGAACAGGTCGGAAAAGGCCGCCGAGCGATGGCCCACCATCCACTCGGTCTGTGCCTGTAGAATCTCCTCGCGGATTTCCACCGGACCGGGAATCACCAGCCGGGGATGTGTCTGATTGGTCATATTCTGCGTGATCCTCCAGGGGCATGATCGCTAACAATAGAGACGATAGTGAAAATTGTAACGCAAATCATGGGACTGAAAACGGGCAACTTGCCCGATTTCTCGCGCTAGCGAGTTGCTGTAACTTCCAAACCGGGATAATCCAGCAGCATCACTTCCAGCGCCAGCCGCAGATTGATGTTATAGGACAGGCGATCCAGCAGCGCGCGCGTGGCGTGGAGCGCGGCGCGGGCCTGGTCGGAATCGACGGTGTACAGCAGGCGCTCGATGGCGGCGCGACGGTCCACGTTGCACACTTTGACCGGCGTGCCCTCGGCCTGGAGCAGCACATCGCGCCAGTAGGTGAGCCACAGTTCGAGGCGTTCGGCCAGGGCGGCTTTGTCGTTGCTGAGTTTGTCGGCCAGGGCGAAACGCTGGCCGCGAGTCATGCCGATGATGCTCTCCAGCAGGTCGAGGGCTTCGGCGCGCGCCTGCAGAATGCTCTCGTCCTGGGCGGCGCGCAAAGCCCAGCCGACTCGCCCGCCGCTGAAACGGCTGATCGAATCGGCCTGTTCGCTGTCCAGTCCCAGGCGCTGCACCAGCACCTCGCGCACCACTGAAGCGGCGGCGGGCCGGAGCTGGACAGTCTGGCTGCGGCTGAGAATGGTCGGCAGAATCGACTCGGTTGAGTCCGCCAGCAGCACCAGCACGGCGTAATCCGGCGGTTCTTCCAGCGTTTTGAGCAGAGCGTCCTGGGCGCGCGGCTGGGCGTGGTCGAAATCCGGCAGGATGGCCACGCGCGAACGGGCCTGGTAAGGCTTCATGGCGATGCGCGATGTGATGCCGCGAATGGCTTCGATCTTCAGCGCACCGGTGGACGGGTCGGTCTCGGTGGTCATCACGTCCGGGTGGTTGCCGCTGGTGATGAGTCTACAGGTGCGGCATTCGCCACAGGGTCGGCGCGCCGGGTCGGCGTCCTCGCAGTTGAGGGCCATCGCAAAGGTGCGCGCCAGCGTGCGCTTGCCGGTGGACGGCGCGCCGACGATCAGATAAGCGTGGCGCAGGCGGCCATTCGTCATGCCGCGCACCAGAAAATCCACCGCGCCATCGTGACCATATACCGGCCAGTTGTGTGCCATATCGTGCATCTCCCCGCTGGGACCGTTCGCCGGGCTTCATTTTACAGCATGGCGGCAGTTATCTGTATACGGGGGTTGGGAGCGGATGCATCCGGATTTGGGGGCAGGTTTTCAGCATTCGCGCCGCCAGCGGTTTAACTGCGGGCGCGCTGTAGCACGCCCTTACGGACCCCTTATGCTATATATCCAGATTTGATGCGATAGCCCTGGCATTCTCATGGGATTCAATTGTCCGGGGCGGTTGTGCTGAGTTATGATTAAAAGAGGCGCTGCCCCGCCTGTTATGGGGCGGTGCCGTTGCGCAACGCAACACTTCTGTCTCGCTGCCGCGCTGTTGCGGCCCTGGTCAGGGAAAAAACCAATGCGTTTGACAATTCTTTTGCTGCTGGCGCTGGCACTGACTGGCGTCTGGCCCCCGGCAGATAGCGCCTCGGCGCAGGCCGATATCTCACCCGATTTTGACAATGTGGTAGTCGTTACCTCGCCCGACGCGCCACTCAGTATTGAGGATGGGCGCGTGCGGCTGGCGGAAGACCTCTTCGGCCAGATGGTGCCCATCGTCGAGGGGCGGCTGGTGAACAACAGCGACGATGCCTACGACAGCATTCAGCTTCTGGCTGACCTGTACGACAGCACGGACCTGCTCATCGGCGAAGGGGTGGGCGGCCCGGTCAATGCCTGCGGGGCGGGTCTGCTGGCCGATTTCGCGCTCCAGCCCGGCAGATCACAGTCGTTCCGCCTGTTCCTGGAGCTGTTTGAAGGCGATACGGCGCAGTTGGCCCGGGTGGACATCGACGTAGCCGCCAGCCCCACCGAACCCACCCCACAACCGGACCCGGTGACCGGTGTGCGCCGGGTGACACCGGAGTCAATGGAAGCGGTGCGTGTCGAGTGGCTGGACGAGATCACCATGCGTTATGCGGTGGGCTGTCACGAAGACCCGTTCACCGAGCTGGACTGGTACCTGTACAGCATGGTGAGCCGCACGCCGATCAACATTCAGATTTCGGACGTTGACCTGCTGACGCCCAACTTTCTGGCACAGGCCGGGCTGGAAGACCCGGATACGCTGGATCGCTCATACCTGAGCTTCGCGCCGGGCCAGTCGCGCGGGGTCTACCGCAACGAAATCGGCACCGTGTTCACCATCGAACGCAACGGCAGCTTCCGCCGGTTGGTGTACGATAATCTGGCACGCTTCAGTTTGCAGCATATCAAATGGCTGCCGGGCAACGAGCGTTTTGTCGCTATCTATTACGGCGCGCTGGGCGATGACGTGCGCTACTTCACCGCCGGCATCGACGGCCAGCGCATCAGCCGTTCGGTTTATGATATCGTGCCCTCGCAGACGATCCCCGGTATTTCGCCGGATGGCACGCTGGCGGTCATCACCACCACCATCGACGGCGTAACCGGCTATTACCTGGCCCAGACCGACGACGACGGCATCGAGCTGCTGTTCGAAGCCGAGCCGCCGGGCAACAACTGGCCCGGCCCAGTCTACGTGCCGGGCAGCGGCCCCGGAGACGCCTCGATCTATATCATACGGCCCATCGACGGCGTGCCCACTCTCGAATGTATGGACCTGGCCAGCGGGCAGCGGGCCGAACTCACCGAGCTGCCGCTGGTGATCGACAGCAACACGCGCGCACTGACGTCGCACTCACCGCGCGGCGACAACATCGCGCTGGTAGCCAGCGGCGTCAACGGCGGCGCATGGATCATCGACACCTCGTCGATCCCGGCCTGCCCGCGTTAGCGCGTCAGCAGAACCTTTGCCAAGCCGGTATTCTGCGAAAGGTAGCAGCAACGATGAGCGAAAACTACGCCAGCGACTATGACATCGACCGCGACCTGAAAGAGGCCGAGGCGATGGCCCGCAACCTGGAATCATATGTGCAGCAGGACCAGCTCTACGGCAGCGCCGGGGCCAGCGGCTTTTTCTCGTTCAGCAAAATGCCCAGCCTCACCATCGGCGCGCTGCTGCTGCGCATCCGCCGTCTGCAGGCCCTCGGCGACCGGCTCAGTGATGAGCAGAAAGAACGGCTGAAGACGGTCGTCGATCAGAACAACGAGGTACTGAGAGCGTGGCGCGTTCACTATGAGAAGAAGATGCAGCGCGAGGCCAGAAGCCGACTCAAAGCGATGGATACGTTCTTTGAGGAGTGCCGCAGCGACCCGAAGCTGTGCGCGCGCGTCTACGGGCCGGAGGCGTCGCGGCGAACCATCGTCCAGGAGCTGCTGGCCGCGATGGACGAACTCAACATCGAGCGTGACGACGAATTGTGGGCGCTGCTCAACCAGGCCGACGGCAGACTGCGCTCGTATGTCCGGGAATCGGGCTTCATCTGGGATGAGGTGCTGGAGCCGGTTTACCCGCGCTCGACGTACTGGTGGCTGTACAGCCAGCCCCCCGGTTGACCGGGTCGCTGGACGAGTGTCGTTAAAACGTAAAAATTCGTTGAATTCGTCTACCCTACAATATCTTACGTTAACGGTGCCAGCAGACGTTATACAATGGGCTTAACGTTCTGACGAAAAAGCCTTTTTGAGTAGGGTGACGATGAGCAAACGGGTAACGCTCTACCTGCGCGACGAGATTATCGCCATAGCCCGCGAGATCGCGGCCCGTTCTCGGCGCGATGTTGAGGATGTGCTGGCCGAGTGGATCGACGAATATGCCGACGATGTGCCGGTGGAATCGTTGTCCGACGAGCAGGTGCTCGCTTTGTGTGATTTCGAGATGAGTCCGATGGGGCAGTATGAACTGCGCCAGTTGTTGGTTTATCATCGTGAGCGCCCGCTGACCGAAGACGAAGATATGCGGCTGGATCGTCTGCTGCAAACCTATCGCAAGGGGATTGTGCGCAAGGCCAAAGCCATCCAGGTGGCCATGATGCGCGGCATCCGCGATGACCCGTATGCCGATGAAACGGGAGACAGCTACACATGACTGACGACTCGCTGGCCGGGCTGATCGCCGACCTGGCCGCCCCCACCAACCAGACCCGGCGCGCCGCTTTTGACGGGCTGGCCGCACGGGGCGCGCAGGCGGTTGAGGCGCTGATCGACGCGCTCACTTCACCAGACAGCACGATCCGCGCCAGCGCCGCCGATCTGCTGGGCGAGATTCAGGACGAGCGAGCCGTGCAGCCACTCTACGAAGTCGCCACCACCGACTCCAGCCGCTGGGTGCGCAGCCGTGCCGAAAGCGCGCTGGAAAAGTTCCCGCCAGGGAGCGTGCCCCTTCCCGGCGAGCGCGAGCCGTCTTTCCCGGCCACGCCCGACACGCTGGAAAAACTCCGCAGCCGCAAACCGGACTGGCCCACGCTGGGCCGTCCACCCACCTCATCGCCCAGCGCCGACCCGGCCAGCTTCGACGCGCAGCAGGTGCGCGCCATGCTCGACCAGCTCGATATGCGGCTGGCCAGCGGCGAGATCAGCGAGGCGACCTATACCCGCCTGGTCGAACGCTGGCAGGCGCGCCTGCGCGACCTGGGCGAAACATAACCGCCTCAGCGAACGGGCTGGGTGTCGTCTTTGGGGTCGTAGCTCAACACATGACGCAGCCAGCGCAGCGCCTCACGGTTTGATGTAAACATGCGCTCGTGCAGCTTGCCCATGCTGGACCGGCGCCGGCGCAGGAAGAAGTTAATCATCGCCCGGACGAAGCTCACATTGACCACCAGCGCATGGTACACCTCGCGGTCAGACGGCAGCGCCGTGTAGAGGTCGGCGGCGCGCTCGCGGGCATAGCTGGTGAAGCCCTGGTTGGGGTGGCTCAGGTCGTGCAGAATGAGGATGGGCCTGTCTGGCGGCCAGCCGCGAACGGTATCCACCAGCAGATCGGCCCAGGCGTCGATGCCAGCATGGGTCATGTCGCCAACCGTGATGATGATGACGATCTGGTTGTCATCAATCCACTGGCGCGCCAAACCACCACCATAATACTCGATTGGGCCGACCATATAAGCTCGCTTGTCCCCTGCAGCACCTGTCTGTATGTAATCTTACTCCCATTATGGGCATGACACAACAAACCGCGTGGGTGG
>CAZXCK010000171.1:0-7446 GCA_964639225.1 uncultured Anaerolineaceae bacterium | reverse complement strand
CCATTTTGGCGACATGCACGAAATGGTGAGGAGTGGCGTGCCGATCGATGTCGTCTCGATCCTCACCGAGAGTGGCCGCCACGCCCGGCATGTCCTGGAGCTTGCGCCCTACGGGCGCCACCTGGTGGTCGAGAAGCCCATGGCACTGACGCTGAACGATGCGGATGAGATGATCCGGGTCTGCGCTGAGCACCAGGTCCGCTTATTCGTGATCAAGCAGAACCGATTCAACGTTCCGATCGTGAAGACGCGCGAAGCTCTGGATGCCGGCCGGTTCGGCAAGCTCATCATCGGCACGGTGAGGGTCCGCTGGTGCCGAACCCAGGAGTACTACGACCAGGATCCCTGGCGGGGGACCTGGGCTCTCGACGGTGGCGTTCTCACCAACCAGGCCAGCCACCACATCGATGTGCTGGAGTGGATGATGGGCGAAGTCGACACGGTCTACGGAGTCAGTCGAACCGCCCTGGTCGACATCGAGACCGAGGACACCGCCGTGGTCGTGCTGCGATTCCATAATGGTGCTCTTGGAGTCATCGAGGCGACCACGGCGACCCGACCGGTCGACCTGGAAGGGTCGCTCTCGATTCTCGGCGAGAAGGGCACCGTGGAGGTCGGTGGTTTCGCGCTCAACGAGATGAAGACGTGGAACTTCACCGAGAAGACCGAGGATGACGAGCGCGTGCTTGCCGAGTACTCGGTCAATCCTCCCGACGTCTACGGTTTCGGGCATCGGTCGTACTACGAGCACGTGATCGACTGCATTCGCACGGGCCGGGAGCAGCTCGTCGATGGGCTCGAGGGGCGCAAGAGCCTCGAGTTGATCATGGCGATCTACGAGTCGATCGAGACCGGCTGTGAGGTTCCCATGCGCTTCCAGCCGAAGCTATGCCGGCTGGGGCAGCCCAGGGTCTAAATATATCCGCCTGGAGAACTCTGCCCCTGGAGGCCTCAGAGGATCCAGCGGAGATTCTCGAACGCCTCTGCATGGCGATGGCCGCACTGGCCGCCCCGGAGCGCCGCGAGGTCGTGGAACATCCGATCCCGGGAATAGGCGCGGAACGCCTGCGACTCATAGCACGCGATCGCCGCCTGCTTGCGATCGAGGTCAGCCTCTTCAAGCCTTACGAACACTCCGTGCCTGAACTCGAGGTTGTTCCACGGCAACTCGTATCCGAGCAAGCAACAGCTCCGAAATGCCCGGACGCTCTCCTGGTGGACCACCTGATGGTCCTGGTGCACGTCGAAGGACGCCGGGGTCAAGACGAGTTCCGGCGCCACCTCGCGGCGTAACCTGATCAGTTCCTCCAGAATCCATTGGCGGTGCTCGGGGAAGCTCCTGACCGGCAATCGGTTCACATGAACCCGATCGGCGTCGATTCCCAGAACCGCGGTCGCTGCCATCACCTCGGTCGCGAGGATATCCCGGGGCAGCCCTTCGGGCACCGATTGCTCGCAGATGGAGAACGCCACGTAGTGCACGGCGCACCCCTGGCGGACGAGTCGGCTGATCGTCCCGCCACAGCCGAACTCGCCATCGTCGGTGTGCGGGGCCAGGACAAGAGCCCTCTTGAAGTCCATCCTATCTCCGCTTCGCCTGTTCGACCGATTTCGTCACGAGATCGACCTCCCGCGCCACACGGTCCTGCCAGGAGCCGAGACGCTGATGCGCCGCGGCTTTCGCTCGACTTCCAACCCCGTCGCGCAGATCTGGGTCCTCCAGCAGCGCGACCACGGCAGACGCCGCGTCCGACATGTCCCGCACCAGGAACCCAGACACCCCGTTCTCGACCAGGAAGTCCAGAGAACCGTCTGCCAGGGTGATCAGGACCGCCCCCTGGGCCACCGTCTCCAGGGCGACGTTGCCCAGGTTGCTCACTCGCTGGAGCGAGAGGACCGCCAGCGCACCGGCGGCCAGCGCAGCGACCTCGGCGGGTGGCTGCGGACCGAGGAACTCGACCTGTTTCTCCAGCCCACTCCTGACGATCCGGTCCAGCAGTTTCGCATGATACCCGGAGTCGGTCACGTGCCCGACGATCAGGAGCTTGACGGCGTCTCTGGTCCGCCCATCGAGTTCTCGCAGCAGATCCAGCGCCAGATGCTGCTGCTTCTTGGGCGCGACCCGGCCCGGCATGAGCAGATACGGCCCGGGCACGCCAGGTGCGCTCGCGGCCAGGTGTCCAGGCTCGGGAGGAGCATCGACTCCGTTGCGCCAGAAGTGAAACTGATACCGTGCTCGGCCAATGATCTCGTGGACCTCGTCCGCTCGGGATCCGTCGTCCGTGACGAGGAGGAAATCCTTGCGAAGCAGGAAAGCCCCGACCTGAAGTGGATGACGCCAGAACACGCGCCAGCGACCCCGTTCGCTCGCCCCTGCTCGGGACAGTTCCGCAGCCAGCCCCTTGGTCCCATAGAGCCTGCACCCACATGGCAGCCCCGCGCGGAGGGCCACCAGGTTGGCAATGGTGCCTACAGAGCCGTGGCCATAGACGAAGTCATAGGAATCCCGGCTGATCATCCCCGACACCCGACAATAGAGCCGAAGCATGGAACGCAGCCGATGGGCGGCCCCCCGGCTGGACCATCGGACGAGTTCGAGACGCCGGAAGCCAAGGCGTTCGAGGTTCTCCTGCTTCACGGCGACCGGCTGCTCGAGAACAGCCACCGCGTCCACGGTATGGCCGAGCCTCACGAACTCGGCGAGAGGCTTGAGAAATCCCGGCATCCCTCGCGGGCAAGCGCCCTCGAGCAAGACATCTCGCAAACCCGACCAGGTCTCGGTGACGTAGAGGATCTTCAGCGGCCGCCTCCCCTGGACCGGATTCGCAAGGCCGTCCTCAGCCGGCCCTTGAGGCCGCGTAGGCGATCGTAGACCTGGACACTGGAAGGGTATTCGTCGTGTCTGCGGATCGGTTGCGACATGATCTCGGCGAACTCCTCCTCGGAAAATCCGAGTTTCTTGAGAACGTACTCCTTTTCCGCCCTCAGTTCGACGGGGTCGTAGAGCGGCTCGTCGAGTTCAGCCAGGGCGTCGTCGCGGCTCAATTCTCCGTTGCGAACGAGGCAGGACAGGTGTGGCTTGCGCTTGTCGATTCCGAACTTCTCCGGCAGGAAATAGGCCTGGTAGAATTTCGTGAACACCGACTCGTAGTGCTTGCCGCCGTAGTAGCGCCAGCCGAGCTCCTCGTGAAGGACCTTCATCGCATCGGTCTTGCGGTAGTTCGCGGATTCGAGGATCCGAACAGGCTCGACCAGCTTCAGGGCCCGGTTCACGGTCCACTGCCAGAGACTCTGCGTGGGGTAAGACCGCAACTTTCGCTCGCCGAACCGCCGATGGATGGCCTTGATATTGGTCAGATCCCGCTTGAGCCAGCTCCACGATGGTGGCATGCCGTGCTCGGTATTGAGGTTGCTCCCGGAAAGAACGTACCGGATCCCGTTCTTGCGGGCGATGGAGTAGGTGGCTGCAGCATGGGCGTGATCGGTCAGCATCTCGATGTCCACCACGGAGGCGCGGAAGAACGCGCGCTGGAGATCGCGGAACTCCTCCCAGTCGATCACGGTGGTGAAGAGGTCGAAGCCGAGCTTCTCGACGATTCCGCGGATGTTCTCGACGGCGATCTCGGAATTCCAGCCGTTATCCAGGTGCACGACCATGGGCCGCAGATCCAGCTGCTTCGCAAGGTACGCCACATAGGAGCTATCGACGCCGCCACTGACACCGACGAGACAGTCGTATTCCCGTCCTCGCCCAGCCGCGCGCACTCGCTCCGCAATGGATGTCAGCTGGCGCCGAGACTCCTCCGCCGTCAACGAGAGGCGGGCAAGGAGGGGTTCATAGCGTCGGCAATAATGACAGATGCCAGCCGCGTCGAAGGTGATGTCTGGATCGGACGCATCCATCACACAACGCGAACAGATCTGGGTTCCGGATTCGCTGATCATGATCGATTGCCCTCTCGGAAGGAGCGGCCGCGAATTCTCGGCGACGGGCAGAAGATCGGACGGTCGCCCATCTCAGCGACTGAGCCCGATTCCAGGCAATTCCCGGAGTTCAGCCTGAGACGGATAATTGATCAGCACCGCCCGATGCTTGCCCTTGAAGACGAAGAGACTACCGGCGGCGACCGCCGCGACTCCGGCCTCCAGCACTGCGTCGGACAGGTGCTCGAGGGTTCCCGCACCGCCGCAGGCGATCACCGGAACGTCCACGGCGCTTGTCACGGCGGCTAGCACCTTCAGATCAAAGCCTTTCCCAGTGCCATCGCGATCAACGCTGTTGACAAGCAGCTCACCGGCCCCGAGATCCACCGCACGCCTGGCCCAGCTGACGGGCTCCAGACCCGTGTTCCGGCGACCGTTCTGTAGCCTGACCTGGGACCTCCCGGTCCAGTTTCGCCCCACGTCCATGGCGACGATCACGCTCTGGCTCCCGAACGTCGACGCCATCTCACCGATCAATTCGGGCCGCTGGACCGCGGCGGTGTTCAGCGAGATCTTCTCGACTCCGAGTCCAAACAGGCGCCGCGCCTGGTCAACGGACGAAACTCCTCCGCCATAGCAGAGCGGGATGAAACACTCCTCGGCGATCGCCGCAACGGCTTCGTAGTTCGGACCTCGATGAGTTCTGCTGGCGGAGATGTCCAGAAAGACGATCTCATCGACGAACCGCTCGTTGAAGATCCGCACGGCATTGATGGGATCTCCGACGTACTTGGGATCCTTGAAGCGAACCGTCTTGTAGAGGCCCTCACCGTCGAGCAGCAGACACGGCATGACTCGAGTTCCGAGCATCTCACGTGACCTCGGCGAAACGGCGAAGGAAGGCCATTCCGAAGCGATGGCTCTTCTCGGGATGGAACTGGACGCCGAGGATGTTCTCCTGCTGGATCGCCGAGGCGAACTCGTACCCATAGGTGGTCGTCGCCAGGACGTCTGCCTCGTGGTCGCAGACCACGTGGTAGGAGTGAATATGGTAGAAGCGAAGCTCACCCTCGACGGATCGGAGCAGCCCATCAGGTCTCCGGGGAACAACCTCGCTCCAGCCCATGTGCGGCAGGCGGAGAGGCTCCCCCGATGGTGGCGGACGGAACCTCACGGTGTCCGCGTCGATCCAACCAAGACCCGGCATCTCCCCTTCCTCGCTCCCCCGGGTCAGAAGTTGCATTCCGAGACAGATTCCCAGGATCGGAACCCTCCGCTCGTGGACTCTCTCGGCCAGAACACCGACGAGATCCAGTTCGGCAAGCCGTTGCATACCGCGATCGAACGCACCGACTCCGGGCAAGATGAGCTTGTCCGCAACCGAGATCGCTGCCGGATCGGCGCTGATCTCGGCGACGGCGCCGATCCGGTGCAGCATGCTGCGCACCGAACCCGCATTGGCCAGACCGGTATCGACGATCGTGATCACGTGGTCTCTCCCACTGCTTCGAATACTGTTGACCCGAGATTGTTGCGCGGTCGTCGCGATCGTCAAGCAAGTTCTGCTTGCCACGACGGATGCCGTCAAGGAAAGTCACCGTCGACTCCGAGATGAGCGGCCGTCCCCGGCCCGCACAGGAGCGAGGCGAATGAACCGAAGCAAGGCACAGGAGAGCCCCTGCCAGGTCCGCAAGGCCAGCGCCCAGGACATGGGGCAGGTCGCCTCCATCCACAAGCAACAATTCGACGACCACTTCCTCGGCCAGTATTCTGTCGCCACCCTCCAGCGTTTCTACCATACCCTGGCGACCGATACGCTGTTCTTCGTTGCGGAGTCGGATGGTCAGGTCACCGGCTTCGTGGTCGGGGGTCCCGGGGAGGTCCTCCAAGAGCGCCGGGGGGAGTTCCTTCGAGCCCATCGACGACGTCTGATCCTCGAGACAGCGCTCCGACCTTCGATCTGGTGGCAAGCCGCGACCCGTGCCGTGGGACTTGCCCGCCGAGGCAGAGACTCCTCCGACCGGCACCCCGCGGGCGACGTCAGACTCCTGTCCATCGCCGTCGCCGAGACCGCCAAGGGCCGCGGAATCGCAGGCCGCCTGGTCGCCGCATTCGAAGCCGGTCTGCCGGCGGGTCAGTCCTACGGACTATCAGTCCACGAGGTCAATGAACGTGCGATCGGATTCTACAGGAAAGTCGGCTTCTCTGAAGAGGCCCGCCGGAACGGACTCGTCTACTTCCGGAAGACGGCCGGGCAGAACGAATAGAGTGGTCTCGACTGTCTGAACCCGAGTGGCGGGAGCGGCGGATTTGAGAATCGTGCACGTTTCGACCGTCCATCCCTGGCACGACATCCGCATCGTCCAGAAGATGTGCCGCTCGCTCGCCGAGAGCGGCCATGACGTCCACCTGATCATTCCGGGCGACGAGGCCGTCGTCTCGCGCGTCCATCCTCGCCTGACGATCCACCTCCTGCCGGAGGAGGCCAACCGCTGGCGCAGGTTCTGGCTCAACACCTGGCGCGCCTCGCGAATCGCGCGAACGCTCGCGGGGGACATCTATCATTTCCACGACCCTGAACTCCTGCTCCTGGCCTGGGGACTGGACCGCCAAGGCCACCGGGTCGTGTTCGACATGCACGAGAACACACCTCGAGCGATCCGCACCAAGTCCTGGATTCCCGCCCCGATCAGGCGCCTCGTGGCCGCAGTGTATCGTCGACTCGAGAAATCCCTGCTGGCGGGAATACCCGTGGTCTTCGCAGAGCAGTCCTACCGGAAGGACTATTCTCACCTGCAGCGGACGGTCGTCGTCCAGAACTTCCCCGATCCCGCACTATTTCGCGATGTCGAGCCGGCTTCCCCCTCGAGCGAGTTCTCCATCGGGTATCTGGGCGCAGTTTCACGGGCACGCGGCATCGATAACGTCCTCGCGGCACTCGCCATTTTGCACCAGCAGGGTTATCGCATCGGATTCGATTGTATTGGACGGATCAGCCCCCAGTACAAGGCAGCCTGCGAGGCTGGCGCCGAGGCCGCAGGTCTCGCTGGCGTGACCTTCCGGGGCCCTATGACGCCCCAGGCGGCATGGTGTCACGTTGCCGCCTGCGACGTGGGCGTCGCCGTCCTGGCCCCTCTGGAGAATTACCTGGAGTCGTTCCCGACGAAGATGTTCGAGTACATGTTGCTGGGGTTGCCGGTGATCGTCTCCGACTTTCCCCTCTACCGGAAGGTGGTCGAGGAAGCCGGTTGCGGCCTGCTCGTCCCCCCGCAGGACCCGGAGCGACTGGCCGCAGCGATCAGGCAACTAAGAGATGATCCGCTGGCGGCTCGGGAGATGGGACGCCGCGGGCGCGCGGCCGTGGAACGCCGATATAACTGGCCGCGGGAATTCGAGAAGCTCATCGCGCTCTATCGTGAGCTGGTACCGGAGGCCACCCTGGGGATCGACGCCTCCCAGGGGCTCCAGTAACCATCCCCCGGCAAAGCCGGGGGCTTTCATTGTGAACCGCTCAAAGCGGTC
>CAZXCK010000170.1:5879-7625 GCA_964639225.1 uncultured Anaerolineaceae bacterium | reverse complement strand
CGGTTTTGAACCGCTGGCGAAGGCATGCTACAAGATCGGTTTATCCGCATCAATTCGTTAAAGTGCATCAGCGCCCCACCCTGTTTCATGAGGCCGCGCGCATCGACCTTCAGCCGGTCAGAACATCCGGTTTGACGCTGGGAGCCTGGGGCGCGCCGCGCGGCAGCGTCAGCTCATAGATGACCAGCATGGCGATGGCGTTGACAAACAGGAACGGGCCGATCAGCTCCAGGCTGAAGTGGGCCGCCAGCAAACCCGCCAGCCCGGCGAGCATGGCACCGCCAAGCCCGGCAAAGCCAATCTGGAAGCCAATAGCGTTGGCGACATGACGCTTGCCCACCCGACGCGGTGTATCGTTGATGAACGTGGCGAACATGGGCGCCAGTGAAAAGCCCAGCAGGGCCAGCCCCAGAAAACCGACCATGTTGGTGAAGTTGAGCCACAGCATGAGCGTACCCAGCAGTGCGCCGCCCATACTCAGCCGCATGAGCGTCACACTGGTGATGCGGTCGCCAATGGAGCCGATAATCATCCGTCCGATGGTGAAACTGAGCCAATACAGGCTGATCCAGAACGACGACACCTCCTGCGTGACTCCCCGACTGTCGATGAACAGCGTGTTCGTCAGCTGACCGGTGGCGATCTCCAGGCCGCCATAGATGGCGAACATCATAATACTGACCAGAACTGCCGGAACAGCCAGACTCTGGACGATGGTGGCTGTGCTGCGGTTGTTTTCGTCCAGATCGGCCTCGTCGATTGCCGGCATACGCCATTGGCGGAACGTCAGCAGCAGAGCCACGACAAAGCCACCCTGCAGGACAGCGATGGTCCCATAAGCCAGCCGCCAGGTCTGGTCCAGGTTGACGACAAAAAACGTCACGAGGAACGGGCCAATCGTCAGGCCCACACCAAAGAAGGCGTGCAGCCAGTTCATCGGCCCCTTACCATAATGAGCGGCGGCGAAGGTGTTCATGCCCGCGTCAATGAGTCCCGCGCCCATGGCCGCCACAAACGCGGATACCAGCATGAATGCCCACGCAGGCGCTAACGCGCCGGCCAGAATACCGCAGATCGACAATGTGGCGCCCAGCAGCAACGTTCTGCCGATATCGACGCGACCGATCAGCCAGCCGCAGCTAAAGGCCATAAGCAGCCTGCCGGATGTGAAGGCCAGCAGCAGCACGCCCAGCGCATCCAGGTCGACGTTGAAGGTCACCTGCATATGCCGCCAGGCGATGTTCAGCACGCCGGGTAGGACGCCCAGCACCATGAACGAATAGAAGGCAATCAGTAACATGAGCCTGAGGTTCTGTGGCGCGCGAGTTTGCATCGGAACATGCCTCTTGGTGGTGTCATTCAGGGAAGCTGATACCGAGTATAGACCATCGCGCGTTTTTGCGCTCTGGTGTCTTTGAGGGCTGGTATAATGGGGTGTAGTGAGTGTGTGAGGAGTCAGTCATGCCACAGGTACGCGATACCCTGACCATTACGGTTGAATACTTCGACGGTCAGGCAGAGGATGATGTGGGTTATCCCTATTATGTCGCCACAAACGATGAGATCGGGCTGGTGACGGACGGCAAGACCTTTGAAGAGCTGCGGCGAAACCTCGGTGAGGCGCTCGATGTCTGTCTGGGTGACATCGATACGCTGGCCGAATACCACCTCGTTCCGAATCCGCGCATTGAACTGAGGATGTTGTTCCCCTATGGCCAGACTGCGTAGGCTGAGTGGCAGAGAAGT
>CAZXCK010000170.1:2562-5779 GCA_964639225.1 uncultured Anaerolineaceae bacterium | reverse complement strand
CTTGTTAATCGCCACATTTGACGGTATAAGAGCAGGCAACACGAGACTCATGCAGTCAAAGGCGATAGCTGATGAACTTCTGGCAGGATAACCGATTTGTGGTCACGGGGGGCGCTGGCTTCCTGGGGTCGTTTGTGGTCGAGGCGCTGAGGGCACGCGGCGCGCAGGATGTGTTCGTGCCCCGCCGCGCCGATTACGACCTGCGCCAGCGCGAGGCGGTGCTGGCGCTGCTGGGCGATACGCGCCCGGATGTCATCATCCATCTGGCGGCGTCGGTGGGCGGCATTGGCGCCAACCGCGAGCATCCGGCGGACTTCTTCTACGACAATCTGATGATGGGCGTGCAGTTGATGCACGAAGCCTGGCGCGCGGACGTGCGCAAGTTCGTCACGGTGGGCACGGTGTGCTCGTATCCCAAGTTCACGCCGGTCCCGTTTAAGGAAAGCGACCTGTGGGACGGCTACCCGGAAGAGACCAACGCGCCCTACGGGCTGGCGAAGAAGATGCTGCTGGTCCAGGGCGAGGCGTACAAGCAACAGTACGGCTTCGAGTCGCTGCATCTGCTGCCGACCAACCTGTACGGCCCGCGCGACAACTTCAACCCGGCGTCGTCGCACGTCATCCCGGCGCTCATCAAGAAGTGTATCGACGCGCAGGACAGCGGCCAGCGCGAGCTGGTGGTGTGGGGCGATGGCAGCCCGACGCGCGAGTTCCTGTACGCCGCCGACGCCGCCGAGGGCATCCTGCTGGCGACCGAGAAGCACGACGATCCCGGCCCGGTGAACCTGGGCAGCGGCTTTGAGATCAGCATCCGCGAGCTGGCGGAGAAGGTCCAGGCGCTGACCGGCTTTGAGGGGCAGATCGTGTGGGATACGACCAAGCCCAACGGCCAGCCGCGCCGCAAGCTGGACACCAGCAAGGCCGAAGCGGCCTTCGGCTTCCGGGCGGCGGTCGGTTTCGATGAGGGGCTGCGCCAGACCATCGACTGGTACCTGGCGAACCGGGATATGCTGGTTTTCAGCGAGTAGCGATCAGCGGCGTCTGCGACGTGGCGGGCGTTCCAGCGCGCGGGCGTCGACGGCGACGCGCAGGCGGCGTCCCAGCCAGTCGAGCAGCACCTGAGCGCGGGCTTCACCGTTGAGGCGTGTGTCGAAGACGGCCTCGGCCCCGGCAAAGGCGCCGCTGGTGATGCGCACCGTATCGCCGGGTCTGAGGTCGCCCAGGCTCGGATCGCGGGCGGCCTGGGCCTCGGCGATGTGCTGGCGCAGGGCGCTGATGAAGCTCTCCGGGACGGTGGCCGGTTCGCCGCCGAAGCGGACCAGTCCGGTGCTGCCGGGCGTCCACTGGAGCGTACGCACGCCAACCCGCTCCAGATCGGCGCGCACAAAGAGGTAACGAGGAAAGTACGGGCGTATCTTCGCCGCGCGCGGGTTGGCCGGTTTCACCTTGATGGTGGGATAGTAGATTTCGAGATCGTGATCGGTACGCTGTCCCTGGAGATAACCGTAAACCTGGCTTTCCTTGCGTGGTTTGCAGTGCAGCACATACCAAAAGGCGTTATCCATGTCGCTTCCCCGGAAATTACGATATTTGTTTGTGTGTTATGTTCGATTCTAGCAGCAAAATCGCTTTCTATCTACTCGGATGTGTTAAGGGTCTGGCTGGTCTGCGCAACCTGGATGGCCATTCCGCGTATAGTGTAATGAGACACATAACGCGGGAGGGATCGAGAGATGACCGCAGAACCAACCAAGTTCGGGTGTGAGACGTGCGGCCTGCGCAAACGCGGCGAAGCCAAACCCAAGTCACTGTTAGGGCGCTTCTGGCGCTGGCATACGACCTGGTGCCCTGGCTGGAAAGCCTACCAGGAGCACCTGGCGTCGCAGAACAGACCGCAATAACCCTACCGATGTATCCGTTTCAGAGAGCGCCTGCGGGGCGCTCTTTTTGTTGCAGTTTGCAGCAGTATAGTGCTGCAATGGATTGTTTTTTAGTGCAGCACCGCTGCGGTGATGGTGGGCGGGAATCCGGCGGCGATGTAGTGATATTATAGCACGGATGTTCGGTTTTTGGGGTTAGAATTGGTTAACGGATGGGGGGTGGGAGCGGTCCCGCCCGGCGTTAAAACACCGGGCTACAGGAAGCGTGTCCACTGAAGGGACACAAACGCGGGCGCGCGGATGGCAGAGGCGGCGGGCGCGCTGTAGCACGCCCTTACGAAGGGTGCGGGGGCCGGGCGCGGTGTGGTGCGCCCTTAGGAGTGGCGGAGTGTGTTAAAATGTGCGGTATGATACAGGCGGGCTGTGAGGCGACATCCATTGAGTACAGACCAAGACAGCAAGCAGGGGCGGTCGCGGTCGCGGTCGCGGTCGCGGCTATCGGACAGTGAGCGCCAGGCGGTGCGGGTGATTGCTGAAACGCTGGGCGAGACGTCGCTAGGCCCCAGCAAGCAGATCGCGCGCATTGTGCGGCAGCAGGGGGAGTCGTTCGCGCGCGAGGCGCTGGCCGAGACGCAGAAGGTCGAGGCCGAGGGCGGCATGCCCATCGAAAACGGCAAGCGGCGGCGCACACCGGGCGGGGTGTTCTTTTATCTGGTGCGCGGCAGGCTGAACTCTGCCCAGCGGCGCGAGATTTTCTCCCGGCTGAACGCGGCGCAGCGACGGCACATCAAGACGTATTATAAATCGCGCCCGGCGTTCGACTGGGAGCAGCGGCGCGGTCTGGTGGCGGGGCTGGTCAAAAAGCGAGGGGAGATAAGCGAGATGCAGGTTAAACTGATCGGGCGTCCGCGCCGTTACGAGAAAAAACGCGAGGTGGTGGTGCTGGTGATGGCCCACGAGGCTAACCATCCGGTTCTGCCGCACGGTTTGCCCCCCTTCCCCGCCGAGCCGACGCTGTACACGGTTTACGTGAGCAGCGGCCAGTGGCGCAAGGTCGAGGAACAGCTCAAGCACGCCGACCGGGAGCTGGTGATCGACGGGGCGGCGGCTTACGACGCCGAGACGCAGACGGTCAGCGTGTACACGACGGGCATCAGCACGCGCCGGATGCGCGATAAGTCGTCCGGGGCTAAGACGGACGATCAGGCGGAAACCCCGGCAGAGTCGCCAGCAGACGGCGGGGCGGATAAGCCCGAAGCGAAAGCGGTCAGCCAGACGGAGCCGGTCGCTAAAGCGGTCGCTGAAGCTGGCGCTGAAGCGGGCACTAAAGCGGATGG
>CAZXCK010000170.1:0-2462 GCA_964639225.1 uncultured Anaerolineaceae bacterium | reverse complement strand
CGGTCGCTAAAGCGGTCGCTGAAGCTGGCGCTGAAGCGGGCACTAAAGCGGATGGCAAAGCGGAGTCAAAGGCGGAGCCGGAGCCAGAGTCGGAATCAGAGTCAGTGGAGCCACCGCCGATCCCTGACGATCTGCCGGATGCGGTGCGCGAGAAGCTGGCCGGGCTGTACCGGGCGGCGCAGCAGTACCGCGCCCGGCTGGTCGAAATCCGGGCGCAGCCGGAAGATCAGCGGTTCGGGCTGGCGACGACCGAGCGCCTGCTGGCCGGTGTCGAGAAGCAGATCGGCGCGCTGCTCAAATCGGGCGATGGCGAGTCCGAGCCGGCGTCATGAGCGTGTCGGCGGTGGTCGTCACCTACAACGCCGCCGATGTCATTGCGGGGTGCCTGGGCGATCTGCTGGATGCCGCCGACGAGGTGATCGTCGTGGATAACGCCAGCAGCGACGGCACGCCGGACCTGATCCGGCGCGATTTTCCCGCTGTGCGGCTGGTCGAGGCGGGGGCTAACCTGGGCTATGGCGCGGGCAACAATCTGGGTGTGGGCCATGCCAGCGGCGATGTTATCGCTATCGTCAATCCCGATGTGCGGCTGAACCGTGATGCGCTGGCGGCGCTGGTGGCGTATGTGCGTGACCAGGCGGACGCGGGCATTGTGGGGCCGCGCACGGTCGATGAGGGCGGCCAGGTGAGCATGAGCGCGCGCCCGGCGTACACGCCGGGCCGGGTGCTGGCGGTGTATCTGGGGCTGGCGAATCGCTGGCCGCGCCTGGCTTACGGCGACATGCCGGAGCGATTGCGCGCGGCGCAGGCTCCGCTGGACGTGGACTGGCTGCAAGGTTCGTGCATCGTGCTGCCGCGCCGGGTGTATGAGGCGCTGGGCGGTTTCGACGAGCGTTTTTTCCTGTTCGCCGAGGATGTTGACCTGTGCCAGCGCGCTGGTCAGGCGGGCTGGCGTGTAGTATATTTGCCGAGCGCCTGCGTGACGCATGGCGGCTCGTCGAGTGTCAGGCGCGCCCATCGCATCAGCACGCGCAGTTATCACACCAGTCCGCTGCATTATTTTCGCAAGCGCGGCCAGCGCGGGGCGGTGTGGCTGCTGAAGGCGGGCTTCGTCGTCGAACTGGCGATCAAAGCGGCGCGGCGCGGCTGGCAGGGTCGCCGAGACTCCGCCGCACGAGAAGAAGCACATATCTACCGGCAGACCATCCGCGATGTCATCCGCGACAGCGCCGCCAACGGATTATGACCAACCCACTCGTCAGCATTGTCATTCCGACCTATAACCGGGCGAACTTTTTAGGCCAGGCGATTCAGAGCGCGCTGGCGCAGACGTATGCGCCGGTTGAGGTGATCGTCGTCGATGACGGCTCCACCGACGACACGGCGGCGGTGGTGGCCGGTTTCGGCGAGCGGGTGCGCTATGTGGCGATCGCCAATGGCGGCTCGTCGGTGGCGCGCAACACCGGCCTGGAAGCGGCGCGGGGTGAGTTCATCGGGCTGCTGGACGATGACGATCTGCTGGAGCCGGGGCTGGTGGCGCAGGCGGTGGATATGCTGCGTGAACGGCCAGCGGTGGGCATGGTCTACACGTCGTTTGTGATGGTGGACGCCGATAATCAGCCGCTGGCGACACATCGCCTGAGCGCCGAGGGGCGGGTGTATCGCCGCTTTCTGCTGCGCTGCAAGGTGTCGCTGTCGGGGGTGGTTTTGCGCAAAGATACGGTGCAGCGCACGGGCACATTCGACCCATCGCTGCGCATGGGTCAGGACCGCGACTACTGGCTGCGGGTCGCCGCACATGACGAGGTGGCTGTCATCAGCGAGCCGCTGGTGCGCGTGCGCGCCCATGCCAGCAACAAACCGCGCGACCCGGAACTGATTCATGACATGTTCACGCGCATCGCTGACAAGCATTTTGCGCCCGGTCACCGGCTGGGGCGCTGGTTCGAGCGGCGCGTTTACGCCCGCATCGAGTATGAGGCCGGGCATTACGCGCTGCAATACGCGCCGGACGATCTGGGGCTGGCCGCTGCTTACTGGCGCGCCGGTGTGGTCCGCTGGCCGGTGGACCCGCTGGGTATGATTCTGGGGGCGCGGCTGGTGTTCCGGTGGCTGGTGCCGGGCGGTGTTCGGCGGCGGGTGCGGGGGCGGTGAATTAAGGATTCAAAGCGGAGTAAAGGGGCAGATCGGTCCCGCCCGGTGTTAAAACACAAGCTGCTTGCAGCAGGCTACAGGAAGCGTGTCTGCTAAAGAGACACAAAAGAGATGATGGGGGCGGGCGGGGTGTAGTGCGTCCCCGCGATGGTGCGGGGGTGTCCGGGCGGGGTGTGATGCGGACGCGCAGAAGCGCGTCCCTACGCGGTGGTGGCCGGATTGTCCGGGTGGGGTATAGCGCGCCCTTACGAAGGTGCGGGCGTATGATGAAGAAAGATGGGTAAGGCCAGATGACACAACAATCGCGC
>CAZXCK010000169.1:412-7683 GCA_964639225.1 uncultured Anaerolineaceae bacterium | reverse complement strand
CAATGCCGCCTAAAATTTTAAAAGTGGCATAAAAAATATTAAAGGAGTTTGAGATGGAAAATTTTGATTTTGATGTACCATCAATTGTAGGGATGGAAGATGACGAGTATCAGGAATTTAAAAATAAAATTCTTGATAAAAAGTATACGCCAGACATCATAGACAGCTATGACTGGTACGGAGCATATCCAGTAGTAGACGGAAGTGACTTTGTCATCGGTATACTCTATACCGATGACGAGTACATAGACACTCTCGACGGGGCTGAAGATGATACAAGTGCGATATATGATGAAGAGCGGGATATCTTTTTTATACGAGAAGTCGATAGACGACCTATAAAATACAAAGGAGTTTAAAATGTTTAAAAGACAGATTGAATTATCAGAATTTAAAAAAAGCTTGAAAGAAATTTTAAGCGAAACAGAATTCGAAAAAATTGCCGATTATGGCGACAGTATGTACTACAAGCGCAAAGACAATGTTACCTTGTATGACTATGATGACAAGCCGATAAAGTGCGCTATAGTAGTAAGCGTGGAGGACCTGGAAGACAGCGGTATAGAGGACTATAGATACATGGGTACTGTAAGTATAATTAACCTCACAGGCAAAAGTGATGACATCATAGACTTGCCAGACGCTATCAGAGACGGCGAGGGCGTAGCAACAGCAGAAAGTAAAATTATGAAAAGCGCAAATGTAAATTCTTGCCTTGATAAGTATTTACTGTATCAAGCTAACATCGTTAGTAGTATGCCCGGCTTTGTCATGGATAGACCCGCAAATCGTATCGGGAATAGCGGATGGGACTTTTTACTAGGGGATTTATCCCTTGAAAAAGCGAAAAAAAATCGAAAAGAATTATACGGAATGGAGGTATAAAAATGGTTTTTGATACAACAGACTTAAATTTACTAGATAAAACATTGAGAAAAATGAATAAAAATACGGGCGGAGAGTATTGTAAGGACATAACTATAGTAAGCCCTAACAAGCAAGAGTATGAACTATATAAAGATAATCCGCCTTTAAAATTAGAAAAGACTGATAGTATAATGGAGCTATTTAAAAAAGAAAATCGGCGGAAAATTGAAAAAGTATCGGACTATCAATATAATGATGGTAACCCCTGTATAGCAGGATATATTATACAACATTATACTGATATTTAATATTAATGCAAGCTTTATATACTTATTTTTTAGGTGTGTAAAGCTTGCAAAAGGAGTTTAGAATGGATACAAAAAAGTTTTTTATTGAAAGGAAAGAAGCATTGAAATTATGGAATAATTTGAATGTAAATGATAAGCAAGAGTTAGCTTTAAAATTCTTTCCCACTATGCCTTTTACGGCGGTTGACAATTCCTCCTCTATGATACATAGGATTATCAACGGTTCAAAGGAAAAAAAGTAATAAAAAATCACGTTTTTTTAATTTGCCTATTGACAAATTAACTAAAATATGATATAATATTAAAAATAAAACATTAAAGGAGTTTGAGATGGAAATGAACAATTTTTGCAATGATGAGAAAGTATCTATCAAGGGGGGGCGTATCAATATTGATAATGACATTTTTTCTTTATCCCCACGAGATAGAGAATTTTCGGACGGCAATTTGTCAATTATGCTTTGCGCACACAAAAAATATAATTTGGGCGATAGTCAAATTGATATTGATAATTTTAATAGCTGGAAGGAAGTCTATACCTATATAAAAGAGGATTTAGGCGGTATATATATTGCCCCCCTCTATTTATACGACCATTCTGGCTTGTCAATATCAATCGGCGAATTCGGCATAGCTGATAATGTAGCTGCATGGGATAGCGGTTGTATAGGATATATATACACTACAGACGAGCTAATAAAAGAATTAGCCGTAGAAAATACTGAAGAGAGTATATATAACAATTATAAGGCGGAAATAGATAATTGTAATGCTTATATCAACGGCGAAACGTATAGGGTAGAATTCGTAGAAGACGGCGAACTTATTGAATTTGTTGGAAATATTTTTGGGCGGGAAAATGCAGAATGCATCGCAGAGGATTTTAAGAAAATGTTTATAGATAATTAAACTAAAATTTATGCTAGCTTTATATCCTTAATAAATAAGTGTATAAAGCTTGTATAAATAAGTTTAAGAATAAAAAAAAACAAAGGAGTTTTATTATGAAAAAATTATTCTGGAAAATTTACTATGTGGGTTTGCCTATGATTATCGGCATAAGGGTAAAAACACAAACAAGAGCGGTTGTTTATAATGTTTTGACCGTAATTGCTACAGCAACGGCAATAGCTTTACTTGTATTGAGGTGTAAGGGATAAGGGGGTTATTATGATAAAAAGATATGCTAAACTGGTTCATGAAATTAAGCGGGCGGACGGTATTTTTAAGGAATTGTTACTAATTGCCTTGATAAATATGGTTAACCGTGGCATAGAATAAAAAAATAAATTAAAGAAGTTTAAAAATGGAAAATTTAAAAAAAGCGGTTAAAGAGTATTGGGAAAATTTTTACGCCGATAGGATTGAAACAGCGACAGACGGACGTAAGAAGCGTGGTATAATTACTAGAATGAATAATCAGATAAAAAAAGATTGTGAAAAAATTGAAGCCATTTGTAGTGCAGATGATAAAATCCGGGGCGGGGAAATGGTTATCACTGTATTGTGGAAAAAGTCAAGTATTTGGGGCAGAAATCCAACGGCAAAAGATAATTTCGGGAATTCAAGCGGCAGTATAAGCGGATGCGTATATGATAGATACTCGACACAGGGAGTTTGAAAAATGGCAAAATTTATAAATAGTGGAGGAAGGAACTAAAAATGAGAAAAAAATTCATAAGAGCATTGAAAAGGCGTGAAATATTGCCTGAAGAGGCTACAATAAAAATGTATTCGTGTATAGATAGAGGAATTAAAGTGTATGAAGTTTGGTATGAAATTTGGTACGAATATAAAGATACTAAACGCATTGCAAAAGGGGCATCTTACTATTTCCTTTTATCTAGTGCGGGGCGTTTGAAGGAATATACTAATTTTAGGGGATATTATCACCATAAGAAAGCGTAAATAAAAAAATACGGCGGGATATTAATGTTTTTAAGCTCCTTATAATATTTATTATTTACTTTGTTTACGATAGAAGTTAGTAAGTAGAAAATTTCTAACTGAAAACTTCTATTGTAAACACTATTTTTTTCGAGACTTTTCGGCAAAAAACTTAAATTTTGCAGGGTGAATTGAAATTTTGACTGTATTTACATTTGACTGTATTTACATTTGACTGTATTTGCATTTGATTGTATTTGCATTTGATTGTATTTGCATTTGTATTTAATTGTATTTACATTTGATTGTATTCGCATTTGATTGTATTTGAAGGTTATTATTATATATACTAGCTTAACTTTATTATTATTTATTAAGATAGAGTATGTATGTGTGTATGTATGTTATAAGGGGAGGTATAAAGAATAAATAAATGGGCAATTTTTTTTGAAATTGTCTTATGCGGCGTATATATATGCTAGCTTAACACTATGATTATTTACTCACTTGTAAGTATATATAGTGAGGAATAAAATAAAATTTAGGAGTATTTATTATGTTAGGAGATTTTATTAAGAACTGTAAGGATAGCTATTTGAATTTGAAGGGTGCGGCTGGAAATAATGGTAACGCTGATATTGAAAGGGCAATTAATTTTTATCAAGAAATTGTTACCTTGTATTCAAGGGGGATTATAATTGATAAAAGAGAAAATGAGGAGGGAAGGGAATAGTATATTTTATACCTGTACTAGCTTAGCTCATTGATAGAATAAGTATTATTATAATAAATACTATTATATTAGAATGAAAAAGTATTGTATAGGGTTTTTATATCATTTTTTTTAGTTTAGGGCTTGACAAATTGAAATAAATATGATATAATGTTATTAACAAATAAAAATCAAAGGAGTTAAAAAATGAAACCTATAATTTATACTGGAAGTCATTGTCAGAATAGCATAAATAACAGGGAAGCTTTTAGTAAAATAAACGATTTACTATTAGATAAAAAAAATCCCTATTATGATATTTTCAATGAGGAAAAGCTTTTCCTTGATGATACGAACGGGTTTTTATCTATAATACAATCAAGTGGGCTTTACAATTTTTCTGAAAAAATATGCGAAGGAATTTATGAGTACATACTTGAAAATGTAGGGTTTGATGGCGAAACTTTTGTATATATCGGGGACGGATATATACGGAAAGTAAACTATAATTTATAATATTTAAAAGGAGTAAAATTATGGATGATGAAACAAAAGAACCATTAGATTTTTACAGGTCTTTAATACCCTGGAAAAGTTTGGATGTAGAATGCGCATTAAATTTTTGGAATAGGACAACAGGGGAAACCTTACAAAATTTTGACTATGTGATAGAAGATTTTCAAAGTCAAATGGGTGTTGAAATGAAAGATTTGGATATTGTTGCTATAGCTTATGAATATGTATTAGGAGAGGCGAGGAACAACATTGATAACGTATATGAATATGACTTTATCAATGATTATGATGGTCCGGGTACGGAAATACATGTTTATGGAGATTACATGGCGACAGGCTATGATTATTCTAGTGATGCTATTGAAAAATTAGAAAATATCATAAAAAAAGATAAGTCTAAAATTAAAGAACTTGAAATAGTTACAATAAATTTTTTAGAAGAATTAGGTTTGGAAATAGTCAAAGAATTAGACTAGTAAACATTTAAAAAAAAATATAAAGGAGTAAAATTATGAAAAAAAATAAAATTTATAACGAGCTTGATAAAATTGTTCAATATCATAATGAAAAGCAAACGGAAAATTTGTTAAAATCAATTAGCAACATTAAAGAATTTATGAATGATACAGGGAAAAAACAATTAAAAGAGAAAATTGAAAAGGAAGAATTTTCGTTGCCTGTTCATTTGAAAAATTGTCAATCATACTTTGGCGTAAAGTCGGAAGATTTAATACCTATATTAAAATCGGCGAATAATATTACAAAGAAATTCAAAGAATATTCTTTGGAGAGTAATATAATTTTACATATCGAGAAAGGCGAATTAAGAATTAGATGTACTAATAATGAAATATTTTTAGATACGAGCCTTAAAGTAGAAGAATTTAAGGGTGATGTTGATATTGCCTTAAATTGTAAATTGCTATATGAAACTACAAAAAAAGCAAAGGGGTATTTATATTTTGGTGTTGATAAAGGACATAAAGTGAACATAATCGTAAACGGCACAGAAACGATTTTAATAGGAATTGAAACGTCAGATTTTCCTTCCTCACCTGAAATTGATATTGATAAAAAAGTAGAATTTGATATACCTTATGATATATTAAAAGACATTTATTCAATACAGTATTGTACTAAAAAAGTTAAAAATGGAATTTATGAGCAAGGGAAGGAAGGTATATTGTTTGAATACAGCGAAAATGGGTTGGTATGTGTTGCGACAGATGGTTGCCATTTATTGAAAAAAAACTATAAGGATATTAAATTTGAAAGTAAAGGGGAAATTGTTATGCCTGTAGGGATATTAAAAGAAGCATTGACTATGAAGAATAAAGTAAAAATTATTTTAGATGATAAACTTGTTAAAATAGGGCATTTTGTATCAAATCATTTAGGTGTAAATTTCCCGCCTTACACACAAGTTATACCTAAAAAATCAAAAGAGAGTTTTACGGTTAGTAAAAAAGATTTACAAGAAGCTATCAATAAAATTTCTCCTATGCTGAAAATTGAAAAAAAATATAAAGTTATATTCAATTTAACAGGCAATGAATTAACGGTTAAGGGTATTAGCAATAATGGTGAAACTTCGGAAGTTATAGATGTAACAAAAAATAATTGTACTGATTTAGATATGGCGTTTAATTATAAATATTTGCTTGACTTCCTTAAAAACACAGATGAAGAAGAAATAATTATAGAAACACAGGATACATACCCATCTCCTGTAGTAATGAATAGAAGTGATAAAGGACTATACATTATAATGCCTATAAAGATTTAGTAATTAAGGCGTTTAATAATAACAAATAAGAAAGGAGTATTAAAATGTTATACAATGATTTATCATATTATTTAATGAAGTGTGAAGATTTTGGCGGGGCAACAACATTTAATGAAATTTGGTATTATGATTATAATGAGGTATTAAAGAAAATTGAAGAAACTTTACCTGAAGAAGCGGAAAAAATTTCTTATTTAGTGCGAGAGGCTTTAGAAGATATTTTTACTGATTATGAGGTTATCTATGAAGAAAAAATAGATAACGAAAAAAAACTTTTTGAATTAGATGAAGAAATCAGACTACTAGAAAAAGATTTTGATGAAACGCTTGATGAGCTTGAAGAATTAAAAAAAAGCAAGGAGTATTAAAATGTTATTAGATAAAATAATTGAAACAATGGACATCTCTATTGAAATATCAAATGAAAAAATCTATGAAGAACAAATGGAATTAATAAAGATTTATTTAGGGCAATAATTTTTTACAAAAAAAATAAAAAAGTGCTTGACAAAAAATAAATTGTATGGTATAATTAATAAAATTAAAGGAGTAAAAAAATGGGAAAAAGAGTGTATGGATTAAAAACTATCAATTCCGATTATACATCTTACGGCGGTTTTAAATGGAAAAAATGGAACGGCGAACCTTATGTTATCAAAGCTGATGATTGGAACGAAGAAAAAGATTGCGGCGGCGGTATTCATTTTGCTTTGAATGGTGAGGGTAATGGGGGATTATTTGATTGGGCGGAAGATGCCCTTTGGGTAGTTGTTGAAGCAAATGAAAAAAGCATTATAGATTTAGACGGCAAAGTAAAATCTCGTGCGGTGAAAGTATTATATATCGGCAACAGAAAAACTGCAACTGATATGATATATAAGTTATGCGGTATGAGAGTAGTTATTGGCGGCACAGCGACAGCGGGTGAGTATGGCACAGCGACAGCGGGTAATTTTGGCACAGCGACAGCGGGTGATGAAGGCATAGCGACAGCGGGTGAGGAAGGTATGTTATGTTGGAAATATTATGATAAAAATGGCAGACCTAGACAACACACAGAATATATCGGCGAAAACGGAATTAAAGCAAATATAAAATATCAAGGATTTTATGACGGCGAGAAATTTATTGTTGAAGAAATAAAGGAGTAAAAAAATGGGAAAAAGAGTGTATGGATTAAAAACTATCAATTCCG
>CAZXCK010000169.1:0-312 GCA_964639225.1 uncultured Anaerolineaceae bacterium | reverse complement strand
GTAATGGGGGATTATTTGATTGGGCGGAAGATGCCCTTTGGGTAGTTGTTGAAGCGAATGAAAAAAGCATTATAGATTTAGACGGCAAAGTGAAATCTCGTGCGGTGAAAGTATTGTATATCGGCGACAGAAAAACTGCGACAGATATGATATATAAGTTATGCGGTATGAGAGCAGTCATCGGGGGTTTGATGACGGCGGGTAATTTAGGCACAGCGATAGCGGGTTATGATGGCAAAGCAACAGCGGGTAATTTGGGCAAAGCGACATCGGGTGATGAAGGCAAAGCGACAGCGGGTAAGAAAGGCACAG
>CAZXCK010000168.1:0-7702 GCA_964639225.1 uncultured Anaerolineaceae bacterium | reverse complement strand
GAATATCACTAACAGGACGCACGCAGAAGGCCATCCCTTACGTCACGGCGGGCTGGAATCGGTAGATAAACCATATGCAATTGACTTATGTATTTTTCAGTGACTCGATTCATAAAGAGGGAAATAATGGGTGCTGTGTGCGTGTTTCAGCGCGCCGCACCTGGTAAGTGACCCGGTCCGGTTGGTTGGAGATACTGACGTTCGTCCGTCCGTACTCAGACTGAGTGAGGTTCGGGTTCTTCGTCGGGGCAGTATCGGTAGTCGTCCGTGTTCATGATTTGCAGCGATGTGTACAGCCGTCCCCAGTTCGGTGTCAACAGGCGACTGCCAGCAATCAGGCTCACCTTCTGGCAGTCACAGCACTCCCACAGCAAAACAGCGGCATTGCTGTCGGTGCTCAGAAGGCGCATCGGGCCATCGCAGACCAGACAGTATTCACGCATAAGACCTCTAACTAGTTAAAGAGCCACTAGAGTACAATATATAGAGTTACGTATCAGTATAGTCCAGACTACCATAACCGTCTATCTAACGTAGATAGCTTAACACAAAATTTACCAAATTCATCTGGAAAAGTAATTTATTGTGTGTTGATGATTGCGAGTCCAGGTCCGTTGGGGGCGGCTCTTACCCGGTTGATGATTCCAGCTATAATAGCAGCATAGTCTTTGCGTACGTCTTGCGAAAGGAGAAGGCGACTGGCCACGCGCGCCTCGCCACTTATGAAACTATTGGTTATTGGTGGTACACGCAATATTGGTTATTTCCTCTCTCGCCAACTGCTGGAGGCTGGTCACGACCTTACGCTGCTGAACCGGGGACTCTCCCCGGATGACCTGCCGGGTAATGTTTCGCGGCTGCGCTGCGACCGCACCGATCATCGCCAGATGCGGCGGGCGCTGCAAGGGCGGCGCTTCGACGCGGTGATCGACATGACGATCTACCGGGGCGAAGAGGCCGAGATGATCGTCGAGCTGCTGCGCGACCGGGTGGCGCGTTACATCGCCATCAGCACCGGGCAGGTATACCTGGTGCGCCAGGGACTCAAGCGGCCTTACGTCGAGGACGATTATGACGGTCCGCTGCGCGACCGGCCCGAACCCAACACCTACGACGACGAGGAATGGCTGTACGGCACCGAAAAGCGGCTGGTCGAGGACACACTGGCGCAGGCCTTCGCCGAGCACGGCTTTCCCTATACGGCGCTGCGCCTGCCGATGGTCAACTCCGAGCGGGATAACTTCAAACGGCTGTATGGCTATATGCTGCGCCTCAGGGACGGCGGCCCCATCCTCGTGCCAGATACGCCCAACCTGCCGCTGCGCCACATCGACGCGCTGGACGTGGTCCAGGCGATTATGCGGCTGCTGGACAGCGACCAGGGCCAAGGGCGCGCTTACAACATCTCCCAGGAAGAGACGCTGACGCTGGACGAATTTCTGGCGATGGTGGGCGAGTTCGTCTACTGCCAGCCGAACATCCTGCGCGTGAACCGCGAGACGCTGGAAGCCCAGGGCTTCCTGCCGGACTGCTCGCCCTTCAGCGAGGCGTGGATGTCCGAACTCGACAACGCGCGCAGCAAGGCCGAACTGGGCATGACCTACACGCCGGTGCGCGAGACCATCAGCCGCATCGTGTCGCATTACCAGCAGCATCCGACATCGCCGCCGGTAGGCTATCGCCGCCGGTCATCGGAGCTGCAACTGGCCGAGTCGCTGCTGTAGACGGGCGTTATTCGCACCGCGAGATCGGACCGCCCGGCAGAAAACCCCTATCTACCGGGCGGTTTTGGACTATAATCGTGGGCCAGTCGAGCAGCACAACCCAAGCGAGAATCCCACCATGAGACTTGGCATCATCGGATTGCCCAACAGTGGAAAAACCACGATCTTTAACGCGCTCACCGGGCAGAACCTGGACACCGCCGCCGTGAGTTCCGGCCAGTTCGAGATTCACACCGCCGTCGTCAACGTGCCGGATGAGCGCCTGGACCAACTCAGCGAACTCTTCAAACCCAAAAAGACGACCCACGCCAACATCACCTATGTCGATATTGGCGGGCTGGACAAAGGCATCAGCGAGGGCGGGCTGAAGGGCCAGTTCCGCACCGAACTGGCGCAGGTCGATGGCTTCGTGCATGTGGTGCGCACCTTCGACGACGACACCGTGCCGCATCCCTATACCAGCCTGGACCCGGCCCGCGACCTGGAAACCCTGGACGGCGAGCTGCTGCTGGCCGACCTGGTGACCGTCGAGAACCGGCTGGAACGCATCAACGACGAGATTCGCATCAAGGGGAAGAAGGCCGAGGCCCAGTACGCCGACGAGAAGGCGCTGCTGGAACGCATGAAGGTCCATCTGGAAAGCGAGCGCCCTCTGCGTGACTTCGAGATGACGCCAGAGCAGGAAAAACCGCTGCGTGGCTTCGGCTTCCTGACGCTCAAGCCGGTGCTGATCGTGCTCAACCAGGGCGACACCGCCGATAACTCCGGCAGCGTCCTCACTTACGACCATCGCCGGAGCGCCGTCGTCGGCTTGCAGGGCAAGCTGGAAGCCGAGATCGCCCAACTGGACGACCCCGACGACGTGGAGATGTTCATGGGCGAGTACGGTATCAGCGAACTGAGCGCGGCCCGTGTCATCCGGCTGTCATACGAGCTGCTGTCGGTGCAGTCGTTTTTCACCGTCGGCGAGGACGAATGCCGCGCCTGGACCGTGCGCATCGGCGCGACCGCGCCCGAAGCGGCGGGCGTCATCCACACCGACCTGCAAAAAGGGTTCATCCGCGCCGAGGTGATGAACTACCGCGATCTGCTCGACGCGGGCAGCGAGGCCGCCGTCAAGCAGGCAGGTAAGATGCACCTCGAAGGTAAGGATTACATCGTCAAAGACGGCGACGTGGTCCACGTGCGCTTCAACATATAACCACCCGTAACACACACTTTGCCCGGCATAGCCGGCAGGGATGTGAACCTGCCGGCCTGCCAGGTGCACGCCTCATTCTTCAAGCATGAACAGGAAAAACTCGCGCATCCACACGCTTCTGATCCAGTTGCTGTACATCAGCCCTGGAACGACTGTCGTATCCGCTGACGGCGGATAGTGGACCCGCGCCAGCGCCACCGCGAAGCCGTTCGCGCTCTCGTACACAGCGGATTCAACCGTCGCCCCGAAGCGCTCCAGTACCGTCTCATCGGCGTTCAGCGGCAGCCGCTGGCTGGCGACACGCTGCGCCAGTTCCTCGGCGGCGATGGCGGCGTCCTCGGCGTCAGCGTAGACCAGCGCCGCCATATGCACCGCGTTATCGCCGTCCTGCGTGTCGGCCAGCACGCCCATACTGTAGACGGGCAGCGGGCCGTAATCGGCCAGCACGTTGGGCGCGTCCTGGCCCATAATGATGGCCATCGGATCACCAGGGATGAAGCCCACATCCGCCGGGCTGAGAAAATGTGCCTGGATCAGCGGGCTGTCCTGTGTAATCGCTTCGACCAGCGCCACGAACTCCGGCAGATCACTCAGCGCCAGTGAATCCGCGTCAGTGACGCTGTCGATCATCGCCTGCACGGTGTTGATGTCCGCCGAGTTCAGCAGATAGCCGGGCGTCATGGCGATGGGTTCGGCGCGGCCCAGTTGGCCGCCAAACGGGTTGGCCGGGTCGCGGTTCTCGATGTCCACCTCGAAGCCGTCACGTTCGGGGTGCTGCCACAGCGTGAAGCCGCCGTCCACGTCCTGCGCTTTGAAGCCAATCTCCCGGAATTTCTCGCCCAGCACCAGCGGATCGGTCAGCGCGTCAGGGTCGCCGGCCAAAACGGTGCCATTGGACGGCGGTGCGCCGAACATCAGGGCGCGGTCGATATCGAACACCGTGAAACCCACCACCTCACGCATCGCATCCTGCCGGATAAACACGTCTGGCAGAAACGACGGACCCGCCACCAATCGCATGCTCTGATTCACCCAGTTGCTGAAGTCGACTCCGCCCAGGTCGGTGTCCGGGGGCCGGACGACGCCGACGCCAGCTTCAAAGGCGCGGAAATCGACATAACTCAGGTCGAAGAACGACTCGGCGGCGACCATCTCGGCGGGCACGAAGCCCAGCAGCTCCAGCAGGGGGTGGACATCTGTGTCGGCGTCGTCCTGCGCCACAACAGGCACCAGCGCGAGTGTCACCAGCATCAGCATCACGAACCATCGAATAGACTGACGAATCATCACAATCCCCTTAACAATATACTGGCAGCCCCCTATGGGTGCCTTGCTTACAATAAACCTCAACCTTCGGTACGAACAAACACCTGCCCGTTTTCCTCATCGACGCGATAAGTCGTCAGCGGAGCCGGGCGGCGGCCCGCCTGGATCAACCGGCTTGACCAGCCCGGCAGCCTGATGCCCAGCACGCCAGGCACCCAGTCCCGGTTTTCGCCGCTGCACAGGTCGAAGCGCGAGTTGTGCCAGGGGCACACCACCTCGCCGTTTTCGACCTTACCGTTGGCCAGCGGCAGCGGCATATGCGTGCAGCGGTTGCGCACCGCGCACAACTGACCATCGACGCGCGTCACGATGACCGATGTCCCCTCGACATCGACCGTCGTCAGCCGTCCCTCAACAAACGTATGCGATTCACCCACCAGAACACGCTTTTCCATGATACGATCTCCTGCTCTGACTTCATGCGGTCAAGGCTCCACCGCCCGGAATGCGGACGGCTGTCTAATTGTGCGCGGCCAGGAATGCGCCCACCGCCACCTGGAAAGCGGACCACGCCTCGTCGTGGATGGCGTGGCCGCAGTCGAACGTCTGCAGGCGGGCATCTGGCGCGGCGTCCACCAGACGCTGGCCGTATTCCACCGGGTTGAGCCGGTCCTGCGTGCCCAGCATCAGCAGCAGCGGCACGCGCATCTGCCCGGCCAGCGACAGGCTGAGATCGCCGCCGGAGTCGATGATGCGGCGCACGGTCTGAATCCACTCCAGAATGAAGGCGTCGGCGTGGTCGATGCGGTGCAGTGCTTTATCGACTTCGGTGATCCACGTCGCCGGGAACATGCGCTGGGCCGCCGGGCGCATCTGCGGGCCATAGAAGCCCACCGCGCCCCATGCCGTCACCGAGCGCAGGCGGTCGGCGGCGGTACCGGCCAGCAGCAGCGCTACTTCGCCGCCGTCGGAGTAGCCAAGCAGGTGGGCCGGCGGCAGTTTCAGATGCTCGATGAGTTCCAGCACGTCGCGGGCGTCCTGCTGGTAAAAATCGGTGGGGAAGCGGCGCGGCTTGGGCAGCGACTGGCCGTAGCCGCGCAGCGTGGGCGCGATCACGCGGTAGTCGCGGCGCAGCCAGTCGAGCAGCGCCGGGAGCTGAGTCTGCGGCGTGCCCAGCATCCCATGAACCAGCACCACCGGCGGGCGCGCCGCGTCAATTCCCGGCGGGGGACCGGTATCCACAACATGCAGGCGAGCGCCACCGGGCAGATCAATCAGTGTCATCAGCGGCTCCGGCTCAGTTGCCAATCTCGAAGCCGAACACGGCGTTGCCGGAAACAGCGTAGATCAGTTCGCGCCCCCCCTGGCCCGGCGCGGCGGCGACGGCGGTCAGCATCTCAAAGTAGTCGTCGTTGTAAATGCTGTAGGCGGCACGGAAGGTTCCGCTCAGGCTGACCTCATAGATCATGCGGTTGGAGCGATTAACCACATAGAAGTTGCGCGAGGTGGGCGAATCGTTGAGGTGCATCGACTGCGCGCTGCTGATGCTGTGGCCGTCCGGGAAGGCCGAGAAGGCGAAGTCCTGCGGCTGCCCGTCCCGGAATTTCAGCACAACACCCTCTTCGGTCAGGATGAAGATGTTGCCGAACTCGTCGATTTCCAGGTCGATGCCAGTGCGGAGCTGCGGGCGCTGCGACCCGGTGAAAATCTCGGTGGGGGAATTGCCATAGCTGCCACCGACTGGCTCGTATCGCCAGATCTGCCCCTGGCCAACGCCCACATCCAGGATGTACAGCCGCCCGGACCAGATGGTCGCCGCCACCGGCTCGATCCAGTTCTCGGCCCCCAGCAACTGCTGGCCGCTGCACTGCAAAAAGCGCGGCGAACATTCGACCACGACGCCGTCACGGTCAATGGCGACGACAACGTTATCGTTGGTGTTGAAAGCGATATCGAAAATCTCGCCCACACGGTAGCCACTGGAGACGCCGCCGGTGCGCATCTCCGGGATGGGCGCGCCGGGCCGGGTTCGGGTGAGGCCGTCCTCGCCCAGCGTCACCTGATACACGCGCTGGTTGGCCGAATCGAGTACGTATAAATCCTGGCCCTGGGTGACAACGCGGCTCAATACCGCCTGCGGCAGCGTGTCGATCACCGTCACCTCACGCCGGTTGATCTGGTTGAGGGCATCCAGCACGTCGCGGCCCTCGCGCTGTAACGAGGCGATAGTCGGGTCGTCCGGGCGCAGCGCCTCGCATTCACGGGCTTTGCTGAGGGTCACATCCCAGGCGTTGAGGACCGTCTGGCGTTCGTTGTTGGCGACGCTGCGCGCCAGCTCGGCGCGACGGTTGACCTCGCGGTAGCACAGCTCGAATTCGCTCTCGCCCGTGCCGGAGAGCCACAGCACGACCACCAGCGCCACCACGCCCACCGGCACCAGCACCACCGCCCCGGCCCCCAGCGGCGAGGCCAGCCAGCGGCGACTGCGGTCGTCGAGCGGGTCCAGCACGCGCCCCAGCAGCCAGTCGAACACGCCTAGAATCCGTGAGAGTCCCAGCGCCAGCAGGCCGGCCATATGCCGGGCACGGCTGCCGATGACCTGTCCCATCATCGACTCGCGGCGTGGCGACCGGCTGCCCGTGCCATCCGGCGGCGCTTCGCGGCGGGCGCTGCGCTTCGTCAGTACCTCGGTGGTGGACTGTCCCACCGGAATATCGGTGACCTGGTTTTCGTCCTCCGGCGGCACGAACTCGACCACCGTCAGCGTGAGCTGCAGGCGCGCCAGCTCTTTGAACAGCACCAGCGCGTCGCTGATGTCGTCCTGGATCAGCGTTTCGTTGATCTGTGCCTTGTCGATATCAGCCAGGTTGGCGTCGCCAAAGACGACGCGCGTCCCGCGCCGGATGCGCATCTGCGTCATTTTGACATTGGGGATGGGCTGCACGCCCAGCGGCGCGATATACAGCGCCTCATCGTCGGACAGGTCTTCGGGGAAGGTCTGCAGGCGGTTGTTGTCGAGGATAGCGCACACGGCGCTGCCCACCCGCCCCACGATCAGGTCGCTGCCGCGCAGCACCGCGCACACGATGTTCGCCTCATACGGGCGCTTGTCACTCTGATTGTGTTCGAACAGGTCATTGTTGAGCGTGCTGAACACGTCGCGCAGGCCAGCGGTCACGCTGCCAGAGCTGCTGAAGTAGCGTTCGGCGGCGAGCTGCGCCAACTGTGTATAAAAAGAGGCCGCCGCCACCGCATCGCGCGAGGGCAGCACCATCACAAAAAATGTGTCGGCCTCGCGCCCGCGCGCGGCCTTCTGCGGGGCGACCTCCACCAGCGCGCCGGGTGGCGGTGTGCTGATGGCTCGCCCGCCCACAACAAACAGATGACCGACGAGCGCTTCATAATCAAACGGCATGGTTTCTAATACTCATCCACCAACAAAATCACGACAGATTGGTTGATTTGCATTGTACCTGAGGGCACGGAGATAAGCCAAGTAGCGCCGGGCAAT
>CAZXCK010000167.1:0-7729 GCA_964639225.1 uncultured Anaerolineaceae bacterium | reverse complement strand
CGGGCCATTATCGGCGCGGACCCGGTGGACTCGATCTCGCTGGAAGTGATGGGCAAACCGGTGCGTATCAAATCACCAGCGGACGCGGTGCGGCATGGCATCGGTTACCTGTCGGAAGATCGCAAGCGTTACGGGCTGGTCACGGGCATGGATGTTGCGACCAATGTCGCTATGGCCGCCATGAATCGCTTTCTGAGCTTCTTCAATACGATCGTCAACGACAGCGCCATCCAGCAGACCGCCGCCGAGCACGTCAAGGCGCTGGATGTACGCACGCCATCGGTGCGGCAGAAAGCGCGCTTTCTGTCTGGCGGCAACCAGCAGAAGGTCGTCATCGCCAAGTGGCTGACCGCAGACACTGACATTCTGATCTTCGACGAGCCAACGCGCGGTATCGACGTGGGCGCAAAAAGTGAAATATATCGCTTATTAAACGACCTGGTGCATCAGGGTAAGTCAATCATCATGATCTCATCCGAGCTGCCGGAAATCCTGCGCATGAGCCACCGGATTGTGGTCATGTGTGAGGGGCGCATCACCGGCGTGCTGGATGCCAGCGAAGCTGACCAGGAAGCGATCATGCGGTTGGCCACCCTGCGCAGCGGTATGGTGGCTCAGTAAACAGCAGAACTGCGAACTTTATTTTTGAGGATAAACCATGTCATCTGAAACACTGCCATCTAAGGGCGGCATCCCCAAAGGTTGGAATCGAGAAGCGATCCTGCGCTCCGAGGCGCTCCAGCGCATCCTGGCTTTCGCTGCGCTCATCATCCTGATTATTGTTTTTTCGCTGGCTTCGCCCAACTTCCTGCAATTCCGCAACGTCGTGGGTATCTTCCTGGCGACGGCAGTCAACGGCATTCTGGCGCTGGGCGTGACGTTTGTAATCATCACCGCCGGCATCGATTTATCCATCGGCACGGTGATGACGTTCGCGGCGGTCATTACCGGCGTACTGGTCACCAACTGGGAACTACCGATAGCCGTTGGCGTGCTGGGCGGCATCGCCGCTGGCGGCCTGGCCGGTCTGATTAACGGCGTGGTCATCGCCAAGATGCGCGTGCCACCGTTCGTCGCCACACTTGGCATGATGTATGTGGCTAAAGGGCTGGCGCTTATCATCTCGGAGCTGCGCCCCATCTACTTCACCGACACACCCGCCTTCCGCGACATCGCCACTGGCTCGCTGATTGGCCGCGTGGTCCCCGGATTCGACCTGCCCAACGCCGTGCTCATCCTGTTCGGTGCGGCGCTGATCGGCAACTTCCTGCTGTTTAAGACCATCCTGGGGCGCTATACCTTCGCGCTGGGCAGCAACGAAGAGGCGACCCGCCTCTCCGGCGTCAACACCGCCCGCTGGAAGATCGCCGTTTATACGGTCTCCGGTCTGTATGCCGGTCTGGGTGGCATCGTCATCGCCTCTCGCCTCAACTCCGCCCAGCCCGCGCTGGGCCAGGGTTACGAGCTGGATGCCATCGCCGCTGTGGTGATCGGCGGCACGTCACTCAGCGGTGGTCAGGGTTCGATTCTGGGCACGGTGATCGGCGCGTTCGTCATCAGCGTGCTGACCAACGGCCTGCGCATGTTATCGGTGCCGCAGGAATGGCAGATCGTCGTCACCGGCGCGATTATCATCGTCGCCGTGTATTTCGATATGGTACGACGCCGGGGCCAGTAGACGGGTATATTATCATTGGTTAAGCGCTCCATTCAGGAGCTTAACACTATCGACGGGTTAGCACAGATAAGGAGGCGCGCAGCGGACAACCCTATCACAGCATTGAACACGAGAACCATCCAAAAGTATCGACCGTTTTAAGGAGGACTATCGATGTTAGCCAATAAACGTTTTGCCCAACTGCTGATTTTGCTGCTGATCGCCATGCTGAGCCTGTCGGCGGTCTACGCTGATGGCCATGGCGACGATGAAGAACCGGATGAAGAAGACGCCGCCGCCATGGAGATGGAAGAGGAAGTCCCGTACTGCACCGAGGAAATCGCTGCGGAAATGGCGGAGATGGAAGCCTACATTCCGGTTATCTCCAAGGGCTTCCAGCATCAGTTCTGGCAGGCCGTGCGCGCAGGCGCTGAACAGGCCGCCGAGGACTGTGGCGTAGAGATCACATTCGAAGGCCCGGAGAGCGAGTCCCAGGTGGACCGCCAGCTTGAGATGCTCCAGGCCGCGCTGGACCGCAATCCCAGCGCGCTGGTCTTCGCCGCCCTGGACAGCCAGGCCGCGATTCCGCTGCTGGAGCAGGCCGCTGAAGATGGCATCCCGGTTATCGGCTTCGACTCCGGTGTGGACAGCGATATTCTGCTGACGACCGCCGCCACCGATAACGTGGCCGCTGCCGCCGAGGCTGCCGACCGCATGGCCGAGCTGATTGACTTTGAAGGCCAGGTCGCGGTGATCGCGCACGACCAGACCAGCCGCACCGGCATCGACCGCGTGACCGGCTTTGTCGAGCGCATGGAAGAAGAATATCCCGACATCGAGATCGTCGACGTGCAGTACGGCGGCGGCGACCACCTGCGTTCAACCGACCTGGCCCGCAGCATCATCCTGGCCTACCCGGACCTGGCGGGCTTCTTCGGCGCCAATGAAGGCTCGGCTATCGGTGTGCTGAATGCCGTCGTCGAGCTGGATATGGCCGGCGAAATGGTTGTCATCGGTTACGACTCCGGCCAGCAGCAGATCGAGGCGATTGTCGAGGGCACGATGACCGGCGCGATCACCCAGAACCCGATCGGCATCGGCTACAAAGCGGTTGAGGCCGCCGTTATGGCGCTGCGTGGTGAGGAACTGGAAGAAGAAATCGACACCGGCTTCTTCTACTACGACGCAACCAACTACGACGACGAAGAAATCGCCGCGCTGCTTTACGAATAGACGCAGACATCAGGACCGGGAGCGCCTCGCATGTATACGAGGCGCTCCCCACACGAACGTCATTCCCTGAACCTGTCCATAATGAATGATGCTGGCCCTTGCGTGAGGCGATGCACTGCGCCTGCGACCCCACCCGTGAAGAGACTGTAATGCCGAACCAACCACGTAAAAAGGGACGCCCAACTATCCGCGACGTGGCCCGGCTGGCACAGGTCGCACCGATCACCGTATCGCGGGTGGTCAACAACTCCGGTTATATCGGCGAGGAGACGCGCCGCCGCGTTCAGCAGGCCATCGCCGAATTGAACTATATCCCCAATGCGCTGTCGCAGAGCCTGCGTTATCAGAAAACCAACATGATTACGCTGCTCGTCTCGGATGTGACCAACCCCTTCTGGACGACGATTACACGCGGCGTGGAAGACGTGTGCAGCGCCAGCGGTCTGCATGTCATTCTGTGCAACACAGATGAGAGCAGCGCCAAGCTGGAAAACTACGTGCGTATGCTGTTACAGCACCAGATGGACGGTTTTATTCTGGCGGCCAACCGCGACGACGCGCCGGTCGTCCGACTGATCGAGGAGAGCAATATCCCGATTGTTCTGGTGGATCGCGTGCTGGAAGGCGTCAATGCGCCAGCGGTCTACAGCGACAGCGAAGCCGGCGCCCGTGAACTAACGCGACACCTGATCGAACTGGGGCATACTCGTATCGCGCTGCTTGCCAGCAGCCTGCAGCAGTCCACCAGCGCACAGCGCGCCGCTGGCTACCGCCAGGCGCTGGTCGATGCCGGCCTGCCAGTGGACGAGGCGCTGATTCTGCATGGGAGCTACTCGCAGCAGAGCGGCTACCAGATGATGATGCAGCTCAACGAGGAAATGGACCAGCTACCCACCGCGCTGCTGACGGCTAACAACTTTATCGCACTGGGTGTGCAGCGCGCCCTGAGCGAACTGCAACTGGCGATTCCGCAGGATATCTCGCTGGTGACCTTCGACGACCTGCCCTTCCAGCTCTATCCGGAGCCGCTCCTGACGACCGCCGCGCAGAATCCTTACCGGCTGGGTCAGGAAGCGGCGCGGCTGCTCGTCGAGCAGATACGGGGCCGTGCTGGTGGCAGTAAAGTGTCGGTCGTGTTGCCAGTGGAGATCATCATCCGTCATTCGACAGCCCCGCCCGCGTCCCGCCGGTAGGCTAAACGATCAACCGCGCACGCCGCCAATCCGCCGCACGTATTCCTGCCAGCGGTCGGAGGGGTGAGGCTGGTAGGTCTGGGTGACGCCCATGCCGGCGATGAGCTGGCGGGCCTCGGCGACATTCGCCAGTTCACCCAGAGCGATCAACTGGACCGCCGCGTTACCCAGCACCGTCGCCTCGACCGGCCCGGTGACGACCGGAATGCCAGTCGCGTCCGCCGTAAGCTGGTTAAGCAGCGTGTTCTTGGTGCCACCACCGACAATGTGGATCGTGTCGATGGCCTGGCCAGAAACCTCACGCAGTTGGTCCAGCACCACACGATAGCGCAGCGCCAGACTCTCCAGCACCGCCCGCACAATCGCGCCATGCGTCTGCGGCACGGGCACGCCCGTCTCGGCACACAACTCACAGATGCGCCGGGGATGGTCGCCCGGCGTCAGGAAACGGGCGTCGTCCACGTCGAACAGGCTCTCCAGCGGCGGGCTGGCTTCGGCCAGTTGTACCAGATCGGCATAGCTGTACGCTGTACCTTCAGCGGCCCAGGTAGCCCGGCACTGCTGCAACAGCCAAAGTCCCGTTACATTCTTGAGCAGGCGGTAGGTGTTTTCGACGCCGCCTTCGTTGGTCAGGTTGGCGGCATAGGTCGCGTCGCTGATGACAGCCTGCGGCACCTCCAAACCGATGAGGCTCCAGGTGCCGCTGCTGATATAGGCGTAGTGGGCGGTCTGCGCTGGCACCGCCACCACCGCCGACGCGGTATCGTGCGCGCCGGGCGCGATCACCGGGATGCCGTCATACATACCCAGGCGCGTGCCGGGCATCACCAGCGACGGCAGAATGTGCGTGGGAATGCCAGCCTGCGCCAGCATATCAACAGCCCAGGTCCGGGTGCGCGGGTTGAGCATCTGCGTGGTGGAACCGATGGTAAACTCGCCGACACGCTCGCCGGTCAGCCAGTAGTGAAACAGATCGGGCATGGTGAGCAGCGTGTGGGCAGCGTCCAGCAGCGGAGACTTCGACTCGACCAGGCTCATCAACTGATAGAGCGTGTTGATCTGCATAAACTGAACACCCGTCTGCTCGAAGACCTGGCGGCGCGGCACACGAGCAAACACGGCGTCCATCATGCCATCGGTGCGCGAGTCGCGGTACATGACCGGGTTGCCCAGCAGCGCCCCCTGCGCGTCGAGCAGCGCAAAATCCACGCCCCACGTATCCAGGCCGATGCTGGCCGGGTGGTGTTCACGGCTGGCAGCGATCCCCTGCTGGATGCCGCGCCACAGGTGCAGTACATCCCAGTAGTAGGTGCCGTGTACCTGCGTCACCGGGTTATCGAAGCGATGCAGTACTTCGGATTCCAGGCGCTGGCCGTCGAAATGCACCGCCATCACCCGCCCGGACTCCGCGCCCAGGTCAACCGCCAGAACCGTTTTGCGAGTCATGGTATTCTCCCGTGCCCGGCGCTCTACCCCTGCTCGACGCTGAAGTGCTCAAAACGCGCGGCGAATCCATCGCCTTTAGGGGCAGCCTGCATCAGACCGACCTTCAGGGTGGCGGTCTCAGTCAGATAGCCCTGGCGAATCAGCGTATAATCGCTGCCGGTGCGCGAGAAATAAACTTCCAGTGCCGCGCCAAACCGCCTGACCTGAATCCAGATTGAGGACGGATTATCCGGCAGCGGGACAATCGACCAGTCAGAGAAATCGCGGGTGATGACGGCGCTGGCCTGCTGTACACCATCCAGGTATTCGATGCCGCACTTAAGCCATACACGCTCGTTTTCGCGGACCATCAGCCCGGCCTGGTCGTAGAGCGCGGCGTAGTCGCCGGTAACTTTGACCGTCGCTGTAAAGTCGCCCGTGACTTCCTGATAGTAAAAATGGGCGTCATCCTTGATGAAATCATGGCGCGTCACCCGCCAGCAGTCGGTGTCGCGGTCGGCGGTGATGGTGATCGTCTGGTCCTGCTGCTGCCAGGTCTGCGGTTCGTTGTACCACTGCACGGCGGTATCCTCCTGGTGGGTGAAGGGTGAAGCTTTCAAGGGATCATGCACCGTACTATAACATTTTAAGAAACGCTTTGTCCAACCGGCCACAGGCAACAGATTACGCCCGTCTGCGCCAGTTACAACCACACTCGACAGACCATAGGAACCATTCTGTTGAACGCTTTCGGTGCGTTGCGCGTATAATAATCATCCGACGCTTGCCACCACCAGGAGAGGGTTGATGTCGTTCGCCGCCACCATCATGAGTCACCGTCCCAGCGGAATGCGCGCGTTTTCTGTGATCTGGGCCGGTCAGTTTGTGTCACTGCTGGGAACCGGCATGACGCGCTTCGCCATCACGCTGTGGGCCTGGCAGCTCACCGGCCAGGCGACCGCCCTGGCGATGGCCGCTTTCTTCAGCTTTGCACCGGGCATTCTGATGAGTCCGGTAGCCGGGGCGCTGGTGGACCGCTGGAATCGTAAGCTGGTGATGATCCTCAGCGATCTGGCGGCAGGCATGTCAACCGTCGCGCTGCTGCTGCTTTCGTGGCAGGGGTCGTTGGAACTATGGCACATCTACGCGGCAGGAGCCTTCGCCTCGGCCTTTGAGTCGTTTCAGTTCCCCGCCTACTCCGCCGCCATCACCACAATGGTGGACCGCAAGCATTATTCACGCACCAGCGCCATGCTCGGCCTGGCGGACTCGGCATCCGGCATTATCGCACCGATCGCCGCCGCTTCGCTGTACGCCACCATCGGCCTGCGCGGCGTGCTGGCTGTTGACATCATCACCTTCACCTTCGCAGTGATGACTGTGTTGCTGGTGATAATCCCCGCGCCTGCCCGTTCCGAAGAAGGCGCGGAAAGCCAGGGCAGCCTGCTCAAAGAGTCGCTTTACGGCTTTCGCTATATCGTGCGGCGGCGCAGCCTGTTCGGCCTGCAACTGATCTTCACCGCTGGAAACCTGCTGTGGGGGCTGGCGATGGTGCTGCTATCGCCGATGGTGCTGGCGCGCACCGGCGACAACGAAATAATCCTGGCCAGCGTGACGGCGACCTTTGGCGTCGGTGGTCTGGTCGGTGGTCTGATTATCAGCGCCTGGGGCGGACCGGCGCGCCGCATTCACGGCGTGCTGATGGGCTGGATTCTCTCCAGTATGTTCGGCATGCTGGTGCTGGGGCTGGGCCAAAGCATGATCGTGTGGGCTGTCGGCGGCTTCACGGTGATGTTCTTTATGCCACTGATCAACGCCAGCAATCAGGCCATCTGGCAGAGCAAGGTCGCTCCCGATCTTCAGGGTCGCGTGTTCGCTGTTCGCCGCCTCATCGCGCAGATTTCGTCGCCGATTGCGCTGCTGCTGGCCGGTCCGCTGGCCGACTTCGTGTTTGAACCCTCGATGCAAACCGGCGGTTTTCTGGCTGGAACCCTTGGCGGACTGGTCGGCACAGGGTCCGGGGCCGGCATGGCGCTGATATTCGTCTTTGTCGGCTTGGCTGGCAGCCTGCTGGGACTGGTGGGCTATATGGTGCCAGCCATCCGCGATGTGGAGACGATCATCCCCGATCATCAGGATATGCGGACCGTACCGGTTCCGCCCACCGTAGAGCCAGCGTTGCCTAACAATTGATGCAGGCTCGCCGTATTGATGCTATCAT
>CAZXCK010000166.1:0-7759 GCA_964639225.1 uncultured Anaerolineaceae bacterium | reverse complement strand
TCCCGCCCGGCGTTAAAACACCGGGCTACAGGAAGCGTGTCTGCTAAAGAGACACTAAAAAAGTTTACGTAACCTGCCATGAGGGACAGGGACGCTGGACGACAGAGGCAGCGGGCGCGCTATACCACGCCCTTACAGGCGGGGCGCTGGCGAAGGCGTATCCAGCCTTATCCGCATTAATTTGTTAAAGCTAATCAGCGCGTCCACTTAAACCGCTGGCAGCGCGAAAACTGCAAACCTGCCCCAATCTCTGGATGAACCTTTATAGCGCTCATCGCTGGACGAAAAAGCCCCTTTGCCGCATAATAGGCCGTGTTGGTCGCTGCCGGAACACGCGACCCGCTGAAGGTTGACTGGCTTTACGAGACGATGTCGAATTATCCCATCCCCGGACGGCACCGGCGCGGCGTGGTGCGCTGGCTGGTGCTGCTGCTGCACGCGCTGATATTCGTGGCGTTTGTGTTCGCCTATCCAGAGCTGGCGGCGCGCTTCCCGGAGTACCTGACCGGTAACCTGCCCTGGCTGGCGATCCAGGCGTGGGCGGGTGTGGTGCTGCTGCAACTGCTGCTGGTGTGCCTGCTGGAGATGGGTGAGGCGTGGCGCTATGCGCGCATCGAACGGCGGCAGCGCCGGGCCTTTGAGGAATACCAGGCCCAGCAGAAGCGCGACAAAATGCTCGACCGCGTGTAACCCCCGCTTATTGATCCATCACAACCAGAACGGAACCTCGCCCTGCTCCGCGCCGAAGGTGCCGCCGCGCCGCAGCCAGTAGGCGATCGATTCGGCACGCACGACGGACACGGGCAGGCGCGGCAGGCGTTCCGCGCCGTAGGCCAGCAGCGACCACACCAGCACGCCGCGCACCGCCTCGGCGATGTCCAGCGGCGGCCCGCCCAGATCGACGACACGTACGCGCAGCGGCTGGGGCGTCACGTCCTCTCTGGGGATGGCCGATACCAGCAGCGCCTCGTGCGGGCCGAAGGTAAAGGCGCTACCCCAGGGCGGCTGAGTCACGCGCTGGTCGATGGCGTAGAGGCGGGGCGCGCTGGCGCTGTTGATCTCCACCGGCCACAGCACAGCGTTGATGGCCTGAAACCAGCGATCCAGGGCCGCCAGCAGACCGGGGTCAAAGGGGCCGTGGTGATGAATAATGACGCGCTTACCAGCGAACTCACGCTGGGGGAACAGGTCGCGGGCCAGTACGTAGGGGGGCGTGTCGTCGGGCAGGGTCAGGTCGCGCAGCGCATAGCGGACAAATTCGCCGTCGGCTTTGTAGACGCGGCTGATGGCCGTCAGGCGCGTATCGGCGGTGGCGCGCTGCTGGCGCACGGCATCCAGGCCGATGACAAAATCGGCGGGCAGCGGCTCCGCCAGGACAAAGGGCGCGCTGCCCGTTTTGCCCAGGATGGCCATGATGATCGACGGCATGGCTTCGGGGTCGTCCAGCGTCGCCTGGAAGATGATATGCGTCGGCAGGCCGCGCCCTAAGGTCAGCGACTGGATATAGGCGGCGGTGGCTTCCTCGCCGCTGTCCTCGTCCTCGTTGATGTCCAGCTCGTTGGGGAAGAACGCCAGGATGATGTCGGGATTCTCTTTTTCCACGACACGCACGGCGGATTCCAGATTGCTGCGTGACAGGACGCGCACCTGACGCTCGCGGACGACTTCGATGGCGAAATCGAAATGGCGTTCGAGCTGGCGGTTGAGCGCCTCGATGAAATCCTCGATCTTGAACGTCAGCGTGTTGACGACGCACACGCGGATGGGTTGGGTCTGGAACTGGGGTCGCAGCCGGTAGACGCCGCAGTGGGTGAAATCGTAGGGCAGCGCCTCCGGGTTGTAGGCGCGGATGCGGTCGCCGCCAAAGCGCAGATTGATCTCGAAGCCGGTGGGTTTGGACTCGTCGGGGTCAATCTGGCCAGTGCCAGCCATAATGAAGCGCTCTGCTGCCTCGCGGGAGTTGTAGGCGTTGGCCAGCAGACCGGCCTTCTTGGCGACATCGCTGGCGGCGCGCACGATCTGCGCCCGGAGCGAAGGCTTCATCTGCAGCGCCTGGATCGCCTGGCGCGATTTCACGTCAAAGCGGTTGAGGTACTGCAGGCGTACCATCAGCCGCAGCGCGCTGGCGATACTCAACTGCTCGCTGCCGTCCACATCCAGGCGCACCACATGATCGTCGTCGGGGGCGTGGCGCAGGATGTCGAGTGTCAGCGGGTCGGTGAACTGTTGCAGAAGCGCCTCGCGGTGCGCCTCGACCGGCCCCAGCACGCCGCTGATCTCGCCGCGCTGGTTGGTCAGTGTGTTGACGGCCCACAGCCCTTCCAGCCGTTCGGCGGCGGCTTCGCTATCTGCCGCTTTCCCGGCGTAAATCTGCGCGTTCTGGTAGTAGATCAGTCGTGAGATGATGGTCAGCGACAGCGCTGGCTGGCCGGCGACATCCCAGGGGAAGGGGCGCACCTCGCGCTCGGTGGTGGCGTTGTGGATGCGCGTCACCATGCGGCTGACCTCGGCCTGCATGTCGCCCAGCAGATCGCGCAGGCGAAAGCGCATGACATAGGCAGCAACCGCCGCCGCCGCTGGCTGCCAGCCAGGAAGCGGCTCCAGGTCCAGTATGGCGGCGAACGGCTCCGGCTGGTTGGCTTTGAGGATGTCCAGCGTGAGGGCTGTTTCGACCGCGTCGTGGGCGGCATCGGTGAGCAAATGGCCGTCGCTCCACAGCCAGGGGACCGGCAGACTGCGCCGCAGCCGCGACGCCAGCAGCGCACCCAGCCTGTCGACGGCGGCGGGCGACAGGTCGGGGCTGGTGCGCAGGCGGTAGGCCGCCAGCGCCGGAATGGCCGCCGGCTCCACCGGGAAAATCTCCACAAACAGGTCGGTCATGCGGTTCTCCTGCGCCGGGTGGAGCCGCCCGCGCCGGGTTTATGTCAGATTGGCGATGACGTGATCGGTAAATGTCTCGGTACCGATGGCCCCCTCGGCAAACGTATCGACGGTGTGGTCGCCGTGCCTGAGCGTGACACACACAGCATCCCAGATGCGCTGTGCCAGCTCCGGCAGTTTCCATTGATGATGCAGCAGCATGGCCATGCTCAGAATGGCCGCCGTCGGGTTGGCGATGCCCTTGCCGGCGATGTCTGGCGCAGCGCCGTGTACCGGCTCGGCGATGGCGGCGTCGTCGCCCAGGTTGAGCGCCGGTACGAAGCCCAGGCCACCGCCCCAGGCCGCCGCCATATCGGACAGGATATCGCCGTACATGTTGGACGTCAGGATCATGTCGAAACGGGTCGGCTCTTTGACCATCCAGTAGGCGGCGGTATCGACCAGCAGTTCGTCAGTGATGACATCCGGGTATTCGGTGGCGATCTCCAGCGCCACCCGGCGGAACAGGCCGTCGGACTGGGGCAGGATGTTCGCCTTGTGGACGATGGTCACCTTTTCGCGGCCTTCGTTGCGGGCCAGTTCGTAGGCCAGGCGAGAGACGCGCTCGGTGGCCCCGCGTGTAATGATCTTCTGGGCGGTGCTCGTGTGGCCGGATTCGTCGGTCTGCTCGCTGACAACGTACAGGTCTTCGGTGTTCTCACGGATAACCATCAGATCGACGCCGGTGCGGGCCGTCGCCACCGGCAGATAGCGCGTTGGTCGCAGGCTGGCATAGGTTTGCAGCAAGCGCCGTAGTCGAATGATGGGCGAATAGTAGCCCTCGACGGGAAACGATGGCGAATCGGCTGCGCCGTATAAGACGGCCCGGTAACGCAGGGCCAGGTCGATGGTTTCCTGCGGCAGTGGTGTCCCATGCGTTTTGAAGTAATCATAACCGGCATGCGCATTGTGGACGACCACATCAGGCAGCACCGCACGCAGAACCCGCAGCGCCGCCGGGATGACCTCACGGCCTACGCCGTCACCTTCGATAACACAGAGTTCCAATGCTCATCGCCTCCTGAATACTTAAATGCTGGCTGACCGTAAACCAATTTTCAAAGTCGCTTTTATGAAATCTGCATCAGGAGGGCTATACTATTTCAGCTACCATGCAAGTGTACACAACCTATTGTGACATGGTTAAAATTGTTTGTCGAATTTTAACAAACGCGCAGGTGGCGGAGAGGGAGTGAGATGTCGTACCTGATACTCATCAAACATGCGATGCCCCGGATTGACCCGCAACGGCCCGCTGCTGAGTGGTCGCTGAGTCTGGAGGGTCAGGCTGCCGCGCTGGCGCTGGCCGAACAACTGGATGCGTGGTCGCCGACGGTGGTTATCACCAGCGAAGAACCGAAAGCCAGCGAAACCGGGCATCTGCTGGCCGAGGCGCGCGGCCTGCCAGTTGTCAGCGTGCCGGGTCTCCATGAGCACGACCGGACGCAGGAGCCATTCGAGCCGGACGCCGAGCGCTTCCGCGAGCAGGTCGCGCACTTTTTCGCCGAACCGGACCAACGAGTCTATGGTGCGGAGTCCGCTAATGACGCCTATGCGCGTTTTGGCGCAGCGGTGGATGGCGTCATGGCGGAGTATGCCGGTCAAAGTGTGGCTGTTGTGGCGCATGGGACGGTCATCAGCCTGTTTGTCAGCCAGCGGGCTGGCGCAGAGCCATTCGAACTGTGGCAGCGGCTGGGCCTGCCGTCGTTTATTGTGCTGGCGTGGCCCGCCTGCACGGTGGAGACGATCGTCGAGAAGATTTCCTGAATCGCCGCCGGGTCAGCGGCGGTGGTCGTCGTCATCCAGATCGTCGTCATCGTCCAGATATTCGAGCGAATCGTCATCTTCGGTATGGCCAAACGTGTTCATCATGTCGCTGAGGCTGGCCGGGTCATTACCACCCTTTGCCAGGCTGCTCAACAGCGTGTCGATCACGTCTGGTGGGGCTTCGCTGGCCGCGGACTTTTCATCGGCCTTGCTGCCGTTGGCGGACGGTCTGGCCTCTGGCTGTTGTTCGGTGATGGTTTTGCCGCGCTTTTGCAGCAGGTCTTCGAGCTGCTGGCGGAACTGGGCAAAACCTGGCAGCGGCTTGTAGATGAACATGTCGGCCTGGGTCTGCCTGATGAAGGTCTGTTCCACCTGTGGGGAAATATGGTAGCCGGTAATCAGCACGATGACCATATCTTTCAGCTTTGGACTTTTGCGCAGGCGCTCGCCTACATCCACCCCACTGTAATCACCTGGCAGCCGAATGTCGATCAGGCCGAGTTCGGGCAGTTCGGTGCTGACTTTGCCCGCGTCCACTTTCTCGATCCACTCCATCGCGCTTTCGCCATCCGGGAAGGCCTCGCCTTTGACACCGATCATGCTGTACATCGCCAGCACCATGTCGTAGAGGTCTGGTTCGTCTTCCACGAGCATCCAGGTTGTCATTATTACTCCTCATCAATGCACGGCTTGGCTTATAGTAAATTCAAGGCATCATCCAGTGGTGTTTACAACAGTTGCGTGATGACCATGAATGAATATGAAGCATTGTAGCACAGAAAATATAGCGATATATCTTAACTATTGATTGATTCTCTGGGGTCGGGCGGCTGCCATGCAGGCAGATCGATGTCAAGGCCGGCGCTGTCCTGCATAAAGATGTACTGGCTGTCGATGATATCATCTTCAGGCGAGCGCGTTATACGGGCGTAGGTGCCGTCCGGCTGCATTTCCCAGGCGAGCGCGTTATTACACAGATCGGTCGCCAGAATACGCAGCACGCGCTGGCGCAGGCGTGGGTCCAGGATGGGATAGACGGTCTCGACGCGGTTGTACAGGTTGCGGCGCATGAGATCGGCACTGCCGGCGTAAAGCTGCTGACCTTCCGGGGCGTTCTGGAAGTAGTAAATACGCGGATGCTCCAGGAAGCGGCCCAAAATGCTGACGACGCGAATGTTGTCGCTGAAGCCGGGCACGCCCGCCCGCAGGCAGCACAATCCGCGCACGATGAGGTTGATGCGCACGCCCGCCCGCGAGGCCTCGTACAGCTTCTGGATAATGAGTTCTTCTTCGAGCTGGTTCATCTTAAAGACCAGCCGGGCAGGTTTGCCAGCCTGGGCCGCCTCGATCTCGTTGTCGATCAGGTCGAGGATGGCGGCTTGCAGATATTCCGGGGCCACCAGCAGCCGTTTGTAGCTGGTATCCGGCGCGTAGCCCGTGAGCCGGTTAAACAGGCGCGTGGCGTCCTCGCCGATCTCCGGGTGGCAGGTCAGCACGCCCAGGTCGGAGTACAGGCGGGCGGTGCTGGCGTTGTAATTGCCGGTTCCCAGGTGCAGGTAGCGGCGCAGGCCCTCGCCTTCCTTGCGCACCACCATCACGATTTTGGCGTGTGTTTTGACGGGCAGCTTCTCCACGCCATAAGTGACATGCACGCCGTTGTGTTCCAGGGCGCGCGCCCATTCCAGATTGTTTTCCTCGTCGAAGCGCGCTTTAAGTTCCACCAGCACGGCCACCTGCTTGTCGTTCTCGCGGGCTTCCATGAGCGCCTGGACCACCGGCGAGTTTTTACCGACGCGGTACAACGTGGCTTTGATCGCCAGTACCTGCGGATCGCGCGCGGCCTGGCGGAAGAACTCCTCGACGGCCAGGAACGAGTCGTAAGGGTGATGCAGCAGAATATCGTTCTTGCGGATGGCAGCGAAGATGTCGTCCGTCTGGATGAGCAGCTCCGGGGTTTTAGGGACGTAGGGCGGGTATTTGAGTTCGGGCCGTTCGATGGATGCCAGTTGGAACAGGCTGGACGTACCCAGCTTACCATTGACCATGTACACATCGCGCTCTGGATCGACGTTCAGCTCGCGGATGAGCCGGGTCAGCATACGCTCGCTGATGTCGTGCTGGACAGTGAGCCGCACCACCGAGCCAAAGCGACGCTCGCGGACACCGGCTTCGATAAAGGTGCTGATGTCGGCCAGTTCGTCGTCCATCTCGTGCTCATAGTCGATGTCGGCGTTGCGGGTGATGCGGAACGGGTGATGCTCGACAATCTCCATGCCGGGGAACAGCAGGTCCAGGTTATCGGCGATAATCTCTTCCAGCCACAACAGATGGTGCGGTTCCTGGCGCAGGCCCGGCGCATAGCGGCTGACCACCTGCCCCAGGTCCACCAGACGCGGCAGCACTTCCGGAACTTTGATGCGCACAAACTCGGTGCGGTCCTCCTGGGTGAGGCTCACATTGTGCCGCCGCAGGTAGACACCCATATTCAGGCTGAGGTTGGAGATAAACGGGAAAGGCCGGGCATGGTCGGCGGCCAGCGGCGTGAGAACCGGGAACACCTCTTCGTAGAAGTAGGCGCGCACGGCCTCGCGCTGGGGAGCGGGCAGCGTGCCCACCTGCCGGATATAAACGCCGTGCTGTTCCAGTTCCGCCAGCAGCTCGCCGATAATGCGGCGCTGGTCGGTCATCAGACGGATGGCGCGCTCACGAATCTCGGTGACAAGCTGCGTAGGCGTGTAGCCATCAACGCGGGTGGTGGTGATGCCAAGTTTGTGCTTCTGTACGTAGGAACCGACCCGCACCATGTAGAACTCGTCCAGGTTGTTGCCGACAATCGCCGTGAACTTGACGCGCTCCAGCAGCGGGATGGACGGGTTGGCGGCCAGCGCCAGCACACGCACGTTAAAATCGATGGTGCTCAGTTCGCGATTGGTGAACGTATCCGGATTCAGCAAATCCAGTTGGGTTTTGTGTTTGGTCATTGTCTTTTCCGGTTTTGTACAGCCGGTATAGGCTTATTATAGTAGAAACTCGCTATTTTGCCGGTTTTCCGGTGAATGGGTCTATCCCATTA
>CAZXCK010000165.1:0-7801 GCA_964639225.1 uncultured Anaerolineaceae bacterium | reverse complement strand
TGCTGGACGACCCGCGCATCGTCGGCGCGCCGCCGCCGCTCACCGACCGCTTTGGCCCGCTGCTGCAACTGGCGCTGGCGCTGGTGGGCGGGGTGGGACTGGCGTTCCTGGTCGACTATCTGGACCCGACCCTGCGCCGCGCCGAAGAACTGGAGACGATGGGTATTCCGGTGATCGGCAGCGTGCCGCGCCGGTAGGCAGGCGGCCCTAGATGCCGAGCTTATCCAGCAGGGGCGGCGCGAGGATCATCGCGGTGACGAGCAGCATGATGAAGGTGCCGAGCATCACCGCCGAGGCGGCCACGTCTTTGGCCACTTTGGCCAGGGGGTGAACCTGATCGGTGGCCAGGTCCACGACGGCCTCGACAGCCGAGTTGATAAACTCGCCCATCCAGACGATGCCCAGACTGAGCAGAACGAGCGCCGCATCCACGTTGCCGACATCCAGCCACAGCAGCATCAGCAGAATGGCGAACGTCACCATCGACAGCGCCTTAATGCTCTGCTCGTGGCGGAACATATAGATCATGCCGGCGACCGAGTATTTGAAGCTGCTCAGCCGGTCGGGATTGGCCGAAGTGGAGCGAAAATCGTTGGGGTCAATGCGGGCGGTCCCCAGCACCGAGTCGTCGATGTCGTGGTTATTTTCGCCCTGCTGTTTGTCGTGTGGCTGGTCGTTTTTGGTCAAATAACGGCTCCGTCTGGTCTACGTCAGGGTGAAACGAGAAACGGTTTTAGCTTTTCGTAGAGCGGCGGCCCGATGAAGATCAGGGTGGTGATGGACGCCGTGATGGTGGCCACCAGGGTCGCCGAGGCGGCCACGTCTTTGGCGACTTTGGCCATCGGGTGGATCTCCTGCGTCACAAGATCGACCACCGCCTCGATGGCCGAATTAAGGGTTTCCACGGTCCACAGCAGGGCGAACGACAGGAAAATCAGCACGCCGTGTACCAGGTCGATGCGCAGCCACAGGGACAGCGCCAGCACGAGCGCCGCCGTTTTGGCGATGTTGCCGATGCTGCGCTCGCGGAGCAGCAGATAGAGCAAACCGGCCAGGGCGTACTTGGTGCGGTCTATCATGTCATGATTCCAGATCTTCTTGTAAGACCTGGGGTTGATCCGCATCGTCCCGATCACCGATTCGTCCAGCTCCGGTGGAACGTCCTTCTTGTCGTTAATTCTGCGCACAATGCACTTATTCCCTACACGATAGGCCGTCACATCCCCAGCTTATCCAGGAGGGGTGGGCCTAAAACCAACAAACCAATCAAAACCGATGCGACGACACCCAGCAGGACGGCTGCCGCCGCGACATCCTTGCCCACCTGTGCCATCGGATGGCGTTCGGCAGAGGCGAGGTTGATGGCCGCTTCGACCGCCGCGTTGATAAACTCCGCCATCCAGACCATCGTAATCGAAAGAATGAGCAGCGCCCAGCCCATCGCGTCGATTCGCAGCCAGAGCGCTACCACCGCCACCAGCACCGAGGCGACCGCCTGAATGCGGGTGTTCTTCTGGCGGCGCAGCATGTACAGCCAGCCCGCCAGGGCGTAGCTCAGGCTTTTGAGCCGGCTGCGGCTGGTGATGGGGCTGTACTCGTCCGGGTCGATGCGGGCGGTACTCATCACAGTCTCCCACAGGCGTTCGTCAGGCGTGCCCGACATTCAGACCTCCGTCGTCGTCGTTGTCATCGTCGTCGCCAGCCAGGGCCGGCACAATCGCCGGGGAGATGCCCAGCGCCAGCAGGGCGCGCTCCTGGGCCTGCCACATACTGGCCCGGTTCTCCGGCGTGTCGTGATCGTAGCCCAGCAGATGCAGCGTGCCGTGTACCACCAGCAGCGCGAAGCTGTCGGCGGGGGTGTGGCCGTGCTGCTGCGCCTGGGCCAGCGCATACGGATAAGCGATGACCAGATCGCCCAGATAGGGCGGCTCGTCGTCGAACTCGTCCGGCATGGCATCCGCCGGGAAGGACAGCACATCGGTGGGCGCGTCGACGCCGCGATAGTCGCGGTTGAGGCGGGTGATGGTGTCGTCACCGGCGATGACGACCGTCATGGTGCTGTCCGGTGGGACATCGTGGGCGGCCAGCACCGTTTGGGCGGCCAGTTGCAGATGCGCGGCGTCCAGCGGGTAGCCCTGTTCGTTCTGAATGTCCACTATGCCCGTCATTGGCTGGCCTGACCTTTGTCCTTGCCCTGCCGGGATTTCGCTTTCCGGCGCGGGGCGTCGTCGCTGTCAGAACTGGCGGCAGCAGTATCGGCGCGGTCTTCGGTCTCGCTGCCGGTTCCGGCAGCATCCGATTCCGTCGCATCCGGCGCTGTCGCGTCCGGCGCGGGGTCATCGTGACGCTCATTGTCGTCACCATTATTATACGCCAAACTGGCCTGCCGCGTCTCAGGCGCGCGGCGCAGGCGCGGGACTTCCGGCAGGGGCGCGTCGTCGTCGGTTCTGGGGCTGCTGGCCGGGGCCGGTTTGGGCGTGGTAGCAGGCAGCGCCGGGCGTTCCTCCTGGCGGGGCGCGGCGGGCGGCGTCGCTGGTTGTTCCGGCTTACTGGCCGGTTCCGGCGATTCCGGGCGCGGGGCGGTGGTTTTGGCCGGGGCGGCTTCTGGCGCGGCGGCGGGCGGCGGACTGGTGGCAGCGGCAGATTCCGCCGCTTCGTCCTCGTGCGCCTGGCGCGCTTTGGCGATAGCCTCGGTGTAATTGATGCGCGGGTGGAACATGGCCTGAAGCATGTCGATGAAGATATCGTGGATGACTTTCAGATCGTTGAGCGTCAGGCCGGATTCGTCGAGCTGGCCAGCGCGGCGTTTGCCGTCGATGACGGTGCGCACGGTCTCCTCGATCTCCTGGTTGTTTTTGGGCTGGCGCGAGCGCACGGCGGCCTCGCAGGTATCGGCCAGCATCATAATGCCGGTCTCGCGGCTCTGCGGGCGCGGACCGGGATAGCGGAAGTCGTCGGGGTCCACCATCGATTCGTCATCGCCAGCCAGGATGAGCGCCTGCTGGTAGAAGACGAACACCTCGGACGTGCCGTGATGCTCGCGGATAAAATCGCGGATGCGGTTGGGCAGGCGGTGCTGCTTGGCCATCTCGTCGCCGCCGGTGACGTGGCCGATGATGATATCGGCGCTGCGGTAGGGGTCGTTGAGCGAGTCGTGCGGGTTGCCGATGTCGCGCTGGTTCTCGGTGAAAAAGGCCGGGTTGAGCATTTTGCCGATGTCGTGATAGAGCGCGGCGACGTGGGTCAGCTCGGCGTTGGCGCCGATGGCGTTGGCCGCCTGCTCCGACAGGTTGCCGACCTGCAGACTGTGCTGGTAGGTGCCTGGCGCTTCGCGCAGCAGCCGCTGGAGCAGGGGCTGGTTCGGCTGGCTGAGTTCCACCAGTTTGAGCGCCGTCGGCAGGTTAAACAGCAGCGTGACGATGTACATGCCAGCCATAGCCGCCGCCGCCGTCAGGATACCGTTAAGCAGGCTGTAGACCACCAGCAGCGCCAGGTTCGAGGCGTTGATGTTGTCGGCGACGCCCAAGTTAAACAGCGTGGCGACAGCGATGTTGCTGATGGCGACCATCAGCCCGGCGAAGAAATAGCTGTTGAGCCGTTCGGAGCGGCGCAGGGTGAGACCGCCGATAACGCCGCCCACCGCCACCAGCGTGGTAAATTCGAGCGAGTTGCTGGCCATCAGGCCGACGAGAAAGGCCAGCCCCAGCGTGCCGATGACGGCGCTGTGCGCGCCGTGAATGGCGACGTAAATCAGGGCCAGGGCCGAGGTGGGATAAATATAGAACTCGCCGTTGAGGCCGAAGCGGGCGCCCATCAGCACGAAAAGGAAGATGGCGGCCAGCAGCGTGAGCAGGCGCGGCTCGCGGTACAGCAGGGACGGCTCGAAGCGGGAGATATACAGACCGATGACGACCAGCACCACCGTGCTGCCCAGCAGCGCCTCGATGATGCCCTGTACGCGCCGGTCATCGGAGCGCAGCAGGCCAAGCTGCTGGAGCGCCTCGAAATCTGCCGGGCCAACGCGCGTGCCGCCGGAAATGACGATCTGGCCGCGCTCAAAGCTGCGCGTCTCGTCCGGGACGCCAGCGGCGGCGGCCTCGCGTGCGGCCTGGGTAGCGGCCTCGTCCGGGAAGCTGTTGGGGCGAATCAGATCGCCGACGATGGCGATGATAATCTGCGCTTCGATCTCGCTGAAGCGGACCCCCACCTGGTTGGGAATCTGGTCGCGCACGCTGGACAGATTCGACTCGCGGATGTCGGTGCGCATGACGCGCTCCAGCACGGCCACCACCTGATCAGAGATATCCTGCCAGGTCTCGTTATCCAGTTCGAGAATCTGGCGGATGGTGTCGCGGTCGAGGGCCAGCGCGGTGATCTCCTCGATGTCGCGGATTTTCTGCTCGGTGGTGTCGAAGGAAGCACGGCGCACATTGTCGATAAATTCGAGGATGCGCACGGCGAGGTCGGTCTGCTGGCGGGCAATCTCCGGGTTGGGTGGCGCGTAAATGGGCGCGACGTTGGCGGCGGCGGCCTCGCGCCGCTGCTCGGTGAGCACCTGGCTGGCATAGGTCCGCGATTCCGGGGCGAAGATGTCGCTGGGGGCGATGTCGCCCGCCCGCAGGCCGGACAGGCCGGTGCCCCCTTCGGTCACATCCTCAAAAGCGACGATGAGCGTCGCCAGCAGGATAAACGCCAGCGCCGCCAGCGTGACGACCAACCGGTTGAGGTAGGTCACCGCCAGATCGAAGCGGAGATTAAAATAGCGTTCCAGCAGACGAGCGGTCGCGGCAATCATTGCTCTCAGGCATTCAACTGTTCACGGACAATCTGGTTGATGAGCTTACCATCGGCAGCGCCCTTGACGCGCTGCATCACCAGCCCCATAACCCTGCCCATATCGCGCGCCGAGGTGGCGCCGGTTTCGGCGATGACCTCGCTGACGATGGCTCGAATCTCGGCCTCGGAGAGCTGGCGCGGCATGAACTCGGTCAGGATTTCCAGTTCGGCCTGCTCGGTATCGGCCAGGTCGTCGCGCCCGGCCCTGCGGTATTCCTCGACGCTCTCGCGGCGCTTTTTGACCTCGCGCTGCAAAATGGCGACGGCGTCCTCGGCGGTCAGTTCGCGGCGACTGTCGATGGTCTCCTGTTTGAGCGCATTGAGGCTCATGCGGATGACATCGCGGCGCTGGTTGTCTTTGTTCTTCATGGCCGCTTTGAGGGCGGCTTCGAGCTGGGGTCTGGGGTCTTCCATAGGATTCTATCCTGGTTGTTATATGTCGGACGACGCAGGCGTCGTCCCTACGGATGCGCCGGTTTTGTAGGGACAGGGCCTGCCCTGTCCGCTTCAGAACACCCTCACACAATTACCGGGCGGGCGTTCATCTGGCGGGCATCGGACTCGTAGCGGCCCAGTTGGGCCGGTGTGATGTGATTGGTCAGCACGCGCGGATGCACGCCTTTCACCCGTATGTAGTTATCAGTATAACCGACATTGATGAAACCGTCTTGGGTGGCACCGAGCACCTGCTCCCACAGGACCGCTGGCGACTGCCCGGCCTGCGCCTCGGCGAAGCGCTGTTCCAGCGTATCGGAGAGGGCCAGCAGGCGGGCGCTGCGGGCTTTTTTGTCGGCCTCGCGGACGTGACTGCGCATGCGCGCCGCCGGTGTGCCGGGCCGGCGACTGTAACGGAACACATGCAACTTAGCGAAATCCATGCGTTCGATGAAATCAAAGCTGGTGGCGAACTCGTCCCCGGTCTCGCCGGGAAAGCCGACGATGACATCGGTGGTGATGCTGATGCCAGGGATGCGCTCGCGGGCGGCCTGCATCAGCGCAGCGAAGTCGTGCTGGGTGGTATGGCGGCGCATACGGCGCAGCGTGTCGTCGCAGCCGCTTTGCAGCGGCAGATGCAGATGGCGGCACAGGCGCGGGTTCTGCCACAGGTCGAAGAAGTCCGGGGACAGGTCCCAGGGTTCCAGCGACGACAGGCGCACACGCGGCATATCGGTGTCGTTGAGGATGGCGCGCACCAGTTGGACGAGTCCATCGCGCTGGCCAGTATCGTGGCCGTAGCTGCCCAGATGGACGCCGGTCAGCACGACTTCCTGGAAGCCGGAGCCGCTGAGAAAGCGAATCTCGTCCAGCACTTCGGCCAGGGCGCGGCTGCGACCGTCACCGCGCGCGACGGTCGTCACACAGAAGGTACAGGCATTGTCGCAGCCGTCCTGCACTTTGACGAAGGCGCGGGTGCGTCCGCTGGCGCCGGGTAAAGTTTCGTCGCGGCTGATCGGCTCGTGGTCGAACGATTCGACGGCCACGCCGGTGATGTGCTGGACCAGCGTATCCTTGCCGGTGTTGTCGATGACCGTCGCCACGCCGGGCAGCACGCTGATCTCGTCGGGGGCGATCTGGGCGTAGCAGCCGGTCACGGTGATGGCGGCATCGCCAGCGGCACGGTTCAGCTCGCGGATGAGCTTGCGGCTGCTGCGGGTGGCCTCGTTGGTGACGGCGCAGGTGTTGACGACGATCTGATCGGCCTGGGTGGGGTCATCGACGACCTGGTGGCCCTGCTGCCGGAACTGGCGGGCCATCGTGTCGATCTCGGCCTGGTTCAGCCGGCAGCCGAGCATACGCAAATGGATTTTCATGGGTTCTGCTTCCTGCTAACGGTACTGCGTCTAGCCGTCCGCGCCGTCGTCGCCGACTGTCTGCGGTTCGTCGGGCTGCGGACCATATACGATAAAGTTGTCAAAATGGATAACGATGCCGGTCTCCTGGCCCCGGTCGAGTTCACCGTAGACGCCGAGCCGGCCATAGCGCACGCTGTCATCGACCAGCGTATCGACCAGCTCCCCTTGCAGGCATTCGCCGCGAAACATGGTGCTGATGGCACCGGGATCGTCCGGGACGCACAGCAGCATCCGCTGGCCGTTGATGTAAAAACGGAAGCGGTCGCCCTCGCCGACCACGCGCAGCGTGTTCAGCGCGCCGATCTGCTGGTTGATGGCATCGGTAAAAATCCAGTCGCTGAGGGCGTGGGACTGGCCATCGACGACGCGGCGCAGCCTATACGAGCCGTCGCTGCTGACGAGAAACACATAAAAGCTATTCGGGTCCCACTGGCGGAAAATGATGCCGTAGCCGTTGTTGTTATTGCCGTCGAAAACGCCCGTCTCGACGCGAACCTCAACGGTGGCATCAAAATCGCGGAAATAGGGGCTGGTAGTGGCCGACAGACCGCCCAGCGTGTTGATCTCCAGGCGCATGCTGCCGTCCACGGACTGCGCCGAAGCGGTCTGGCCGGCGGTCTGCTGCCAGTCCGGGGTGTCGCCGTCGAAGCCGGTGGCGTAGAGCAGCTCGCCAGCGGTCGCCGGGACGATATAATGCCAGTCCGCAGCCAGGCGGCTGAGTTGAAACATGGCCGCCAGGATCAGGACCAGCGAGAGGAAGATAACCAAACGTCGCAAGCGCGTGCGCCTCATGCCCTTCGAATGACAGCCGCCATTTTATCATAGGCGGCAACAAAGCGTAAACTGTGGTCGAAGCCGGGCGCGCTGATGCGGATCAAGAATTCAGAGCAGAGTTAAGATGCGGGACCGGTCTCGCCCGGCGTTAAAACACCGGGCTAAAGAAGGCGTGTCTGCTAAAGAGACACAAAGGGCCGCCCCAGTTGCGTGCCATGAAGGGGCAGAGACGCTGGATGGCAGCGGTGGCGGGCGCGCTGATGCAGATCAAGAATTCAGAGCGGAGTTAAGATGCGGGACCGGTCTCGCCCGGCGTTAAAACACCGGGCTAAAGAAGG
>CAZXCK010000164.1:0-7859 GCA_964639225.1 uncultured Anaerolineaceae bacterium | reverse complement strand
GCCAATCGGCACTGGACCATACACGGTTCAGCCGTCCGATGCGCCCGGCGTGGGACAGGGCGTGGTGATCTTCCAGTGTTTTGGTACGGGAGTGAGTTTTGGTGGGAGCGTACCGAGCAACGAGGCGATCTTCCAGGTCACCGCGCCCCCACCAACTCAGCCGCCACAGCCCACCCAACCGCCAGTCGATCCACCCCCGCCTGTCGATACGCCGGTGCCGCAGCAGCCGGCACCGCCACCAGTGCCGACCCTGCCGCTTCTGCCCGCGCTGCCCAATGATGGTACCTGCTATGTGGCGACCATCACAGCCGCTGAGGTCAACATCCGCGCCGAACCAAATACCACCTCAGCGATCATCGGCGCGCTCAACCCGTTTCAGATCTACGTAGCCACGTCGCAGTCGTTCCAGCCGGATGGTGTGTGGTTCCAGTTGCAGATCGGTGGTTACGTAGCAGGCTTTGTTACCCGTCAGTCACCGGCCTGCGACCTGCTCCCGGCGGAAGGTCTGGATATCCTGTCGGGCGATGACCCCGATGAAGAAGAAACCCAGACCGTCCAACTGGCACTCATGACTTACGACTTCGAGGACATGTTCGCCGAGTGCCCCGAACTGCTGATCTATCTCGACTCGATTCCGCTGCATGTGCTCAACTGGTGGGCGGACTATTTTGAGAGCGACAGCGTCGCCGAAGGCGATACGCCCTGCGACTACATGGCGACCTTCATCGAAGACATTCTGTGGGTGGGCTATGGCAGCATCGCCCGCGACATCCCACCGGAGATTCTGGACCGGCTGATGAATGAGTGCCCCGGTAATCTGGTTGGCTGGCTGCTGCTGCTGGATACCGCCTACCGGACCAATCCCGACGTCTACCGGGAAGCGCTGCGCCGCCTGCCGGAAGATATCTGCGCGGCTACCGATAACTATCTCGATACGCTGCGCGGCTTCACTGAGCGCGACTTCAGCGCCTGGCTGGACCGTTTCGCCGTCCCGTTGTTGATCCAGCAGGCCTGCGGCGTGGATATCGACGAAGCCACGCTGCGCACCTTCGGCGTCCTGGATCTTATCGACTACGACAGACTGATTGATGATCTCTACAGTCTCTGCGACTCGATTGAATTCGCCCGTATGATAGGTCGCCTGAGCGATGCCGAGCGCGATTTCCATGACCGTCTGATGGAAGCGTGCCCCGAACTCGCCCCGCATGTGACAGTTCCGCTTGAACTGTTCTATGTCATCCGGTCCCAGGGTATCAACATCAACAGCGTTCCCATAGACACCTCAGACCCCACATTGTGCTCCGATCCAGGGGGCTACCTGCTGCGTTATGCCCCCGATCCGCTGGTTGATGGTCGCTCGGCGGACATTCCGCCTCAGTTGGCATCCTGTCCGGATCAGGCGCGTCTGCTGCGGGCAGGTAACGAAACGCTCGACCCCTACACGCTCCTGGCGATCCTCAATGCGCCTGACCCGTGCCACGCTGCTTACGCCTACCTGTCTGCCGGGTATGTCCCCGAGTACACCGGCCCGACACTCACCTGCGACCCGAATCTGCCGGGTGCCACAGTGCCCGTGGACCCTGACGCCGAAGTGAGAGAAATGGACAACAGCGAACGCCAGCGCGAGCATCGGGTCGAAGACTGCGTCGCGGCGGTACTGTTCCCCCTGCCGCCTGTCATCAGGCAGTGCGTGCGGGGCAGGCAGTTGCCGGCTGTGGTCCGTACGCGCCGCCCTGGGCTTGATAGTTCAGGCAACGGTGAGTCGGTATCCGTTGCGGACGGTGAGGGCGGTGTCGTGGTGGTCCGTCCCGCTGGCGCTGGTCCGGAGAACGAACCGGATATGTCGCTGGTGCTGGCCGACGGCAGCGTAGTGGATGAACGCTCGTCCTGGGAAGAAAAAATTGCCGCGATGGGCCGCAGCCCAGAGCAGATCTGCTCGCAGCCACCGCCAGATCTCGCTCCACCAGCGACCAGCGAACGCGTCTGCTACGGCGTGTCCTTCGCCCTGCGCGACGATAACAACGTCTCCGGTGAGTTGTTCGGACCGTCGATTGGGGTGGCGGTGGTGACCAACTTCAGCGATGGCCGCGCCAGCGTCCTGGAGACCAACTACCAGATGGTGAACGTGCGGCGTGGTGGCTCGGCTGACCTGTCGTTCGTGGCTTATGTCAACAATCGCACTGGCGACCTCCGCGCCAGTTACGGCGTGGACCTGATCGGCCTGACCGACCTCGGACTGGTCACTTCCACTGGCATCAATCACGGCCAGGTGAGCGATGAGCTGTGTCGCAACAATACACCGCCCCGCGACCGTGACTTTTTCCTGACGGTCGAGCCGTCGGTGTCCATCTCCGTCGCAATTCCATTCATCGATTCGCCCGCGCCAGCCGGTGCGGAAGGTGCGCCGGAGGATTCCGACCGCGACTTCGAGCTTGACCCCTTGCCGGGTGAAGTCGATATGGGCGATGGCGAACCCGGTCGTGTGCCTTCGCCTGAAGTTGAAGCGCCCGGCGACACAGGAGTTTCGCCGCCAGACACCGGCGAGGCTCCCGCTGGCGACACCGCCGAAGCCCCCGCTGGCGATCCCGGCACACCAGGCACGCTGCCGGGTAGCATTCCGGCGGGGCCGGGTGGACTGCCGCCCGATGTCACACCAGTCGATATGGACGACATCCCCGCGCCGGACGACCGCCTGCCAACCGAGGCCCAGCCGAGTCGCTTGCCGGTTGCTCTACAGCAGCCAGGCATCGACCCCACTGGCCAGCGCCTCAGCGAAGCCCTGATCGAGCTGAATCCGCTGTTCAACGGTCGCATCGACGGCACCACGGCGGTGTTCCAGGTCGGGTTGGGTGAGGAAAGCCGCCTGTATCTGCTGCGCAACAACGACATCGTACCGGTATTGGTGGATAACATCGAGCGCCTGCTGCTGCCGGCTTTCAACGAGACTGGCGGTATGATCGCTTTCATCGGCATGTCGCCCGATGGTAAGACATCGTTGGGATTCCACAACCTCTACAGCGAAGAAACACGCCTGCCGTTCACCAGCAGCGCCGATCTGCGCCTGCTGCCGTACCGCGCGGCCTGGATGCCTGACGCTCAGGACCAACTGCTGTTAGCCAGCCTCGCCGATGCTGATGGCAGGCCGGGCATCTATCTGTTTGACCTGATTGAGGCCGACCCACAGCCGGAACTCATGGTCGCCGATGCCTACCAGCCGGTGATGGCGCTCGATGGCCTGTTTATGGCGTTTGTGCGCGATGTGAACGGTGTCCCCAACATCTTTACCCGGGCGCTGCGCAGCGGGCGCGAACAGGCCATCACCGATCAGCGCGAGGGCGATGGCTGCCACAGCCCGACTTTTAGCAACACCCCGATGACCATCTACTTTGTCTGTGGGCCGGAAGGTGAAGGCCAGCTCTATCGCTACAACATGTCCGGCCTGTTCCCGGTCGAACTGCCGGTGCCAGCCATCAACCGACCGGCTGCCGGTCCCATTGATGGTTTCATCTCCTATGATGACGGCACGCGGATATACCTGAGCACGTTCGACGGCACGCTCAACGCGCCGCTGGTTGAGTTCGACAACCTGATGGTGACCGGCATCCACTGGGCCAGCACCCCCTGACCCTCGCAATCGTTACCGCGCCACAGCAGCCAGTTGCGGTCGCTGTGGCGCGGCGGCTGGCCGTTAGCGGCGCAGCCGTCATGGAAAACTTCCGACCCGGTGGAAATGCGCCTTCTTCACACCGTTCGGCCAGGCAAAACCCCAGATATTGGGGATCATCCACTGAACCGGCCTTACTATAGTGGACGATGGTAAAATCCGATGACTGACTGTTCAGATGATGAGAGTGTTCGATGTTTGATGACACCGATATCCGCCACAAGCTGAGGCAGCGCTATAATCGGCGCTTTTTCATGGCCGCGCATGTGGCACTATTGCTGCTGCTGCTGATCGCTGGCCGTTTCCTGCCTGTGGTCGGCGGGCTTCTGACCGCGCTGGTTTTTCTCCTTCTGCTGCCCCATGCCTTCTATGTTATGTATCGTGAATACCGGGATTGGCTGGAGCGGCGCATTGACAATGAGTTGTACAGACATCAGCAGGCGGAGATGGCCGGTAAGCGCAAACGTTACCCAGAGGCTTATGAAGAAACCCCAGCTTTTCGTCTGACTGATGATGGTGAGATAGAGCCAGTTACCGGTGATGGGACCGGGCGTGATTATGATCAGCCTTACCCGGTCCAGACGGCCAGCCGTGATGTCAGCCCCAGCCAGCGCTCTGGAAAACCCAGGCGGCGCGGGCGTAAGGATGATACAGACGAATGGGACGTGAAACCCAGGCGGCGTGGGCGTAAGGATGACACGGACGAATGGGACGTGAAACCCAGGCGGCGCGGGCGTAAGGATGATACAGACGAATGGGACGTGAAGCGTCTGCTCAAAAAGGTCAAGGACATCCTGGATTAAAGGTCACACCGGCTTACTGGTGAGCCACAGAATCCGCAACTTGCCCGGAGCAAAGGTGCGAACTTTTTAGCGGGCAATCCCTTGCAGCCGGCTGTAAGGGGCCGGCCCACTAAAGGTCGTGTCCCCTGTGGCAGTCAACGAGGGCGGCCCTTTGTCTCCTTTCATATGGACACGCTCCCTGTAGCCTGCTGCAAGCAGCTTGTGTTTTTGCGCCGGGCGGGTCTGGTCTGCCTCTTTACTCCACTCTGCCGCCCCTGCTGGTTAGCGTCCTCTAACCTCACAAGTCGAACACCTGTGCTATAATAAAGTTGCCGCATCAGTCATCAACGCTCATCGGCCACCACCGGCAACTGCGGCACCAAAAAACTTCACTGCTGCAGCACTATACTGCCGAAAATGCCGCTCCATGCGCCGCTCATGCTATCACACAGAGGCCGTCCGCCGGGCACCCGGTGGGCGGCCTCTGCGCGCTGTCTCTACTGGCCACTAGCGTTGAACGACGCCGCGATGTTCAGGACGGTGGCGAACAGGTCGTCAGGCAAGGGCGCCAGCGACAGACCTTCCACAACGCCGATGTAGCCGTTGTCGAACGGCACGTAGATGATGGTGATGAACTGTTGCTCACCCTCAACGCTGACACCGTAGTAGATCTGGCGGCCAAGCGCGTCTGTGGTGCGGATGTCGCTGGTCTCGATGGACAGGTTAGCCACCGAAAGCTGCGTGACTTCCGCCAGCGTCGTCTCCGGCGTGAAGCCCAGCAGAACCGGGTCCAGCATGGTCAGCACCAGCGTCTCCGGCAGGATGAGCGAGACGAACGGCGCGTCCAGCTCTTCGTCCACCACGAACTCCGGCGGGTAACGGAACGACGAGCCGGTGGCGTACTCGTACACTTCAGTCAGCCCAACCGATTCGGGAGTCGCTGTATTGGCGTTGAATGACACATCGAGCGTGCTGGCCAGCGCGAACATCAGCGAGCGGGTCTCGTCGTTCAGCGGTCCCGCCGGCATGACGTTCAGCGCACCAATGCTGCCATCGCTCATCCGAATGACAAACGCCAACTGGGGCAGGTTGTCGCTGGGGCTGGCGAACTCCAGCGACAGCATCTCGCGCCCGTCCACGGTAGTCCCCTCCACCGGGACATCCTCCGGGGCGCGCACCTCAGCCGGGTAGTTGGAAAGTCCCAGCAGGAACTCCATCACATTCGCCAGCGGAAGCTGGCGCGTGTCCCCAATCGCCGGGTCCAGAATCCAGTGTCCGGCGATCTCAACTCTGATGGCTGGGTTGTCAAACACGAGGGCGGGCACGAGCTGCGACGTGTCTACCACGCCGCCATCCGGCAGGGTGATGAAAGCGCCATCCACCAGCGAGTAAAGCTCACCGGCGAATGTGGGCGGCGTGTCAAACGAGTCCAGTACTGCCTGAACCTGCTCAAAGTCCGAGTCGGTGAGCGGTAGTGTTGACCGGATATTGGCCAGGCCGATGCGTCCGTCGCTCATGTTCAGCAGGGTGAACCGGTCGATGATCTCCAGATCATCAGAAGTGACGGTAATGGCGAAGCTCAACCCCTGCCGGCCATCCGCTGTTGTCAGTCGGGTGATCTCCTCAGGCGCTGGCACAGCAGTGTCCAGAGCAGCCGCCACAAGCTCCAGCGCGTTGGGCAGCGCCAGCGTGGCTGTATCCACGCCGAACAGGTTCTCCAGGGCGGTGGGGTCGAACATATCGATGAGCACAAAGACCCCATCGGGATTGTCAATGACGATCCTGGGTGTGGCACGTTCCAGATCAAGTGAGCCTTGAGCCGGAACTGTAAAACTGACCCCGCTTTCAAATGTGAAGCTGTTGGGAGCGTCGCCGGTTTCCTGAGCATACACCGACGCCACCCCGCTCAGGAGCAGCAGGATAACGATAAGCCGAACAATCTGTTTACGCATGATCTTCCTTCACCTCTATCGTGCAGCCAAACAGTAAAACGCATAGCGCCCACATTATTATATTATTTGTTGTATTAGTCTATGGTGTATATTGGAGTAATATCCACATAATCGATTCGCCATGTCAGTAGTGTATTAGGCGCACAATTCTTTCAATGTCTTAAGTTTTCTTGACCTCTGTAAGAGACCTGTCATAGACTAACATTAAGGCAGTTTGTAAGCCGGCAGCATATCCAACGACACCGCAAAAAGGGGGACATTATGCGTCGCATAGGCTTACTGGCATTGGCTCTGGGGCTAACTTTTGTCTGGGGGAGTTTCGCCCAGTCACAGGAGGATGAGGGGCCGGAAACTCCGGTCGTCAACGTGGTTATGTTCTGGGCGCAGGGTTGCCGATTCTGTGATGACGTCATCAATGACGTGCTGCCACCACTCCAGCAGCAGTATGGCGAGCAGCTCAGTGTCCTGCTGCTTGAAGTGGCGACGGATGAAGACTGGGACTCGCTCCAGCAAACTGCTGCACAGTTTGGTATTGGCGACGTGGGTGTTCCTTTCCTGATTATCGGCGATCGTGTGTTGATGGGGGCCGGGCAGATCGACACCAATCTGCCCGTTCTGGTTAAATCCCACCTGGTCGCTGGTGGAATCGCTATGCCAGAAATCCCCGGCCTGGAAGACGAAACCGCACAGGAGGAGGCGCTGGCTGAGTTCCACACGCCGGGCGTGCTTGAAGCACTGGACGAGGACGGGGACGGCAATCCTGAAGAATATCTGTACGACATCCCCAGCGAGGAGCCTGTACCGGGTGTGCGACTATCGCAGCTTCTTTCCGTTCAACCGGCTACAGGCAGTGGTGATGTCATACTGATAGCCAGCGCCAGTACCGGACAGCGCGAGAGTTTCAGATATACACTGTCCATCCCTGAATTGTTCGCCGCCCATGTGGATGATCTGCGGATTACGCTTGCTCCTGAAGGGCTGGTCACGATGGATGTTATCAATCCGGGCGTGCGGAATGTCGAGCAGACAGGCTTAAACTCCGAATTCAAGAACCTGCCCTATGTCCTCAAAGTCCAGCATTCCAGTAATGCTGACCCGGAAGTGACCTTCAATATCGATGTAGAGCCGGGTGTTTACACCACCATCATGATTGGTTCGGATTCCGTTCAGATGGAAGGGCAGGAGCTGGCGGCAGTGATGCATGTGTTCGAGGGCTTTGACTATCTGCGCGCGCGGCGTGCCTGCACCCAGCCGACCATATACAGGGCGTGCATCATGGCGATGGTCCAGACTTATCCGGCACATGCTAGCGAGGCGGACTGCGATTATCTGGCACCCGGAAGCATGGATTATCTCGCCTGCCGCGCTATTCTCACACGCGACCCCTGGGAATGCTCTCGGATAGGTGATGATGTTTCGCAACTCCAGTGCTATGACATGCTGGCTGATGCCATGCAGAGA
>CAZXCK010000163.1:0-8234 GCA_964639225.1 uncultured Anaerolineaceae bacterium | reverse complement strand
CTATGTCCTGGTTACACCCCCGCAAGGGAGCGAGGCTCCCTTGACCCTCTGCTTTGCCGCAAGCGGCTTGCGCAAAGCGCCGAAACAGGCAAAGTTTTGTCCACTTTTGAAAAAGTGGCGGGGTCCGGGGCGCTGCCCCGGCAACTACCTGAGTAGTTACGATCGTTGAAAAGATACGACAGGGGCGCGGATGAGCGCCCCTGTTGTCTGCTGGTTTATGTGCCGACCACCAGGCCGCCATCGACGCGCAGCACAGCGCCGCTGATGAAGCTGGCCTCGTCTGACGCCAGGAACAGATAAGCGTTGGCGATGTCTTCCGGTGTGCCCAGGCGACCCAGCGGGGTGCGGCCCTTCATGCCGTCGATGATCTTCTCCGGCATGGCCGACAGAATCTCGGTGGCGGTGAAGCCCGGCGCGACGGCGTTGACGCGGATGTTGTAGCGGCCCAGTTCGCGCGCCCAGACTTTGGTCATGCCGATGACACCGGCTTTGGTGGCGACATAGTTTGTCTGGCCGAAGTTGCCATCCAGGCCCACCACCGACGACGCGTTGAGGATCACGCCGCTGTTCTGGCGCATCATGTGAGGGACGACGGCCTGCGTGCCGTTGTAGACGCCCTTCAGGTTGACCGAGATCACCAGGTCGAATTCCTCTTCGGTCATCTCTTTGACGACCTCGCCATCTTTGAACTTAACGAGCTGGCCATCGCGCACGATGCCAGCGTTGTTGACCAGGACATCGATGCGCCCGTACTGGTCCATCACCTCGGCTACCCATTCGCGGACGGCCTCGCGGTTGGCCATGTTCACGCGGTAGAAGCGGGCGTCCGGTCCCAGTTCGGCGACGGTGGCCTGACCTTCGCCGGCGTTCAGGTCGCAGATGACAACCTGCGCCCCTTCCTGAGCGAAACGCAGCGCGGTCGCCTTGCCGATGCCCGCCGCGCCGCCGGTGATGAGTGTAACCTTGTCCTTGAGTCGCATGGTGTGCTCCTGTGCATATAAACAATCGTCGATAAACAGCCCGCGAGCGATTCAGATCGCAGGCTTTAACAGTTCGGGAAGCAGTCCGGGTCGGGGAATGCGCCCCCCCAGGAACCGGGCACCAGCGTTGGTTCGGGCGGCGGCGGCACATCCCAGTCGATGGGCAGAGATTCAATGATGGATTGCGTTTCGAGGGCGATCAGCGCCACCCAGCCGACCATCCCCTGCGCGTCGATTTTGACCCAGGGGCTGTAGGGGCTGCGCGCCACCAGCCGCACCTCCTGCCCTGGCGACAGGCTGGCGACCGGGTTGAAGCCCACATCCGGAGCCTCTCGCAGATTCACGCCCGCCCCGGCCTGAATGCGGGCGGTATAGCCCAGATCGCCCAGGCGCTGCGGCGGTTCGGGCGTGGCGGTGTAGCTCTGGTTGACCGGCCCCAGATTGCGGCGCAGCAGATTGCCGAACATCCAGCCCGTCTGCCCGGTGACCAGCCGCACATGCAGCCAGTCACCGCCGGGGTTGGTCCCCAGCACAGACATCACCTGGCCGGGCGGCACCTGGAAGATGAGACCGGCGTCGGTATTCGGCGCGGTGCGCATGTTGACCGCGCCCTCGGTGACAACAGTCCCCGGCTGGGGTAACAGCGCGGGCCGGTCCAGCAGTTCAATTGGGAAGTGGCTGGCCAGCGCGTAATCGAAGGGCTGGGCCGGTTCTGGCAGTCCAGCCGGGCGCATGAAATCCTGGTCGTTGTAGGGCACCCGCACCGACTCGCCAGCGATGAGCGCCTGCGACTCGCCGCCGGAGATTACCCGCACACGGCCCTCCAGCACGATAAAAAGCGTCTGGGCGGGCTGGGTCTGGACCATGACCGTGCCGTTGAGGTCCAGCGAGACGCCGTTGATGGCAACGCGCGTGCTCTGGAAGGCGGTGCTGTTCTGGGCGATGAAGGCGTTGCGCGGCGCGACCTCGCACACCCGATCTTCGGGCGCGGTCACGACGACCATCGCCTGCCAGTCGGCGAAGCCCTCCGGCGCTACGTTGTAAATGGTGGTATCGCCGATGAGCAGGCCGCTCATCTCGATAGCGCCGACGCGCATCCAGGCCACACCACCGCTGCTGCCGTCGAGCGCCAGCGGCGGAGTCCGCAGCGCCTGGACGGCATCGACCGGCACCATTGAACCCGGCGGCCCCAGCGAGTGGATGACCGGTCCCATCGGCTCGCCGCCGGGCGGCAGACCGCCGTTACAGAAGTGATCGCGCGCGCCGCCGATGCAGGCTTCGCTGGCCTGCACGTACCAGTTTTCAAGCCCGGCAGCGCAGGTGGCGGCATCGACGACCAGTTCCGCCGGGGCGTCCTGGGCGGCGGCCCACACCGTCCCCAGCAGCGGCAGAACGATCGCCGCCGCGACCAACAGCACAACAGCGCCCACGCGGGACATTTCGAGTACTCGCTTAAACCATGTTTTCAATATCACAGCAGACAATACCAACTCATCAGGTCGGACAGGATGTGCCAGATTATAACAGGCCGGGCCAGTGTGGACTATCGGGGATTGCCGGAAACGACATGCGGCGTATATAGTGACGGGGTTATTTCGTCACCTGATGTCATGAGGTTATGCTGTGTCGTTGCCCGAAAGTGAAACGCAGAACAATCCACCGGTGCGCCTGCTGGCCGCCTTTCAGATCGCGTTTGACGGCGACGAGCCGGATGTCATCGTGCAGGCGCCAGGCCGCGACCTGTGGCTGGCGGCTTCCACAACCGCCGAGCGTAAGGTGCAGATCTTCGCGCCGGACCTGGGACGCCATACGGCTTTCAGCTTTCGCTCGGCGCGTGCCCGAAAAACGCTGCTGCGGCGTCCGCTGCCGGCCTGGGCGCGTTACGTGGCCGGGGTGATTGTGGGGCTGTACGCCGATGGCCGCGATGTGCCCGGTCTGCGGCTGGTGGCGCTGGGCGATGAGCTGCCCGGCCCGCGTTATCATCACGCGCTGGGGGTGGCGGTCGCCGCGCTGCTGCATACACTGTGGCAGCAGCCGGTCGCCGATGACGCCCTGGTGGAGATTGTCGAGCGCGCCCGCCGCGATTACGTCGAAGCGTAGCCGCCGACCTGAAACAAACGCCGGGCACATCAGCGCCCGGCGTTTTGATTCGGCTGCCTGACGGCTGGAATGTACGGATCAGGTCTGTTCCAGCAGGGCGTCACGGCGTTCGAGGGCGGGATGGAAGTTCGGATTGAAAGCCAGCACCGCATTGTAATTGTCGATGGCGCGCTGTGTCTCGCCCATCATCTCACGGGCGACGGCAGCATAATAGAAGGCTTCCTCGACGTAATCGCTGCTGGACTCGCGCAGCGTGCTCACCAGCGCGATGGTATCCTCGTAGCGGCCAACGGCGTTATACGCCTCCAGCGGGCCGAACTGATACCACAGCATACGCCAGGGCAGACCATCGCCCACGTTGCGCGCCTGGTCGAAGGCGATAGCGGCGTCCTCGTACATCTCCAGTTCAACGAGCATGCTGCCCATGTTAAACCAGGCGAACGAGTTGTCGCTGTTGGCGATGGCTTCGGCGCGGGCAATCTCAAAGGCGTTGATGTAGTTCTGGCTGAGGTCAGCGTCGCTGCCCAGCAGGTCCAGCAGTTCCGGCTCGCGGGCGCTCTCGTAGAGCACGAGATAGACATAGTTAAAGTGCTGCCAGAAGTTCTGGACATGGTCGTAGCTGTATTCCAGGTTGGCGCCGTCGTAGCTGTCGTGGGTGACGAACATTTGACGGGTGTCATCGTAGCCGGTCATCAGCAGATAATGGCCCATCCAGCCCTGGGCGGCGCTCTCCGGGTCGTAGCCCAGTTCGATAATCACCGGGAAGTCGTTGGAGATGAGCAACCGCAGCGTATCCAGGTCGCCGCCGTAACGTTTGAGCGAGTAGACCGGCAGTTCCGGCACCTGTGTATTGACAAATTCGAGCATCTGCCAGGGGCTGACATTTTTATCCTCGGTGTTGGGCTTCAGCCACTGGGCGGCGCGCTGCTGGTTATCCTGATAACCGAAGAACGACAGGCCCATTGTCAGTGTGGCGGGGCCACAGTTATTCCAGCCCTGAGCTTCGTAGCGGAAACCGTCGAGCTGGTAGCGCGGCGGGTAGCTGATAACGGGCGCGTCGGCTTCGCTGTCGTTGTTCTGGGCCATCACCGCGCCCAGCGGCAGCAGCAGCAGCACCAGACCGATACCGAGTCGAATCATCTTCACCATAAGACTGTTTATCTTCCGTCTATGCTTTTACATTCTGATGTCGCCATTATACACAGCCGCGTCCGCTGTGAAAACGACGCTAACCTGACGAATGTTCAGTCATGCCGCCCGGCGGTTACGCTGGCGGCCACAGACCGTCGAGCCAGCGGGCCACTGCCCGCGCCGACAGCCAGCCCGGCGGCGAATGCAGGTCATCGATGAAGCCATGCCCGGCCCCTGGAACACGCTCAAACGTGACGGGCACATCGGCGGCTTGCAGGGCGTCGGCCAGCAGTTCGCCCTCGCTGATGGGGACAACTGTATCCCAGGTGCCATGAATGATGAGGAACGGCGGTTCGTCACCGTCGATGCCAGGCAGCGGCGAGGCATCGCCCAGGGCCTGCGGCGTGTAACGGTCCACGCCCAGGAAGAGCGCCATCGCCCGCTGCGCCGGCAGGCAGCTCGTGTCGCAGGTGGAGAGGTCCACGATGGGATAATAAGCGACGACAGCCTGCATCCAGGCGTCGTCTGGCGCGGGATGCGGGCAGCCGTCGAGGTATGACTCGAGTGTGTTGGCCGTCCCCAGCAGGGCCGCCGCGTGGCCACCCGCCGATTCACCGGCGACGACCAGGCGAGTCAGATCGAAGTTGTGCTGGGCGGCGTGGGCGTGGGTCCAGGCCAGGGCGCACACGATATCGGCGATGGGGGCCGGGTAGGCATCGTTGATGGCCAGGCGGTAATTGGGCGTGACGACGGCATAACCGGCCTGAGCGAAGTGACTGGCGAAGGTGTTGAGGCTCAGTTTGCTGCCGAAGAAGTAGCCGCCGCCGTGAATGGCGAAGATCACCGGATAGGGCGGCTCGGCATCTGGCGGCAGATAGACATCCAACGTTTGATAATGCGAACGCTCGTCCGTATAATACACATCGAGCAGGTTCGGGCGCAGCGACTCGCTTTGTGCTTGTACAGGCGCAGCCAGTGTCAGAAATGCTGCCAGTAACATGACCGGTAAATGCAGTGCGCGCAATTCAGCCTCCTCTAATAGCAGAAACGAACAGGAACTGGCACCCATTATAAGCCCAGGACACCGTATTCAGGGCGCTTCGCGGCAGGTATGCAGCGAACACTGTGCAAACACTAAACCGGGTTTAATCCGGCTCCGCTGTAACTTTGACCGAATGGTAGCGTATACGCTTTAGGGCATCCCACAGTACGCAGTGAGATTGGAAACAAACAGATATGGGGCGTTTGATCTTTTATGTCCAGTATGCCGCACGCAACCTGTGGCGCAACCGGCGCTGGTCGGCGTTCGCCATGCTGTCGGTGGCGGCGGGCGTGGCGACGATGGTCGCTCTGCGCAGCCTGGGCCTGGCCATCGGCGATTCGCTGACAAGCAACGTGCGCGCCAGCAATCACGGCGATATCACACTGGAACGCGGGGGCGGCTTCGTCTCGATTGATCTGGGCGAAACCGAGAATCGCGAAGTGTTCGACACGGAGCAGGTCGAACTGGTCGAAAACTGGACAGAGGAGCGTGGCGGCACGTTGTCGGCCTACACCACCACCAACCTTCAGGTGACGCCAGCCGAGCGCAGCAACGTGGGCCTGCTGAACTTCATGACCGCGTTTATCATCGATCCGGCGACCTACCCGCCCACGCAGGACATCGACGCCACGCAGCCGGACGGCGTGACCCTGGGCGAGTTGTTCACCGGCGACGATCTGGAAGTGGTCATCAGTGACAATCTGGCGTCGTCGCAGCGGCTGGAAGTCGGCGACCGGGTGCGCGTGAGCGGCACGACCGAAACATTCGTCGTGCGGGGCATCGTGCCCACCGAGACCGAGGCCGGGCTGCGCAGCCTGTTCGCGGCGTTCTTCGGCTTTGTTTACTTTGATCAGGCGCAGGCCGAGTCCGTGCTGACGGTCGATATGCGGCCCAACCGCATCAGCATCGCCCTGCCCGACGGGACATCTAATGACGACATTCTGGAAGCCGCCGACGAACTCAACCGGATGCTGCGCCCGTCCGGGTGGCTGCGGATTCTGACGGTGCCGCGCATTCTGGAACAGAACGAGATCATCGCCGATGTGACCGGGCGCTTTGTGGTGGTTATGGGCCTGGGCGCGATGCTCATCGGCGGCGTGGGGATCATCAACACCATGCTGGTGATGGTGCGGCGGCGCACGGAAGAGATCGCCGCGCTCAAGACGTTCGGCCTCAAGGGGCGGCAGGTAGCCATGCTGTTTATGACCGAGGCGCTGCTGCTGGGATTCTTCGGCAGCGCGGTGGGTTCGCTGGCGGGGGCGCTGCTCAGTCGATTAACCAACGCTTACGGCGAGACGTTTATCCAGCAGCCGCTGGGCTGGCGACTGTACCCGGAAGCGTTGTTGTTCGGCATGGTGCTGGGCGTGGTGGTGACGGCGGTCTTTGGCGTGATGCCGGTGCTGACGGCGGTGCGCGTGCGCCCGGCGACCATTCTGCGCCCCAACGAGACGCATATCCCGGCGCTGGGGGTGCTGCAATCGGGTCTGGTGATGCTGTTCGTGGTCGTGTCGCTGGGCCTTATCGCCGGGCAGATCATCGGCCCGCTGCCGGAAGCCATCCCCTGGCTGGAATGGATACCGCTGCCGTCACACCTGGCGCTGGGGCTGGTCAGCGTGACGATTACGCTGCTGGTGCTGGGTCTGCTGGTGATGCTGCTGTGGGTGGTGGTGTGGCTGGTGGGACGACTGCCAGCCTTCGGCATCGTCGATCTGCGGCTGGCGCTGCGCAACCTGAGCACGCGCCGCCTGCGCACGGCGACGACGCTGCTGGCGATCAGCACCGGCATGTTCGCCCTGAGCAGCATTACGTTCTACGGGGCGGGCGTGCGCGAGATTCTGCAATTCACGCTGACCGAGACGTTCGGCGGCAACATTCTGATTATCTCGCCGGCGTCGTTCTCCGATGTGCCGGGCGTGGCCAACCTGGCCCAGCAGAACCTGGACAACATACTGGACGACCTGGACGGCGTGGTTTATCGCACGCGCCTGACAAGCTATAACCTGCGCCTGGCGGGCGTGGACGGTGACACCATCAGCCCTTCGAGCACCGCCGCCCGTCGCGCCGAACTGGTCGAAGAGCTGCGCCAGGCGCAGCGTGACCGTGACATGTCGACGGCGGCTGAAATAAGCCAGCAGCTACAGGGCCTGCAGGAGTGGCTGAACGTCACCGTGCGCGATACGGACAACCCGCGTTTCATCAACCCGACGACCATTATCGACGGGCGCGGGCTGCGGCTGGAAGATCGCGGCCAGTACGTGGCGGTCGTCACCGACTCGCCGATGATGCAGATGCTGGGCGTCGGCGTGGGGGCCACCATCATGCTGGAACAGGACGGGCGCAGCTTCAGCTTTGAGGTGGTCGGCATCAGTGAAGCAGTGGAGATGGGCAACTTCCAGAGCGGCATCCCATCCGATGTGCAGGTGCCGCCGGACACGCTGACCGGAACCAGCGGCGGTTTCCGGCTCAACACGGTGCAGGCCGCGCCGGACAAAATGGACGAGGTGATGCTGGCCATCTCGGCGATGCCGGCCTTCTTCCCGCTGGATGTGGCCTTCATCGACGGCCTGATCGGGCGTTTCATCGACCAGTTCAGCGCGCTGCCGATTCTGGTGGGGCTGCTGTCGCTGGGCGCGGCGGCGGTCATCATGGCGAACACAGTCGCCCTGGCGACACTGGAACGCCGCCGGCAGATCGGCATCCTGAAGGCGGTGGGCCTCAAGAGCCGGCGGGTGCTGGCCATTATGCTGCTGGAAAACACGCTCATCAGCCTGCTGGGCGGGGTGATTGGCATTGGCCTCAGCGCGCTGGGCGTGGCGTTGTTGTCGTTCTTCGGCCTGGAGGACCTGGTGCTCATCCCAGCGGACGCGCAGCCGGTGGCGGTGGCGCTCGTCGTGGCGGCGGTGGCGATCGGCGCGACAGCGACCTTCCTGAGCGCCAACGTGGCGGTGCGCGAGCGTGTGCTTAACGTGCTGCGTTACGAG
>CAZXCK010000162.1:0-8291 GCA_964639225.1 uncultured Anaerolineaceae bacterium | reverse complement strand
ACGAGATCGGTTTATCCGCATTGATTTATTAAAGCGCATTAGCACGCCCTTACGAATCCGGTGGTGGGTGCGCTTTTGAGGGCGCGCATTAGCACGCCCCAGCGAGTCAGAGCGTAATCAGTCGCCGCCGGCGGCGGGCTGGTCGTGGCGCAGGTGGATGTAGTTGAGCTTCGACAGCTCGCGCACCTGACGCTCGGCGCGGTAGCTGCTGCGCACCAGCGGGCCACTCTCCACCCATTTGAAGCCCAGCTCTTTGCCGATCTCCTGGAAGCGGTCGAACTCTTCCGGCAGGTAGAAGCGCTCCACCGGCAGATGCTGTTTGCTCGGCTGCAGGTACTGGCCGATGGTCAGGATGTCCACGCCGATCCCGGCCAGGTCGCGCATGACCTCGACCACCTCATCGAACGTCTCGCCCAGGCCGACCATGATGCCGCTTTTGGTGAGCACCAGCGGGTCCATCTTTTTGGCGTTGCCCAGGGTGGCCAGCGCCCACTCGTAACGATCCTGCGGCTGCACCTTTTTGAACAGGCGCGGGACGGTTTCGACGTTGTGGTTAAGAATCTCCGGCTGGGCGTCCATGACGATCTTCAGCGCGGCTTCGCTGCCTTTGAAGTCCGGGATCAGCACTTCGATGCTGCATCCGGGCTGGAGCTGGCGAATGCGCTTGATGACCATAGCGAAGATGGGCGCGCCGCCGTCGGCGCGTTCGTCGCGGTTGACGCTGGTGATGACGACATGGCGCAGGTTCATGGCGCGCACGCTCTCGGCGACGCGGTTCGGCTCCGCCCAGTCCAGCGGCGAGGGCCGCCCGGTCTTGATGTCGCAGAAGCCGCAGGAACGGGTGCAGGTGTCGCCCATCATGAGGAAGGTGGCGGTGCCGCTGCCCCAGCATTCGCCGATGTTGGGACACTGCGCTTCCTCGCAGACGGTGTGCAGCGTTTTGCTGCGCATCAGGTCGTGGACCTGCTCGTAAGTCTGGCCGCTGGGCGCTTTGACGCGAATCCAGGGGGGACGGCGGCGCGGGTGTTTGGGGTCCGGCTGCCAGCCCTGGTTATCGCCGCTGGTGATTTCATTGGGATTGATGACGTTGCTCACATTAAGGCTCCTCAATACCGTACGGTCCTCATTATACCATAGCAGCCCGGCCCGGCACGGTCCATGAAGACCATGAGATTCGGGGATTCTGATACGGATTTGGGGGTGGACCGGTCCCGCCCGGCGTTAAAACACCGGGCTACAGGACGCGTGTCCATTGAAAGGACACAAAAGACGTCTTTGTTGCCTGCTATAAGGGATGCGACCTGTTTAGTGGGTCGGCTCCCTGTAGCCGGTTGCAAGCAGCCAGCGGTTCAAAATCGCTGGCGAAGGTACATGACCGGTGTATCCGCTTGTCCGGGCGCGCTGTAGCACGCCCTTACGAAGGGTGCGGGCTTGTTCGGGCGCGCTGTAGCACGCCCTTACGAAGGCGGTTTGGGCTGATGGGGAGCGTCACACGTCAGAACCGGATTCGCTATCGAAATCGTCGGTGTCGCCGCCGCCGTCGGATTCGTCCGGGGCGTCGTCGCCGTCATCGCCGGGGACGGGCGGCGCGATGACCACGCGGCATTCTTCCAGGGTGGCCTCGAACGAGTCGATGAGCAGTTGATCGCTGCGTTCCTGCGCCAGTTGATAGCCGGTTTGCAGGTAGAAATCGGCCTGGGCGCAGCCGCTGATGCTGATGTTGGCCTGTGCCAGCCAGTAGTGATAGTAACCGCCCTCGCCGCCTGGGTTCAGCTCCATCGCCGTCTCGAAGCTGGCCAGCGCGTCCTGCGGCTGGAGCAGGCTCATCTGGCTGCGGCCCAGCATATAATGACAGGCGGCGTTGTTGGGGTTCGACTCCACGCAGCGCGAGAAGAAGCTGGCCGCCTGCGAGTAGTTCCCATCGACGCGGAAGTTGTAGTCACCCAGTTCGAACAGCACCGGCGTGTTGCCCGGATTCTCGTCGATGATGGTCTGGTAGATTTCGAGGGCCGCGTCGAAGTTCTGCTGGCTGCGTTCCATGCGCGCCACCCAGATGGCGACGTAAATCATGTTGGGGGCGATGGCGTAGGCTTCGCGGTAGTCGCTGAGCGCCGCCGCCAGATTGCCCAGCCCTTCCTGGTTGATGCGCCCGCGCACCTGGTACGCCTCAAAACCGTCCGGGTTGAGGTCAATCGCCTCGTTGACCGCCGTCAGCGCCCGATCCACCTGCCCCAGGTTGAGATAGGCTTCGGCCATGAAGGTCAGCGCGCGCGCCCGCGAAACGGCCATGCGTGGATTGTCCGCCACCCGTACCTCAGACGCCAGTTCCTCGGCGCGCATAGCGCTGGCCAGCGCCTCGCGGTCACGCCGCTGCCGGTTGAGCGCCATCGAGCGCACGGACCAGGCATCCGGCGAGTAGGGCTGGGCGGTGATGGCGTTCTCGGCGGCTTCCAGCGCATCGTCAAAACGCCCCTGGTTAATCAAACCCAGCGCCAGCCGGTAATAGACGCCCACCTCGTTGGGCAGGTTGGGCGCGATGCGCTGGTAGATGTTCACCGCTTCCTGGATGGCCCCACGCGCCCACAGGTCATCGGCCAGGGTGATATCGGCGGTCGGGTCGGGCGTGGCGGTTGGCGGTGGCGCGTTCATCTCGTTGATGCGCTCGCTGGTTTCGCCGACCATTGACTCCACCAACCGGTTGACCTCCGGCGCCAGAGTCTCGCGCTGGTCATACAGCCAGACGCCCACACCGATCAGCCCGGCCAGCAGCAGAATAAACAGCATCCGCCCCCAGGGGATGACGCTGCGCCCGCGTGAACCCCGCCGGTAGCGCGGCGAATTGCGTAAGTACATGGTCGCTTAACCTTCCATATCGTCAGCGTCGTCGCCGTCCAGCGGTTCGTCTGGCATGTCGTCCGGGCTGGCGGGGAGTTCCATACCGTCGGGCACTGGCGGCGCGAAGATGGCGTAATCCGGGCACTGCTGGCCCACAGCGGCCAGCCCCAGGTTGATGTTTTCCATGGCCGGGCCGGCGTCGGTGAGGCTGGTGGCCATCATGCGCGACTCCTGCAGGATTTCCCAGGCCGTATCACAGTCGTCCAGATAATAATACGTCAGCCCCAGCCGGTATTTACAGTCCAGGTTGGTGGGGTCGCTGGCCACACAGCCGGCGAAAGCCTCGCGCGCGCCTTCAAAGTCGAAAGCGTTGTAGCGCAGCAGTCCCAGGTGGAAATGCGCGCCGACCAGGGTCGGGTCGTTGCTGAGGGCGTCCTCGCAGTAACCGGCGGCGCGCTCGAACTGGCCGATTTTGCGATAGGTGGTACACAGCCGGAGCTGCGCGCGCGCGTTGAAGGGCTGCACGGCCAGCACCCGGTCATACAGGTCGATGGCTTCCTGGTCGCGGTTCTGCGCCAGATACTGGAACGCCAGCTCGAAATAGGCCGGCAGGCGGGTGGGGTCCAGTTGGATGGCGATTTCGAGCTGTTCGGTGGCTTCGGCGTTGAGGCCCACCCAGTTGAGGGCATAGGCGTAAGCGCGGCGCGCCTCGACGCTGGCCGGGTCCACATCGACGGCTAACTGGCCGGTGTTGACGGCTTCCTGGTAGCTGCCGGTGTCGGTATAGGCGCGCGACAGCACCGCGTACAGCGGCGCATAGGTACGGTCGATGCCCAGCCCGGTGAGCGCCACCTGGATGGCGGCGGTCGCGTCCCCGGCGACGACCTGCGCTCTGGCTTTGAGTTCGTAGGCGCGCGGGTCGTTGTTGTTGACCGCCAGCATACGGTCGGCCAGTTCGATTGCCGTCTGCGGGTCGCCCAGTTCCACCAGCACCTGACCGTACTCGTGCAGATAGTCGGTGTTGTCTGGTCGCTGTTCCAGGGCACGCTCGAAGAGGTCGGCGGCGGCCTGCAGATCGCCCTCGATGACCAGGGACGCGCCGAGTGTCGCCAGGTCGCCGGGCAGCGGTGTGGGCGTTGGTCCCATGCCCAGCATGTCCAGCGCGGACTGCTGCAGGGTGGTCATGTTGCCGAAGGTCACCAGCAGCAGCAGGCCCACCGCCAGCCCCAGCACAAACAGCAGCCGGGTGGGGCTGCGGCGGGGCTTGCGCGGTGTGCTGAAAAACGAGCGATTGTAATCACGCTTGATGTGCATCGGTTGGTGTGTCCATACCAGCGAATGGCCGCTTGTCTAGAAGCCGCCGATGGGCGTAGGCGGGATGGGTGTGGGTGGGATGGATGTGGGCATGGGTCGATTCTGGAAACCGGCACAGCGCAGCGTGATGGCCTCGATCACGTTGTCGATCTGCACGGTGATCTCCGGCAGGTTGCGCTCTACCGACATCTGCCGCGCCACCTGGAGAATATCCCAGGCCTCTTCACAGTTGTTGAGGCGATAATGGGCAAAACCGCGAATGTACCAGCACTCGATCAGTTCCGAGCCGAGATCGACACAGCGATCAAAAGACTCGATGGCACCCTCGTAGTTGCGGCGCGTGTACTGCATCATGCCGCGCTGGCCGTAGGCGTCGCCGTAGTTGGGGTCAATCTGGATGGCGCGGTCGCAGTAGGGCTGGGCGACGTCGAAGCGCGCCTGCTCGACGGCGGCGTAGGTCTGGCACAGGCGCAGGTAGGCTTTGGCGTTATCCGGCTCCATCTCGATGATGTGATTGTAGATGGCGACGGCCAGCTCCGGCTCGCGTACCAGCGGCGAGCGATACAGCGCCGCCAGCTCGAAGTAAGGCGCGGTGAGGTTAGGATTCACCGAGACAGCCATCTCCAGCGCGCGGGCGGCATCCTGGAAGCGGCCCACGTAGACCAGCGGCGTGAAGTAAGCGCGCTGCACGAACGGGTCGGACGGGTCAATCTCGACGGCGCGCGTGCCGTTGCGCATGCCTTCCTGCCAGCGGCCCAGGTTGGTATAGGCCACGCCCTGGATGGCGTACAGCGGCGCGAAGTTGGGGTCGGCTTCCAGGCCGCGAATGCTCACCTGGATGGCCTGCGCTTCGTCGCTCCACATCAGCGCCCGGCCCTTGATGGTGTAGCCGCGCGGGTCGTCCGGCGCGATCTCGATCGCCCGGTCGGCCACCACGAGCGCGTCGTCGGTGCGCTCGGCTTCGAGGAGCAGCCTGCCGTATTCGTACAGCAGGTCGATGTCCGTTGGGCGCTGCTGGACGGCGCGTTCCATGTGCTGCACGGCCAGCGGTACGTCGCCTTCGCTGTAGTAATTGAGGGCCATCGTCGCCAGCGAACTGGCTCCGGGCGTGGCGGTGGGCGCCATCCCGACTGCGTCCAGCGCCTGGAGCTGAAGATCATCGTAGCGCAGCGCCACCACCGCCAGGAATGTCCCCAGCAGCAGGCCGTAGATGAACAGAAACCGCGAGCGCCCGCCGCGCCGCCGGTTGCTGAAAAACGGACGCTGGTAATCCCTTCTGATCGTCATCCAGTACAAGCCCTCAATACGCTAACATCACTGCCTTCAGTATAATAAAAACCGCCAGGAATTCTATAGTCGCCCGGCCCGGCACGGGCCGCCGCGCCGTCCCCCAGCCCGACGATTGCCCGCCGCTGGCGGTTCCCATTGGCGGCGAAGATGGCTATAATGAGTAGCACAGGTGTTCACAATCTACGACGAAGGCGGGCACAGCATGGCCAAAACGCGCACCAAATACGTTTGCTCCAACTGCGGGCGGCAGTCCCCTGGCTACCTGGGGCGCTGCCCCAACTGCGGCCAGTACAACACGATGCAGGAAGTCGTCGAGGAGACGCGCCGCCCCACCGACCGCAAGCAGGACCGGCTGCCGGTGGGCGTGGTGCGTGCCCAGCCGCAGCGCCTGGGCGAGGTCACGCTGGACGCCGAAGCGCGCCTGTTCGTGCCGGTGGCGGAGTTCAACCGGGTGATGGGCGGGGGCATTGTGCCGGGCAGCATCACGCTGATTGGCGGTGACCCCGGCATCGGCAAATCGACGCTGCTGCTCCAGGTGTCGGCGGTGCTGGCCAACGACCTGGGGCGCGTGCTGTACGTCAGCGGCGAGGAGAGCGCCCGCCAGATCAAAATGCGCGCCGACCGCCTGAGTCTCGCCGCCGAAGACCTGTTTCTGCTCACCGAGACCAACCTCAGCAACATCATGGAGCAGGTGCGCCAGGTGGACCCGATCATCCTGATTATCGACTCGATCCAGACGGTGTACGCCGAGGAGCTGGAGTCGTCGCCGGGGCTGGTGAGCCAGGTGCGCGAGTGTGCCTCGCGGCTGCAATCGCTGGCGAAATCGACCGGAATCAGCGTGTTTCTGGTGGGGCACGTCACCAAAGACGGCAGCATCGCCGGGCCGCGTGTACTGGAGCATATCGTCGATACGGTGCTGTATTTAGAGGGCGATCCCTTCCAGGCGTTCCGGCTGCTGCGCAGCGTCAAGAATCGCTTCGGCGCGACCAGCGAGGTGGGCGTGTTCGAGATGCAGGGCGCAGGCATGGTGGAAGTCCCCAACCCGTCCGAGGCGTTCCTGGCGGAACGGGTGGTCAACGCGCCGGGTTCGGCTATCGCCGTGACGATGGAAGGCACGCGCCCGCTGCTGGTCGAGTTACAGGCGCTCACCAGTCCCACCAGCTTTGGCAACCCCCGGCGCACGCCCAACGGCGTCGACATGAACCGGCTGCTGCTCATCGGCGCGGTGCTGAACAAGCGCATGGGCCTGCGCCTGCACGAGCAGGACATCTTCGTGAATGTAGTCGGCGGCCTCAAAGTGACCGAACCCGCCACTGACCTGGCGATGGCCGTCGCCATCGCGTCCAGCTATTATGACCGCCCCGTGCCCGCCGACACAGCCATCATGGGCGAGGTGGGCCTCAGCGGCGAAATTCGCGCCGTCAGCCAGCTCGCCGCCCGCCTCAACGAAGCTGCCAAGATCGGGTTCAAGCGGGCGCTGGTGCCGCGCATGCGCCGCCGCCTGGAAGACCTGCCCGACGGTCTCAAACTGGTGCAGGTGCGCAGTCTGGCCGAGGCGCTGGACGGCATTATGCCGAAGTAGGCTTCGTGCCCGGCTCGGCGCGCATACCCGCCGCCAGATAAACCGACTTGTGATGCGCGCCGTCGGCGATGACGTCGTCGAACTGCACCGGCAGGCCCATCGCGGTGAAGAAGTCGGGCCGGTCCTGCACATGGAAATGCAGATGCGGCTCGGTCGAATGGCCGGAGTTGCCGCAGCGCCCGATGACCTGGCCGCGCTGGACTTCATCACCGGCTTTGACGCCGATGCTGCCCGGAATAAAGTGCGCCAGAAATGAGTACTCACCCTCGGCGTGCTGGATGATGACGAAATTCCCCCGGAAGTCCCGCGCCAGAAAGTCGATGAACAGCGAGCCGGGACGCGGCGCGTCGCGCACGCTGTCGCGCACCTCGACCACCACGCCATCCGCCGGAGCCAGAACCGGCTGGCCGTAGCAGAAATAATCCGTCAGCCGGTAGCCGCTGTCCTCGTGGCGGCGTAACCGGTGATCGGTCATGATGAAGTCGTAGGCGTAGCGCTGCGTCAGCACATCCCACGAATGCGAATTCCCGCGCTCGACGCCGCCGTTGGCGACATACCACTCGCCAGCGAAGGGCAGCGTATAGCGCACGCGCTGGCGATAGGTCGCTGCGTCCGGCAGATCGTCGCCCCAGCGCATTTCGATGTCTGTCTGGCCGAACAACTGGCGCACAATCTGTGACAGTTGCAGCGGATTCAGAAAGGCCGCTGTCATCGTCAGCAGATACAGGCCCTGCGACAGCCGCAGTCCCTGGCGCGCGACCGGCCCGTTGGGCGGAATATCCGGCGTGCGCGCAGTCGCCGGATCGTCGCGCTCGGTGCGGCGGGTTCTGTCGGTGGCGAAGTCGAGGCCGGTGGCGTCGGCGATGACGATCACGACGGCCACCATCACCGCTGCCGCCGCCAGAAAGCTGAGTGATTCGACCAGCGACCCCAGCACGAACGCCGCCAGCGCCAGCAGGCTCAACTGCACAAAAAGCGCCCGCCAGCGCCGGAAGAACGGCAGCAGCAGCGCCGAGATGATAAACACCGGGAACACGACCGCGCTCAGGTGTTCCAGCGGCGGAAACAGCACCATCGCCGCCAGCAGCAGCGCGCTGATCACCACCACCAGTTTCACAACCGGGGCAAAGCGCCTCAGCGCGTTGAGTCGATCCATCACAGACATCGCTCCTTGAGTCCTCTGCCGATACAAACGCCGTACCGGACCATCAGCGGCCAGGGCTTTTGCAAAGTCGTCTTATGACTCTTGGGGCGCAGCCCGCCGGGGCGC
>CAZXCK010000161.1:0-8327 GCA_964639225.1 uncultured Anaerolineaceae bacterium | reverse complement strand
CACGACCCATTTAGTGGGTCGGCTCCCTATAGCCAGCGGTTTTGAACCGCTGGCGGTGCGAGTGCTGCAAACCTGCCCCCAATTTCCGGATGCACCCTGGATCATCCACCATTTGAATGGTCAGTGACTGATTGGTATCATTAAGCGGGTTCATCTCAACGTGAGCCTGGATTTAGCGGTTGATTTGTAACTCGTGTATACAGAATGACGCAAAACATAAGGAACGAAAATGAGCAGTGAAAGCAATTGCCCGGTTACGGGGCGTCGCCCTAATGCAGTACTGGGAACCATGTCGAATCGGGTCTGGTGGCCGAATCAGTTGAACATTCAGATTCTGCACCAGAATTCTCCCTTGTCAGACCCAATGGGTGACGATTTCAACTACGCCGAGGCGTTCAAAAGCCTCGATCTGGATGCGGTAAGAAACGACCTGTATGCGTTGATGACCGACTCTCAGGAGTGGTGGCCCGCCGACTACGGCCATTACGGGCCGCTCTTTATTCGTATGGCGTGGCACAGCGCCGGGACGTATCGGACCGGCGACGGGCGCGGCGGCGCGTCCTCCGGGTCACAGCGCTTTGCGCCCCTCAACAGTTGGCCGGACAACGCCAATCTGGACAAGGCGCGCCGGTTGCTGTGGCCGATCAAGAAGAAATACGGTCGCAACATTTCCTGGGCCGACCTGATGGTTCTGGCCGGGAACTGCGCCCTGGAGTCGATGGGCTTTGAGACGTTCGGCTTCGCCGGTGGGCGTGAGGATATCTGGGAACCCGAAGAGGACATCTACTGGGGGTCAGAGGATATATGGCTCGGCGACAAACGCTACACCGGCGACCGCGAGCTTGAGAACCCGCTGGCCGCCGTGCAGATGGGCCTGATTTACGTCAACCCGGAAGGCCCGAACGGCAAACCCGACCCCCTGGCTGCCGCTAAGGACATTCGGGAGACATTCGCTCGTATGGCGATGAACGACGAAGAGACCGTCGCGCTGATTGCCGGCGGCCACACCTTCGGCAAGACTCACGGCGCGGGCGATGCGGCGATGGTCGGCCCTGAGCCAGAAGGTGCCAGCATCATAGAGCAGGGCCTGGGCTGGACGAGCAGCTTCGGCAGCGGCAAGGGTGTCGATACCATCACCAGCGGACTGGAAGGCGCCTGGACCCCGACGCCCATCACGTGGGACAACACCTTTTTCGACACGCTGTTTGGCTATGAATGGGAACTGGTGAAAAGTCCGGCTGGCGCCTTCCAATGGGCACCGAAGGGCGGCGCCGCTGCGGACGCCGTGCCCGACGCTCACGACCCGTCCAGACGGCACGCGCCCATGATGGCGACGACTGACCTCGCATTGAAGCTGGACCCCATCTATGCCCCGATTTCGAAGCGTTTCCACGAAAACCCAGAGGAATTCGCGGACGCTTTTGCCCGGGCATGGTTCAAGCTGACGCATCGTGACATGGGGCCGCGCTCGCGGTATCTCGGCCCGCTGGTTCCTCAAGAGGATCTTATTTGGCAGGACCCTGTCCCCGCCGTCGATCATGAACTGATTGACGAGCAAGACATTACCGCCCTCAAAGGCCAGATTCTCGCGTCGGGACTGTCTATCTCTCAGTTGGTCTCGACTGCCTGGGCATCGGCGGCAACCTTCCGTGGCTCTGACAAGCGCGGCGGGGCGAACGGCGCACGCATCCGTCTCGCGCCGCAGAAGGATTGGGAAGTCAACCAGCCGGCCCAGTTGGCGACTGTACTCGAAACGCTTGAGGGCATCCAGCAGACGTTCAACCGCGAACAGACCGGTGGCAAGAAAGTTTCGCTGGCCGACATCATCGTGCTGGGTGGCTGCGCGGCGGTCGAACAGGCGGCGAGGAACGCCGGGCATGAAGTGACCGTACCCTTTACACCGGGGCGCACCGATGCGTCGCAGGAACAGACCGACGTGGAAGCCTTCGACGTGCTCGAACCGACGGCGGATGGTTTCCGTAACTACCTCAAGTCCGATTACAACATATCGGCAGAGGACCTGCTGGTTGATCGGGCGCAGTTACTGACGCTGACCGCGCCAGAGATGACGGTGCTTGTGGGTGGCATGCGCGCCCTGGACGTAAACGCCGGGCAGTCTAAGCACGGTGTGTTCACCGATCGTCCGGGGACGCTCAGCAATGACTTCTTCATGAATCTGCTCGACATGAGCATAATGTGGAATGCGATCTCGGAAGCTGAGGACGTGTTCGAGGGGCGCGACCGCATAACGGGCGAAGTGAAGTGGACCGGGACCCGGGTTGACCTGATCTTCGGCTCGAACTCGCAGCTTCGCGCCATCGCCGAAGTGTACGCCTGTGATGACGCACAGCAGAAGTTCGTGCGCGATTTCGTGGCGGCGTGGGACAAGGTGATGAACCTCGACCGCTTCGACCTCGCCTGATCTCAGGATCAATATCTGGCGGTTCAACCGCTGCGCGAACAACCGGGGTGTTCGACAAGGGCACCCCGGTTTTTTTGTTTCAGGTCACAAGCTGTCTTGTTGGAGGCTACACGAAGCGTGTCTGCTAAAGAGGCGGCGGGCGCGCTGTAGCACGTCCTTACGCAGGGTGAGCGGGGGCGCGGAGGCAAACCTGCCCCCATTTTCCGGATGCACCTCCACTCGATCAACTTGTTGACAATAATATTATAACCTGTTATGCTCTTATCAGGTTGTCCGTACAACTGATTTTGAAAAAGATTATGATCATTCAAAGAAAAGCTCTCAACTTAAACAGCCCGGTTCCACTTTATTACCAGCTCCAGGAGCATATCCGCGCGCTTATCGAAGAAGGGCAATTAGCAGAAGGTAGCCATCTACCGACTGAGGCTGAACTTGCTACGCAGTTCAATGTCAGCCGGGCTACTGTGCGCGAGGCGCTGCGCGGCCTGGCGGCACGCGGGCTGATTGAAAAACGGCAGGGCGTGGGCAGCATTGTAACCCACAGCCGAATCGATGAGATTCTACCCGGCCTGGCCAGTTTCAGCGCGGAAATGCAGGCGCGCGGATTCAAGGTCACCAGCGATGTGCTTGAACGCGAACGTGTAGTCCCGCCAACCCGTGTGCTGAACGCGCTGCACCTTCCACCTGAGACGACGGTTGTCAAAGTACGGCGACTGCGCTTCGTCAATGAAAAGCCTTTTCTGATCTCCACGTCCTATCTGCCGCCTGAGGTGTCGCTGGATGAAAACTTCTCCGGGTCGCTGTACGAACTGCTGGAGAACATCTACGGATACCGGATTACGGCTGGACGAACTTCAATCGAAGCTGGCCTGGCTGATGATCTGGAAGCCTCCCTGCTCGATACCGAACCGAACAAGGCCGTGCTGCGCATCACATGGCTGGCACTGACGGACCGGAATGATCCTATCGAGTATTCCGAGACGACCTACCGTGGCGATCGCTATCGCTATGTTGTCCAACTTCATCGCTAAGGACTGACCCATGCCGATCCAATCAAAAATCCACCTTCAGCAAGTCAACAAGGTGTTTGATGGCCATCGTGGCTCAACGGTTGTGGCTCTGCAGGATACCAACCTTGAGATTGCGGAGAACGAGATCGTTTGTATCGTCGGGCCATCGGGGTGTGGCAAATCCACCGTGCTGAATCTGATCGCGGGCTTTCTGCTGCCCACTTCTGGCCGGGTGCTGGTAAACGATAAACCGGTCACAGGCCCCGGAGCAGATCGAGCGGTCGTATTCCAGCAGGACTCGGTCTTTCCCTGGCTGACAGTTGCTCAGAACCTGGAATACGGGCCACGCGCACGGGGCATCCCCCTGTCGGAGCGTAAGGCTCGTGTTGACGAACTGCTTGATCTGGTGGGCCTGACCGAGTATCGATCGCTGTTTCCGCGACAGCTTTCGGGTGGTATGAAGAAGCGTGTCGATCTGGCGCGCGCGTATGCCAACGACCCTGACATTCTGCTGATGGACGAACCTTTTGGCGCGCTGGATGTATTCACGAAGGAGCGCATGCAGGTCGAGCTGCTGAATGAGTGGCAGAACATGAAGCGCACGATTGTCTTTGTCACCCATGATATCGAAGAGGCAATTTTCATCGGCGACCGTGTGGTGGTCATGACGCCGCGCCCGGCGCGTATCGCCAGCCAGATCGAGGTGCCGTTCGGCAGAGCAATCGACAGTCGTGTGAAGACCAGCCAGCGTTTTCAGGAGCTTCGGCAACACATTATGGATAGTCTGGGCCAGGTCGAATCCAATGGAGACCCACAATGATTCAGTCCCCTGCAGAAATCCGGCGCCGGCAGCGTATTAAGCGGATAATCAGTCTGATTTCAATCATCACTGTGCTGGTGATCTGGTATCTGGCGACAGCGCAGTTTGAGCTGATTACCCCGCTCAAATTTCCAAGCCCGATCAGCATTCTCGAAACGCTGGGTCGGGTACAGAATACGATTGTTGAGCATTCGGCAGTTACCCTGCTGCGGGTTCTTGCCAGCTTTGGCATCGGCTCTCTGATTGGCATGGTCATCGGCCTGTTTATGAGCCGTTTTCAGATTGTTTTTGCTATTCTCGACCCTATCATCGAAATCATCCGCCCTATTCCCCCCATTGCGCTGATTCCCTTCTTTATTCTGTGGTTTGGGATCGGCAATTTTGGCCAAATTCTGCTGGCGGGTCTGGGTACCTTCATGGTACTGGTGGTCAGCACCATTGAAGCGGTCCGCAATGTCCCGCGTATCTATGTGCAGGCGGCCCGATCGTTAGGCGCGAGCGACGCTTACATCTATCGCACCGTCATCATACCCGCCATTGTCCCGGAGCTGATCGCAGCCTGGCGGGTGGCGCTGGCGCTGGCATTCGCGCTGACCATCGCCGCCGAGCTGATGGGGGCGCAGTCCGGCCTGGGATTCATGATTATGGTGGCGCGTCGGAGCCTGAACACGGACGTGATCCTGCTTGGCATTATTATCATCGGTGTGGAAGCTAAACTGATGGATACCCTGCTGAATACCCTGACACGTCGTATCACGACATGGACGGACCGTGATTAAGTTATCAAGGAGGACTGTATCGAATTCGATTAATGCGATAAAGCAGCTCCCATCGTCAATGTAGTTATTTTGGTCTGGAGGATAGACCCGTGAAAAAAACTTTGATCGTCTTGTTATCGCTTATGGTTGTGCTGGTCTTCTCAATCTCGATCATGGTGCCTGTGGCCTCACAGAACGATCTGATCCGGGTGAGATACGGCGTATCGCCGTTCCAGGACACATTGTTACCGATTCTCGGTGGTGAAATGGGCTGGTACGAAGAAGAAGGCCTGGATGTCGAATTCGTCATTCTTGGCTGGACGGAAGTTCAGGAGGCCCTGGCCGCTGGCGCGGTCGATGTGGCCATCAACAATGAGACCTCGGTCATCGCCACGCATGAGAACTTCGACTTTGTCTACTGGTACGGATTCAATATCTTTACCGAAGGCGCGGCTTTGATGGGCCGCCCGGAATACAAGACGGCGGACGAATTCGAGGCTGAAGGCATGACCCGTGAGGAAGCCATCCAGGCGGCGGTCGAGCAGCTCGTCGGGAAATCAGTCGTCACAACCGGCAACACCGACATGGAGCAGGCTGTTCTGAGTGCTGCTACTAACGCGGGGCTGGTCGCCAACGAAGATTTCGACATCATCGACCTGAACCCGGATGAAGGGCTGGCGGCTTTCATCGCTGGCACCGGCGATTTCTACCTGGGTGGTCTGGCACAGCGCACCCGCCTGGCGCAGGAGGGCATGAAGGCCATTGTGACCGGCGCGGAACTAGCCCCGCCACCGATCAATGGTATCATCACGACGCCGGAGTATGCCGAAGCCAATGAAGAGGTACTGGTTAAGCTGCTGCATGTCTGGTTCCGCATCGTCAACTATGTTGAGCAGAACATCGAAGAAGGCGGCCAGATCATTCTGGACGTGCTGAACGAACAGACTGGCGCCAACATGTCGATAGAGGAGTTCATCAACTTCTGGCAGAACATTGAGCACTACCCACTCAATCCGGACGAAATCGTTCGCGACATTCTGGATGAGGATGGTTTCGCTTACTGGCGGCTGCGCTGGGATGCGACAAACGACTATTTCGTCAATGTGACAGGCTCACTTGACGAACCGGTTGAACCCGAGGGGGTGTTCCTGATGGAAGCGGCGCACGACGCCTACCTGGCGACGTATGATGACTGGTGGACTGAAGCCGAAGAATAACGTTGCAAACCTGTGATACTTTGCCCGTATCCCGCGCTTGCTGTGAGCGCGGGATACGCACTTCCTGGAGAATAATCATATGCCAATTGATGGACTTGAAATCATCGATACCCACATGCACTATGGGGCCGACCCGGCGATTGCGGAACACCTGACGGTGCCGTATCTGATCTATGATGACCCGGAAAGCGTGATCCGCTGCCTGGACGAATATAACATCAGCAAGGTGGTGCTGGTAACGCCTGACCGCGTGATGAACCCGCCTTCTGACTTCGACTTCACACAGGCCAACGAGGCCGTAGCGCGTGCCGCCGCCAAGTATCCTGATCGCATTATGGGCGCCATTCGGATTAATCCCCTGTTTGGTGAGGAATTCGTATGGACGACCATCAAGCACTTCGTCGAGGAGAGGGGCATGCGCGGCCTGGGTGAACTCGTGGCCCGCGCCGACTTCTATAATCCGACCAGCGCCAAAGTGGTTGGCCCCATGATGGAAGCCGCGGCCCATTATGGTATTCCGGTGATGTTCCACTCCGGGCATGCCAGCCGCGACCTGCCCTCACTCCAGGCGTACACAGCACGACAGTATCCCAATACAACCGTCGTCATCGCTCATATGGGGCTGCATGATTACATCACCGAGGCCATCATCGCGGTAAAAGAGACTCCGAACGTATACTGCGACATGTCGCAGGCGTGGCCGTATGACATCAAGGCGTTTGTGCGGGCTGTGGGCGCAGAGCGTCTGATGTATGGCAGCGATGCGCCATTCCAGTCCCCGAAAGTCGAGCGTGTGAAGATCGAGGAGTGCCGCTTCACCGACCGGGAAATGGAACTCATCTTCCACGAAAACGCAAAGCGCATCTGGGGCATTGAATAAAGACAAATCGACTATGAGTTCGCAGAAAACACTGGATGTCGTTGGAGCCGGTTCGTGGACCAACTTTGACCACCTTTTCGTGGTGGACCGCCTGCCTGTGCCCGGCGACACGGTGCAGATCACCGGCGCAGTTGAGACTGTCGAACAGGTCTTTTTTGGTGGCTGCGCGCCGAACAATGTGGCCGCCGTCGCCCGGCTGGGCGGTCGAGCGGGACTCATCGGCGTGGTTGGCCATGATTTCGTGACGCGGGGGTACCGGCAGCACTTTGAGCAGCTGGGTGTCGATCTCGACGGCGTCATCATGGTTAAAGACGGCCATTGTGGCCATAGTTTCCTGTACAGTGATGGTGAGGGTCAGTCTATCTGCCTGTCGCATCTGGGTGTGGCGGCACATCAGGAAGCCTATGAACCGAACGCCGACATTCTGAAACAGGCACGGGTAACGGTGCTGAATTACCGGTTCGACAGCCATACCCTGCGGGCGGCTCACATCGCCAAAGCGGCGGGCGGGCTTGTCATTCTCAGCGGCGCATTGATCACAGCGCCAGACTATGCGCAGGCTTTTGTCGACACGACGGACATCCTGATCTGCACCGACCACGAGCTTCAGCAACTGATCAGCCATCTGGGATTAGAAGACCAGAATGCGCTGTTTTCTCGTGGTTTGCGGGCCGTCATCGCGACACGTGGCAAGCGCGGCAGCCACATCATACTGCCAGACCGCACTGTCGATATTCCGATCAGCCAGGCGACGCATGTTGTTGATCCGACCGGCGCGGGCGATTCGTTTGTGGGTGGAACGGCGTATGGGCTGGCAGCCGGCTGGCCTATAGAAGACGCCACCCGGCTGGGCGCGGTTGTCGCCAGCTTTGTGGTTGAAGCACGCGGCTGCCAGACGAATCTGCCAACGTTTGAGCAGGCCGCCGAAAGATATGCCCTCAACTACGGGGCAACCATTCCTGTGGTTTCGCAAATCTGAGGAGAAGCGTATACCATCGCAGGCGTCTGCGCGGCCTCATCGGGGGGCATGCTGGCGGGCGGGCCGTGCTAATGCAGATTAAGAATTTAGAGCAGAGTAAAGGTGCGGACCGGTCCCGCCCGGCGTTAAAACACCGGGCTACAGGAAGCGTGTCCACTGAAGGGACACAAAAGACCGCCCCTGTAGCCGGCTGCAAGCAGCTACCGGCTGCAAGCAGCTACGGTTTTGAACCGCTGGCGGC
>CAZXCK010000160.1:0-8410 GCA_964639225.1 uncultured Anaerolineaceae bacterium | reverse complement strand
CATTATTCCTCGGTGAAGATAGAAGCATTCAAGGACCTGTTTTATTCCAGGTATTACGACCCGGAAGCAGAACAGCAACGAGAGATATTGGAAGAGACGCTGATTGCGTATTGTGAGGTGTAGGGTGAGATATTCGAAGGAAGAGATACAGGAAGAGGTGAAGAAGGCTTTTGTCAAACTTCAGGACCAGCAAATACAGAACGTTACGGACAGGGTGTGGGAAGAGCTCGTCTCAAGGAGAGCTCAGGAACAACCCGACCCCTACCTCCAACCCGGCTGGCCGTGTGAGGTGTGGGATGCTGGTCTGTGTGGAAAAAGACTTTGCTATTATGTGGGCGAGGCTATAGGAGAAAAAATGTTTGTCTTATACCGCAACAGCTTAACCGAAGGTGCTCCAGGGAATCCTTATACCAACTACCGCCCCATAGGTACAGAGTGGGACTTTGCACCTAAGCATGCACATGTAATACAGATTGATGAGCTCGGGTATGCGGCCTTCTTTGATGAGAGTGGAATATTTAGGTTTCAGCAAAGCCTTCAAACTGTCCTCCCAGAAAAATACCACGGGATGACAATACGCCGCCCTGAGTGGGCCAAGGGGGATGAATGAAAATACCCGAAGCTGTCATTGAGCACCTTCGAACCATAGATATTCGATACGGAGATATCACCATCATGGTCAACCAGGAGGAAAAACACTGTGATGTCTGCGTGAAGGAAAGAATACGCATTAAGGTTGAAAAAAATAATGAAATGGACTATATTCTAAAGTAATGAAGACGGTAACGAGGAAGTCAGTTATTGCCGCAGTGGTTCTCTTTTTCGCCGGGATACTCTGGTACCCGGTTGTCGGGGAAGCATGGCTTCACGAGCTCGGACACGTATTCTTTGCGTTCATCTCCGGGGGGACTGGTACCGTCGGGAACGCGACCACTGCCTACACTCACAGCAACTTCCCCGGATTCGTTTCCATCGGTGGGGCATTGTTCACGCTTCTCTTTGCAGGAGCGGTATTCAACATCGGGATGAAGTATGCCCGGCCCTGGATAGGTGCTTTCTGGATGGGGAAAGCCTTCGAGGAAATAGTGACATTCATCGGTTCCTCGGACCAACGGAATTCCGGCGTATCCACCGGGGTGTGGTTACTGATAGCGGTATTCGTTATGGGATTCACAATACTGCTTGCGATTGGCTTGGGAGCGAAGCATCGGTGGAGTATTGCAAAAAAAGGTAAAATAGTTTATAATTTGAAGTAGAGAGTAAAGATAGGTCCAGCAGGACGCTGACTGATATACAGAGGCGAACTGGTTGGGTACTTCGAGAGAGGTGCCTACCCGGTTCGCCTTTTTTATTTGGAGGTAATATGGCGAACGGTGTTGCTATGAGGCCGCTTGAGGAGATTCAAGAGATTATTCGTGCTGCTGGCATGGACAAGGGCCGCGGGAGTCCAGACAAGAAGGTGGGTAACAAGGGCTATGCCTCCACTGCTACCGAGCTCCTGAAGATTTCCGACGACATCCCTGGCGTTTCGGTAGAGGTGGATAGGCGTACCGAGACTCTTGGTGACCGGGCAATGGTCAGGGTCCCCAAGACGAGTAACAGCTGGTCCGGGGAAACGGACTGGATGACCAAGCGGGAATTGCGTCAGTACCTCAAGGAGGAATGGCAGAAACAAAATAACCCGCAGAAAGAAAAGCAACAGAGCACCGGCGGCGGGCGACGGCGGTTAAGCGCAGAGGAACGGGACGAGCTTATCCGAAGTGCACCCGGCCTTATGTTCTCCGGGAGTTAAGAGTGGAAATAGTCTGGTGCCTACCTGGAAAAGATTTTACTGGTGAGTTCATAGATTCGTTCTACGAGACTATCACCCAACCGTACCCCCTCGGGATTCGGGAGGGATTTATCACGGGTATGACCTACCGGAGATATTACAGCTCCGATATCTACGGGTGCAGGAACCAGATTGTCTCCCTGAGTGAAACAGGCGAGCTCTCCCGGGACAAGGTGTTCGGCGGGCAGAACTACGATTACATGGTCTGGATTGATTCAGATATGCAGTTCCGCGGTTCCGACATTCTCCGGCTGCTGGCGTACGACGAAGATATCGTATCCGCTGTGTGTCCCCTCGGGCAGGAACAGAAAACCTGTTTCGGGAAGTGGAGGCGTTCAGAGGATGGGAGAAAGACCATATCCTACTACACCATCCGCGGGGCGATTGAAGAAGAGCGCAACGAGAAGGGGCTGATACCTGTAGACTTCACGGGATTTGGCGTGATTGTGGTCAAGAAGGGCGTATTCGAGGCTCTCGGGTATCCCTATTTCAAGACCACTGTACACGACTATGAAGGGTCGAAACTTGCGACCTCTGAAGATATTGGCTGGTGTGTCCGGGTGAAAGAGCTCGGGTATCAGATATACGTGGATCCGGAAGTCCGGGTGGGCCACAAAAAGGAAATGCTGATAAGGGCAGATGAATATGAAAGAACTGTCTGAGCAGGAACGGGTAAAGAAAGACCGTGAACTCTTCTCAAAGCTCGAGACCTTCCGGAAGGAAGAAGCCGAGGATGATTGGGAGTTCGGGATAGAGTATGTCTCACCCTTTCTGAACAAGTTCGGTGACGAGGACTGGGATGATAGGCGGTATGATGTTACTGCTACCGAGTCCTCTGAGATGCTTGCTGACGGACAGTTCGGGAACATGATGTCCCCTCACTCTGACTGGGTGTCGTACAAGGCCGAAGATGACGAGTTGAATGACGACCCGGACTTTGCTGAATACCTGAAGAAGCGGAAGAAGGACCTTTATTCAGAGCTTCAGCGAAGTAACTTCTACGATGTCATGCCGGAATTCCTGAAAACCGGGAACACGATTGCAACTGCTCCGATTTTCATAGACGACGACCCGGAGAACGGTTCCGCGGCTCTCTCACTTCTGCACCCCTGGGAAGTGTATATCACTCAGAACCGTTTCGGACGAGTGAATAGAGTATTTCGTAAGTTCCAGCTTACCGCGGAACAGGCTTCTGAGGCGTTCGAGGACGAGGACAAGTATTCTGAGAACCTGAAGCGGGATGTCGAGGAAAACCCGCAGACACTCCACTGGTTTATTCAAGTTATCGAGAAGCGGCCTGACAGGGATGAAACGAAGCTCGACGACCTGAATATGCCGATATCATGCCGGTACTTGGAAATGGCCAAGTCCAATATGTATATCAAGGAAGCCGGGTACAGGACCTGGCCCATTCCGGTGTGGAGATGGTCCCTGAAGCCGAACAACCCCTATGGGTACGGTCCGACGCACATGGCGAAACCGTTGATACTGACGGCCAACCAGATACAGCGGGACTTGCTCCGGGCGAACCACAAGGCGATTGATATGCCAGTCCAGGCTCACCGTAACTTAAGAGGCCGGATAGACATGGACCCGGGCGGTGTGACCTACCTCGAAAACATGGGAGAGCGGATTGAAGGAACGCCGGCTATCGGTGCACTTGCCGCGGGACAGGCAGAGCTTGACTGGTATCAGGAGCGGATTAAACAGGCGTACAAGACACAGCACTTCCTCATGCTGCTTGGTGACGATGATAAGGGCGACAAGACTGCTTTAGAGATACGGGAGCGGAAGAACGAGAAGACCAGCGTAATCGGTTCGACGATAGGAAAGTTCATGAGCGAGGCTCTAATCCCTATCCTCGAGCGGATTGACCAGATAGGCATAGACGCTGGCCGGATTGAAGATGTTCCGGAGGATATCCTTGCCAGACATCCGGAATACGCCGGAAAGCGGATTAAGTTCGAGTTCCGCGGACAGCTTGCCCAGGCTCAGAAGCAGCTGGTTGAAACTCAGGGCATGATGATTGCCATGGAGCTTTCAACCATGGTCATGCAGATAGCCCCGGAGACCAGGCATAATGTTGACTGGAATGAGGTGCTCAGGGAGATATGGGAAACCTACGATGCCGCTGGTAACCTTCTCGACATGAAAGACGTTGAGAAGATTATCGCTGGAGAGAAACAGCAGCAGCAACAGCAGATGCAGCTGGCTATGGCTGAACAGGCATCGAAGGCCGTACCGAATATGAGCAAGGCCCCGGAACCCGGGAGCCCGATGGAGAAGATGAGTGGCTGACGAACTGAAGAAACGAGACGAAGAGCTCCTCGGCGTTCAGAGCGAGGCGGTTGACCGAAGGAAGGCCGTTTACAAGGCCGTGTTCAATGCGAATGAGACGGGAAGAGAGGCGTTAGCCAACCTTCTCATTGACCTGAAATATTTCGAGACTTGCGAGACAGCCGAGGACGTAGCGTTGAGGAATGCGGCGACCCGGCTGATGTATGACATGGGTATTTATCCCTCCGGAAGCGGAGAGGAAGCCTTGAAAGAAGTTCTCACTTTGGTGAGAGCAATGTTACCGATTGGAGGTAAACAATGAGTGACGTACAGGACGATGTGGGTACCGTAGAGGAAACCTCATCGACTGAACCGACTGCTGAATCGACGAATCAGGAGCCCACGGAAGGAAAGCGGACGGATGCATGGAAAGACCAGCTGCCGGCCGACCTTCGAGAGAACGAGCTGATACAAGGATATCAGGGGAAACTCGGCGACTTTGCCAAGGAGTATGTAGACCTCAAGGCGAATAGCCCCCAGTCTCCGGCCTCGATTGAAGACTATAACTTCGGCGACCCTCCCGAGGGTGCTGAGGTCAACACTGAGCTCGAGGATGCCTACAAAGAAGCATCCTTGAATCTCGGGCTCTCGAATGAACAGGCGAAGGGTGTCCTTGAATGGTTCGCTGAACAAGGGGACATGAGGAAGTCTGCGACTGCCGAAGAGATGAAGACGAAGAACGCAACCTTGAAGGACGAGTTCAAGGGCAGTTTACAGACGGCTGAAAAAGCACTGAAGACTTTCGGGTCTCCGGACCTTGCCAAGAAGGTAATGGAGAACCCGGCACAGTACGAAGATATACTGCGGTTCGCAGTAGGCGCAGGGAAGGCCATATCAGAGGATAAGTATGTTCCGAGTGAGAGCCCGGAATCTACTCCGTCATACGACCCCTTCCCCGACATGAAAGATTGGAGGAAGAAACATGGCTAATACGGCAAGCTCTGATGCGGTTCTCACTGCTTTTTTTGACACAGACAGTGTCTGCGACAAGATTGAGTTGGCGAGCAACATAAAGGGCTCGACCCTTACAAAATTAGGGGCATTACAGACAAAGCACGCGGCGAGCGGAGAACTGAACAGCAGGGAAAAAATGTTCCTTGCCCGTGCCTTTGAGGAATATTTGCTGAAAGCATAGGTACGTTGTACTTATGCCGACGACCTGAAAAAACTTTTTGACAAACCTTCGGAGGTTTACCTACCTAACCCGTATGGGGAAACAGTAGTCAAAAATCTGGAGGGTAGTAGAAAGCACTTTTGATGGGAGTTTACGTCCTTCGGGACAAAAAACTTTTACTCAGGAGTAGTTTATGGCTACCGAACTTGCAGATTATTTGACGTTAGTCGAATTTGCCAACCAGCACAAAAACAAAATGCTTCTGGACATCGTACAGTCTACGAAGTCCAACCCGCTTATGACTGATGCTGTGTGGAAGGAAGCTAACGGGCTGACCAACCATACTTTCACCAAAGCGGTCAGTTACCCCACCCCGAGCGGAAGAAAGCTCAATGCGGGTGTCGTTCCGAGCATCGGGCAGACTCAGCCCACGGACGAACCTATCAAGTCCTTTGAGACTCATATCAACATCGACGAGAAGTACGAGAAGCTCGAGAAGAACTTCGAGAAGTTCCGTTACAACCAGGAAATGCTCTCCCTCGAGGGATTTTCTCGAGAGTTCATGAGCCAGTTCCTCTATGGGGACCCCTCTGACGACATCACCGACGTGGAAGGTCTTTTCACCAGATACAACGATGTATCGCTGAGCAACGTCCATGACGAAGGAAGCAACACCAACAGTGTCTGTTCCTCTGCACTCATGGTTAAGTGGGGTCCGGGCGGGATGTACCTTGTTTACCCTCAGGGTGACAACAACAACGGTATTTTCCGTGACCCCCGCGGGAAACAGCTCATCGTAACCAACAGCACCACTGGTGCTCAGGCGTACTTCTGGAACACTGTCTTTACTCTGGACTTTGGTATCTGTATCGAGAAGGACGAGGCCGTTCAGCGGCTCGCCAACATCGACACCACGGACACCATCGACCCGGACAATGTTATCTCCATGGCAACCAACGTTTATGAGGAATACGGTTCCTATGACGGCGTAGTTCTCTACGTGAACGCCAGGACTTGGGGACAGCTCTGGAAGGAAGCGAACGCCACTCCCGGACTCTTCGTCAAGGGGAAAGACCCCTTCGGAAACGAAGTGTGGATGTTCGACGGCATACCTATCAAGTTGATGGGTGGACTCACTGTCACTGAAGACGACGTAACCTAAGGAGGTAGAAGATGATTGACAAAAAACTCGAACTGTTCAGCGAACAGGCGATTACTAACGCTGCTGTTCTTTCTACCGTCCTGGACCTTGGCTCGATAGAAAACCTCGGCCCCGGTCACCAGAAGTTCATTGAAATATATGTGGACACTGCGTTCACTGAGGACAGCTCCGGAGAGTATCTCCGGCTGGACCTGGTGGCCAGCTCTGGTGCCGACCCGGCCACTACTGAGCAGATTATGGTCATCATGAAGAGTACCTCGGTATCCTCTGGGTCCGTTCTGCTCTCGACCGGGCTGCTCAGGAAGTTCGCTATTCCGCACAAAGCCCTCGACGGACTGGACCATGTTGCTATTGTGGCTGACGTTACCTCGGCTGTTGCCGCCGGGAAACTCACCGCATACGTGACCGTGGACTAACCAACTACCCCCGGCCTTCGGGCCGGGGATTTCTTTAAGGGGGATACATGGTTTCTTCACGAGTGGAACTATGCAACTTAGCACTCACCGGCTTGGGAGCGAACAGGATATCTACTCTCTCGGGCTCAGATGATGCGTCCGTAATATGCAACCAGATGTATTACCCTGTTTTAGACGAAGCACTGAGACGGCATGATTGGCAGTTCGCAATTAAACGCCAGGCTCTCGCGGCCTCCGCGGACACGAATTACACCGGGTATGACTATATGTACCAGCTCCCGGAAGACCCGAAGTGTCTAAAGGTACTCAACCTTCTCGACTCCAGCTATGAGGAAGTAGCCCGGACCACCTATCCATTTATGGTAGAAGGCCGGAAACTCTACACCGATTACGAGGATGCAATCCTCAAATATATCGCCAGGATAACAGACCCCTCAGAGATGGATTCAGCTTTTGTCTGGTTTTTCGTCGAATACCTTGCTTTCCGGATTGCTTTCAGAATCACCAACGACCTCCAGAAAGAAGCAATGGCCGAAGGTCGAGCGAAGCGGGCCTTTGACGAAGCACGATTCCAGGACGCTACGGAAGGGGACATGGGAAATACGACTGATATGTGGGAAGACGCGAAGGACAGCTATGAGACGAGCTGATGCACTGATTACCGACTTCTCCGCGGGGGAGCTCTCCCGGAAGTTCGACGGGCGTGTTGACCTGTCCATCTATAAGAAGGGATGTGCCGAGCTGGAGAACTTCCTTGTCACCGGGGAGGGTGGTGCCACCTTCCGTCCTGGTACTCGGTATGCGGCCAGCGTGAAGACCGCCGCGGACTCCACCAGGCTTATTCCTTTCGTTGTCTCTGCCTCAGAGGTCTACCTGCTGGAATTCGGAGACGAATATTTCCGGGTATACGTGGGATCCACTCATGCACGCAGCGGGACCGTTGAAGTTACCACCCCCTATACATCGGCACAAGTGTTCGACCTGAAGTTTGTCCAAATCGAGAATGACCTGATTATCGTGCATCCCTCTCACCAGCCGAGAAAGGTGACCTACACCTCAGCGACCTCCTGGGCGATAACCGCAATCACCTTCACGGGTGTGACCTTTAGCACCGCCGACAACTACCCCCGGGCCGTTGCGTACTTTCAAGAACGGCTCTGGCTTGCCGGGAGTAATACGAACCCTTCGACGATATGGGTTTCTGTCTCCGGAGACTATACGGATTTTACAACCTCTGGACCGCCGATTATCGCTACCGACTATTTTGAGTTCGATGTCGTCGCAGACAAAAAGCGAACTATCCTCTGGATGGAAACCTACGAGAGAGGCATTGCGGTCGGGACCATCCTTGGAGAGGGAATCATCTATCCCCTGGACAGCGGTATCAGTGCCGCGGGTGGATTGCCGAACTTCCGCTGGTTGACCACCTACGGCTCTGAAGATATCCAGGGGTCTCTCTCCGGAAACACTTTATTCTACGTTCAACAGGGGAACAAGACGGTCCGTGATTTCTCCGGGAAGGATATGACCGTTAAGTCCGACCACCTGTT
>CAZXCK010000159.1:0-8481 GCA_964639225.1 uncultured Anaerolineaceae bacterium | reverse complement strand
GTCATCGGCTGGGCACGGCTGCTGGGCGCGCGACCTCTGGCACGCCGGGCGCTGTGGCTGGCTGTCACCCTGATGCTGATCGTCCAGGGGGCGCCGCTGGCGCAAACTCTGTGCAGCGTGCCCGCGCCACCGGCCCAGGCCGCCGCCGACATCCGCCGCGCGTATTCAGCGGACGACACGCTGATCGCCGTCGCCGGGTCATTCCGCGCGCTTCAGGTCGAGCTGCCGGAGTACACACTGCTGTATCGCTACCGCTTCGACGCCGAGCGTGCCCGTACCGCCATCGCCAGCGGCGATTATCGTTACGTGCTCATTGTAGACCGCGACGACTTCGACGCGGAGACGGTCGCCATTCTCGACGGAGACGGGCATTATGTGCCCACCGCCGACCAGCTCTACAGCCGCGATCCGCGTGTCCACTGGCAGCACAGCCAGGTCCGCGTGCAGACGCTGCGCCCCATCGACGCCATCGGCGCGGATGAACTGCGGATACCGGCCAGCGGACAGATCAACCTGGCGGCAGTGGAGGACAGTCGTTTTGTGGGCCAGGGCTGGTTCCGCCCGGAGACGCCCGGCGGCGTGGCAGCGCGCTGGGCCGGCGACAGCGACACCAGCACGCTGCGCGTAAGTCTGCCAGCCAGCGACTACCGGCTGACGTTCCAGGCGGCGGCTTTCCCGGCGGAGCAGACGGTGACGGTGGGCGTTAACGGGCAGATTGTCGGGCAGGTGAGCTTAAGCCGGGACTGGGCAGAGTACACGGTGGCGATTCCGGCGGAAATCGTGGCACTGGCGGAAATCGCCAGCATTGAACTGATTCACAGCCGGTTAGAGTCGCCGTTTGAGGCCAGCGGCGGCACCAGTTCGGACCGGCGGCGGCTGGCGGCGGCCTATGCCTGGCTGCGCTTAGACCCTCACTGAACAGCCGCCATGCGCGGCAGCGGCAGCCGGATGGTAAAGGTGCTGCCCTTGCCAATGCGGCTCTGCACGGCCAGCGTGCCACCATGTCGTTCAACAATGCGGCGCGCAATCGGCAGACCCAGGCCAAACCCTGGCGTCTTATGCGCGTAATCCTTGCGGTAAAATCGCTCAAAAATGCGAATCTGGTCGCTATCCTCAATGCCGATGCCAGTGTCCTCAATCTCGATGCTGATGGCCCCGGAATCGTATACGGAGCGCACCGTCACCATACCGCCACTGGGCGTATAGGCGATGGCGTTCGTCAGCAGATTGTGCAGCGCGCGCTCCATATCGTCGCCGTCGCCACTGACGATGATCGGTTTATCGTGCAGTTCCATTTGCAGCAGCACGCCGCCTTGCGCCGCCCGCGGGCGCAGCGAACTGCACGCCTGCCGCACCAGCCAGTTGATGTCCATGTGTTCGTCGCGCCGCACCGGCCCGGAGTCGAGGCGAGACATCGTCACCAGTCCATCGACCAGCGCCAGTATGCGATACGACTGGTCCTGTATTTCGTCGATTAGCTGCTTGCGCCGGTCCGAGTCGCCAACGCGCCCCAGGAGATGCAGCTTGAGATTAATCAGCGACAGCGGTGTTCTGAATTCATGCGAGGCATCCTGAATGAAATTACTCAGAATGTCGATGCGTTCGCGTTCCATCGCCAGCTCGACGCGCTGGAGTTCGTTGTGCTTATATTCGGTGATGTCTTCGGTCGTCCCGGCGATCCGGTAGATATGCCCCTGTGAGTTATAGACGTAAAATGTCTTGGTACGCAGCCAGCGAATGCCGCCATCCGGGCGCTGAATGCGATATTCGATGCCGCGCTGTGCACCGTTAGCCTCTTCGTGACGTCGCAACGTATGGATGTACTCGGCCAGTGTATCGCGATCCTCATCGACAACCGTATCATAAAGCCGTTCCAGGTCGTCATACAGATCGTCCGGCGGCTGCCCCCAGATATGCTCGAATACCGGACCAATATACAGGAATCGATTGAGACGCGAGTCGGCCAGCCAGTAAACCTCGTCGATAGCTTCGGCCAGTTGGCGAAAGCGTTCCTCGCTCTCCTGAAGCGCTTCAGCCGCCTGCTTCTGGCTGGTGATGTCCTGCGCGGCACCCAGAATCTGCTCCACAGACTGGCCGCTTTCGTCGGAAACAGGCCGGGCATAATCCCGCAGCCAGCGCAGCCCGCCCTGCCGGTTCACAATACGAAACTCGCAGACATGCGAATTGCCAGCCAGCAGACTCTGAAGGCGACGCTCAAAGATTTCGCTATCTTCCGGATAGACCAGCTTATCCCAGCCACCAACGGCATCTATCTCATCCATCGAATAGCCGGTGATGCGCGTGAACGCCTCGGTGACCCACTCGCGCACGAGTGAACCATCCGGCGTGACTCGGAATCCGTAGGCGTAATCTGAAATCAACTCGGATGTTACGCGGTAGCGTTCGCGCTCACGGGTGATGGTGGCATTCTTCCTGGCCAGTTCGCGCTGAGCGTTGACCAACTCATTGTTGAGATTGGAAAGTTCCAGGTAAAGCTGCTGATCGCGTGCGGCGCGCTCACGTTCGCGCATCGCCTGTTCTTTGAGTGAGGCGCGCAGTACGTTGAGCTGCTCGTTGTTGATGCGCATCATCTCTTCGTAGAAGCCCACCGCGACCTCATGGCGGGCTGTCGCGCCGACAATCAGCAGTTGGTCTTCGGTCCTGCCACCGGTGAAGTGCAGCACAATCAACTGTCCCCCACACAGCAGGCTGAGTTCCCAGTCAAAGACGGCCATCTTCTCGCGGACTTCGGCCAGGAACTGTTTCACTTTTCCCTGATTGGCTTCATCAAACAATGTGGTGATCGGAATGCCGGCTTCCGGTGACGTATCCAGAGGTAAGTCAACGCGCAACACCTGCTGGATCACACCGTCCAGCTTGCATAAGAGTGCGATACCAGCGCCGTCTTCAAACATCCTGATTCCTCAACTAATCTAACTGACCTACTAATCGCAACGCCGCTTCGGCATCCGGCGCATAACCGTCCGCGCCGATGCGCTGCCAGAGGTCCGGCAGCAGGTTAAATGGATAGCCGCCCACCAGAATCCTGACGTTGCTGGCAGCAGATGTACGCACCACCTCGATCAACTGGCTGACATGCCCGACATGGGCGGTCATGGTGGCCGACAGCGCCAATACCTCGGCTTCGCGCTCGATAACCGACTGCACCACACTGTTGGCCGGTGTGTTGGCCCCCAGATAGAACGAATCCCAGCCGTCCATCTCAAAGAAATCGGCCACCATACGGATGCCAATCTCGTGCAGTTCGCCGCCAACACAGGTAGCGACCATCCGTCTGCCGTGCTTGGTGGTGGAAAAAATAAACGGGTAAAGCTGGGACATAACCAGTTGGGTGACAGCCGTGACAAAATGCTCGTGTGCCACCGATATCTGATTGGTCTGCCACAGCCGCCCGACCTCGTGCTGGACCGGTTGCAGCACCCGCAGATAAATATCCCGAACAGGCACACCGCCGTGCGCTGCTTCCAGAATCAGACGGCTGGCCTCGCTGCGGTCACCGTTGAGCACCGCCCTCAAATAAGCCATGGCCAGCTCGCCATGCGGATTGTTGAGGTCCAACAACGACACCGTGCGATCTTCAAAAGCATTAACAGCCTTTACGGCATGCTCGATATAGTCCGTGATGACCGGGTGGGCATCTTCGGGCAGACGCTTCTGAAGGATGGTCTGCAGGCTGTGCAGATTCATCGTCAGGCCCTGCAGCGGAATGCCGCGTTCGGCCATCACCGAGCATAACCAGCGCACCTGATCCAGGAACAATGCCGGCTGTGAGTTCGCCAGTGCCTCGACCAGCGCGCCAAAAAAGAAACCAGCATTACGCTGGAACTGATTCTCGCCGGCGACTCCGTAGTACCGCTCGCCAGCACCAGGATCGCCCTGCATGAGTTGCTCGACCATTTCCTCGACCAGATGATCGCGCTGTTCGTCGATCATACGGCTAATCATGACATTCAGCGCGCTGCTCTGCATGTTCTGCATCGTTCGGCTGCACCCTCATCTATTGCATTCAAGAAACACAACGAAGCCGTTCGTACTGGCTTTTGAGTCGCCAGCGGATTGCCATAATATAGATGATCAAGACCGATTATATCTCAGAAACATATCAACCCCGGCGAAACATCGTAAAAAAAGACCCAGCAATCAACCAGACTGCCTCAACACATCGTTTATCTTTCACGCTGCCAGGTGTGGCCGCCATCCCTGGTGCGATACGTCACCAGCCGGTAGGTCATCGTCGCCGGGTTCAGGCTGTCGATGACGACAGCGCCCTCGTCAGCGTTATCAAACCGGATGTTATCGCAGCCGCGCAACTCTGGCAGGCGCGCCTCGAACTGGATAAACTGCGTCCAGTTGGCGCCGCCATCGTGAGTAATCAGGTAAAACTGGTGCTCAAACTCGTCTGCCAGGCGAATAACCGGATAACGCACGACACGAATGCCTGTCTGCGGGCGCCCGGTGATAAAGTACTCGCAGTCGGTGATCGGGTCCAGGACACGACCGGCCATCAACCAGCCCGGCCCGCCGAACACGATCCAGTTCGCCAGCATCAGCAGCGCCACAAACATCAGCGCCGCCCGACCATAACGCCGCCAGAAGGCGCGCAGCAGCAGCGCGGTCCCGGCCACCAGAGCCAACACCACGAGCAGCAGCAGCGCGTGGATGGTCGCCAGTGCCCGCAGGCCAATATACAGCGCGCCCAACGTAAGCACCAGCAGCCGGTCAAGCTGGGCCTGCCATCGGAACAGGCGCTCGACTGGTTCGCTCGTGGCGAATCCCACCAGCAACGTCAGCAGCAGCGCCACCAACAGCACCGGCCATAAGGGCTGCAGCAGGTCACGAAATCGCTGACGGTCGATACGACCCACCGAAGGCTCCTAAAACTCGCCGTACTGATTGAACATCAGAAACAGGAAATTGTCGCGCTCTTCGGGCGTCATCGGACGCGGACGCCCCTGCGCTTCGATGATGCCGGTAAACACGTCAACCGTCAGCAATCGCCCATCATAGATAAATAACTGATCCATGAAGAAGCGCACTCCGGCGAAAAACTGCTGATCGAAGAACAGATTGCCCAGTCCGTAATGGATGAACGCCTCACGGTCGGCGGCTGGCGCGAAAAACTCATAGGTCTGTGGGAAATGAGCCTGCGTCCCCAGGACGACATCCGCGCCCAGGTTGGCCAGCAACCTGAAGTCGTTGCGCTGCTGCGCGCGCGGCACATATTCGTCGAACTCGAAATACTGCACCGTCAGCACCACCAGATCGTTCTCCTGCCGCAGGCGTGGCAGCAGATCGCGCAGCCAGTCCAGATCGCAGAAGGCAGCGCCCGGTCGCACGCCGCCCAGCGAAGCTGAATCCTCGCTGACCAGCGCATAATACGGCCCCACCCAGTTACACGACACCAGCGCCACCCGATTGCCGTTGTGCTCCAGCAGCAGCGGACGGCGCGCCCCGGCCAGCGTCTCGCCGCCGCCAACGGTCATAATGCCGCGCTCGGCGTACCAGTCCAGCGTGTCGCGGTAAGCGTCATAGCCGAAGTCGTTGTTGTGATTGCCGGAAAGCTCGACGATGTCCAGCCCAAGCAGCGGGAACAGCTCGAAGTGTTCGCGTTTGCTGCAAAAGCTGGTCGGTCCGCCGAGGCGCTCGCCAGCGGTCGGCTGGGGACAACCCGGCACCATCGACACCTCGTTGCTGGTGTGGAAGAAGTCGGCGCGACTCACATAATCCTGAATACCACTGGCCGCCCACTCGACGCCGTTGGCATCCAGCGCGGGGATCGTGCCGCGAGCCAGCGCCGTAACGCCGCTCATCAGCAGGCGGGTGAGACGCTCCGGCTGGTAATTCGGTTCAGGCGTGTCAAACGCGAATAGATAAGCGTCCAGTTCGTGATCCAGTGGATGCAGCTCGTCGATGTTCAGGACGCGATAGCGCGGCATCAGCCGGTCAAAGGGCAGCAGCGTAAACAGGGTGCGGTCGCGCCACAACGTATTATAGAGCGCGCCAGCCGGAACTGTGCGCGTCTGCTCATTTAAGGGGATTCCCTGCGCGCGCAGGCGTTCGGCGGTATCCTCAGCCAGCACCAGCGAGCGATCAGCATCGCCAGCGGCGATAGCCCGCAGACGCGCCATCTCGATATGGGCACTGCGGCTGGGAAAAGCCACGACTGGCAGGTACAGCTCGTAGCCCGATGTGGTGGGTATGTCGGCGATGGGAGTGGCGGTCGGCTCTGGTGGCGTCTCGGTCGGGGCTGGCTGTGCGGGTTCCAGCCAGGGTTCGGCGTAAAAATCCAGGTAGGCACGTACATGCTGCCGCCAGTAAGTCTGGTAATGCTGACCTTCCGGGTAAACCTGGTAGGTATGCTCGACTCCACGCTCGCTGAGCCATTCGTGCATCAGATCGAGTCCGGGCGCAGCGAAGTCGTCGCGGCCCCGATCCAGCCAGATGCGCACCGACTCGACACCGAGCGAATCGCGCGCGAGGTGCAGTGGATTGTGTTCCGGCGGGGCGTGATACTGGTCGAAGAAGGCGCTGTGACCGCCCACCGCGCCGAACAGAACGGGGTTACGCAGCGCGATATGAAAAGCCCAGAACCCCCCGCGCGAGATACCGCCGATAGCCCGCGTGGCACGATTCGCACGGATACGATACTGTTCCTCGACCAGCGGCATAAGCTGATTAAGGAATATGCCACCCCATGACGCATCGCCGAAACGGTTCTCGTTGGCGATCCAGTCGCCAAACGGCATGACGACGATCATCGGCGGCAGTTCGCCAGCGGCAATGCCTTCGTTGAGGGTATCTGCCAGCCCCAGGCGCAGCCACTGGCCATCATCTTCGTTGGAACCGTGCAGCAGATATAGAACAGGGTACGTTTCGTCAGATGACCCGTAACAGGGCGGCAGATAAACCGAGTAATAGAGTCTTGTCTGGATGAGGCTGGCGTAATAGTTGTGACGTTCCACACGCCCGCTTAACGAATCGCAAGCGGCCTCACTGGCGACGATATGGCCCGACACGACCAGCAGCACCAGCGACCAAATAATCGCCATACAAAACCGCCGGCACATACCCGAAAACAGGTCGATATGCGGACGCTGAGACTGCATACAATCAGGTGACACGCTCGCTCAGACGATAGCCAATGCCACGGACATTAACGATCAGATCGGCGTCCTGCTCTGCAGATTTCAGTTTGCGACGCAGGTTGCTCACATGCGGGCGAATGACCTCACGCGCCTCGGCCTCATCAACGGCGTAACCACGTACCTCACGCACCAGCTCATGACACGGCACCACCCGCCCCCGATGCGCCGCGAGATACAGCAGTAGATCGAACTCAGTCGGCGTCAGGTCGATATCTTTTTCGCCCACCGCGATCTGATAACGCCCCGGGAAGACAGTCAGCGGGCCGAGCTGCATGCTGTTGCTGGCAGGCTCGGTGATGGTGTCGCTGGGGCGCGGTTCGTCGCTGTCGAAATCGAGCTTGGCCGCCGGCTGATCGACATCGGCCTGGGTGAGTTCAAATACGTCACTGCGGATGGCATCCAGTAAGGCGCGCCGCCGTTTGAGGTTGCGCGCACGCTCTATACCGCGCGCGACACTCTGACGAATGTCCTGGCTGGAGCTGGGCTTAATCAGATAGTCGTGCGCACCCAGGCGCAGCGCCTCGACCGCCGTACCCAGGCTGGCATAGGCCGTCATCAGGATTACAATGATGTCCGGCGCTTCCTCTTTGATGCGACGCAGCAGTTCCACGCCATCCAGGCCCGGCATCCTGATGTCGGTCAGCACTACGTCAAAACTCTGTTTCCCCATGATTTCCAGCGCTTCTTCACCGTTGGCCGCCTCGCTGACAATGTAACCAACACGCTGCAAGGTCTTACTCACCGAGTAGCGGTTGGCCCCCTCATCATCAACAACCAACACGTAGGCGCTTTCATCTGAGGTAGGTGTATTGTTGTTCATGCCGCTCCCACCTGTTCACTGTTCCCTAATTCTTTCTCAAGAATACCTTATTTGTAGTATTCTGGCAAGCCTTACACCTCACATCACCGGGAAATTACAGGCAGATACATTAACAGGTTGCGCCGATTAGTATTTAATATCAATCATAGCCGGGGACTTCTGGCGTGCATTAGTCCTGGCCGGTCAATCGCCTGAGATTTTCGCGGGATGCCGGATGGTCAGATTGTGCATTCCTGGTCGAAACCTTCTCCGGTAGCTATCGAAAACAAAAAACCCGCTTGCGCGGGTTCTCTGCGGGTTGGGCTGTACGCAGTGTACAGTCAATGGGCGATACAAGACTCGAACTTGTGACCTCACCCTTGTAAGGGGCGCGCTCTAACCAACTGAGCTAATCGCCCACAAGTTGCGCTAAATGTACATCACCCAGGGTGCAGAATCAATCCCTTTTTCACAGGCGCGGCGGCGTGACGCCAGTCTGCCCCTGATACTTACCAG
>CAZXCK010000158.1:0-8494 GCA_964639225.1 uncultured Anaerolineaceae bacterium | reverse complement strand
TTTTTGTTTCGGGGTTGTCCCCCGTTGTTAATTATAATTTACTATATTTTTGATACTTTGTCAACCCCTTTTCGGTGTTTTTTTGTCTTTTTTTATTTTTTTTGGGGGCTTACAGAATAATTATGATCAAAATTATAATCACGGCCAGCTCGGCCGCTGCTGCCCCTGCTGCACAATTGCGTTGCGTCTCAGCGGCGTTCAATCGATTGGATAATGCTTTCAAGCTCTTTTCGGTTTGTTTCAATTTGGCCAATAAGTTCTGCTCTTTTCCGGTTAATGATTTCAGCTTTTCTATTTTCTTTTTCGAGGCGGTCAATTGTCGCTGCAGCTTGTCGGTTATTTTCCTGTAACTTGACAATTGTTTTCTGTCGTTTTTCTGCAATTCTCTGTAACTTTTGACGTGTCTTTTGGACTCGCTTAATAACATCTTGATCCTGTTCAGCTCGGTCCGTGTAATGGTCAACTGTTCTCGCCCAGGCGTAGTACCCGCCGATAACTGCGCCGGCCATAAACACAATAATAATCCCGCCGCTGTAATAAACAATGTTTTTGATAATACTGTCCATCTCATTTGTTTTTCAGCCCTTCCAGGCCTTTTTGAAAACCAATTGATAATACACTGGCGGTGCTGGTCATTAACCCGCCGGCGTTCAACCATCTGATCGCCGCGAATTTGGCTTTGATATAATAATCCGGAAGCGGCCATACCAACTGAATAACGTCTTGTATCAGGTAACAATAGATATTGATTCCCAGCAAGATAAATAATATCACCGCGGCCAGCTTGATCCGGGTCGATGTCCGCCATTCTGTCATGATCTTCACGCAATACTCTCGGCTTGCTGTCTCAGTTTGTCATAGTATTTCAGCCCAAAATCGTTGATGATACTCAATACCTTTTTTTCGTAGGTTCGGTCTGTCGCGTATTTTTTCAGCCTGTCCCATTCCGGGTTTTTGTCGTTCTGCAAACCACGGACCGCGTCTTCGACCGTCTGGGCCCTGCAAACATCTCGAAACCACGGTGCGGTCCGCAGGACACGTATATAATCACGTATCGAGGCGTCATAAGTATCGTACGCCCGGAAACGGTGTGTCTCTGATTTCAGCTCTCCGGCTCGATTCTCTTTGGTCAGTAAATCGATTGTCGGACCGTCCCAGCCGGCCGCCTTGACGCCATATAATGTTTTCCCGCTCTGCGCTCCCCAACCGCTTTCTATCGCCGCCTGAGCGATTGCCATCGACGGGTATATTGGGGTATTAACGCACCATCTGGTTATCCTGATTCCGAATTGTGTAAGGAAATCAAAGACATTCCCGAATGACCGGCTGCATTCGCTGGCCCCTTTCCCCCGGTCCAGCCGGCTCAACAGCTCCATTATGCTTTCTGATTCTGTGCCGATTTGTTTCTTTTTTGTCTCCTTACTGTTCGCGGATGATATTGTTTTTTGGTCGGCCGCTGATTTGATCCCCGTAAGAATTAAATCTAATAAAAACCTTATAATGATCATTCGTCTCCCCCGTCAATGTTCTGCTCTATCCCGGCCCGGTGTTCAAGCCGGACAATCCGCGCCTGGTGTTTTTCGATCCGTTTCCAGATTCTTTTGCAGCTGTCATGGGTGGCGTAGTTTTTCGATAAGTTCGTGTTGAGGTCCGCCAACCCTGATATAACAGTATCGAATCTGGTGTCAAAGTCGTTCCGAATCTGCGAAATCTGTTTTGAGATTTCTCCGTACATCTCGCGGTATATTTCGTCCCGGCCGGCTTTCTGCAACCAATCAAACAAAACCTTGACCAACAGTGTCGCAACGGCCGTCCCCAACACTGATACTGCGATGATGATATAATTCTCATTCATTTTTGTCTCTGGTTTTCATACGGTTATTTATCCGCTGTATACTGTGGACCTGATATATCGGGGCGTGTGCGATTATAGGCCATAATAATTTAATCGGCAAAGGAAATCGTCTGCGGTTGACTGATATTGTGATCCGGTCCGGTGCATGATAATACCCCAGCCATTTTGGCGGCAGGCTGGGTATAATATCGCCCTCGGTGTACGTCTGTAGCAATCGGATCCCCCGGTCGGTCATAATATCGTAAAATGCTTTATTGCCGCATGATGGGGCCGACATCGTGTAACATGATATTTTTTTGCCAGGGAAATAATAAGCCAGATTTTCAGCCCCAATTTTCGCGACCGCCCCGCCTTTTGAATGGCCGCCTATTACAATTTTATTGCACCCGCTATTCCGAACATATTTAATCGCTGCTTTTTTTATCTCTGTTTTCCAGGTCAATAAAAAACCCGGGTGGACGCTGGCGTCGGTGGCGATTTTGTTTGTCAGCTTTTGGGCTGGAGTAATAAGCAGATTAAGGTTTCCGGTCGGCCCCAACCAATCATCGCCATCTGATCCGCTGATTATGATCCTTGCTGTTTTTCCTTTTTTGCCAAGATAATATCGGGACGTTCCCTCGGTGCGTAACTCCCATTCGTCAAATTGTTTGCTCAGGTCCAGCGGGTCGATCGAATATAAACGTTTCCACCATATATCCCGATACACATCTTGTGATAATTGTGCTGCTTTCAGCGCTTCACGGTGTAATCGATCAATCATAATAGTCCGCCTTTTGACGTGCGGCGTTCGCAGTTCCCACAGCTTCAATCTCTGCGATAGTCGTGGCCTGCGCGGCCTGCCCCATCAGTTGCCCCCCGTGATTTACAACTGCCATTTTGTAATCGTAACCAGCGTCATAGATCGCCACAATCTCTGCCGCATCGTCTACCGTTACAGGCGTGTCGGTCATGTCAAATACAATGATCGGCCCGGTCAGTTTCCCTTCATTATATCGGTTTTTGAGCGCTTCCCACTCGGCTTGTGATTCGTATGATGCCGAGAACGTGTTGCCTCCATAATCAAATCCCTCGGCCAGTAGTTCAGCGTTTTTTGCTTTTATCGAGTCATTCATGTAAGCGATAAGCTGCCCAATGTCGCCGTCGTCCCTGACGACTTCGTCGGCTCCGGAAAGCTGGTATCGGGTAGCGCCGTCCGGCCATCGCACATGGTTATTTTTTGGCGACTGTAATGTCTGTCCATTTATCAATGTATATGTTATGCCCATATTACACCACCTTGCCTGATGTTACCCTTAGTGTACACCAATCGTATTGTAGAGTTCCTGATTCGTGAATATATGTTGCAATTACTCCAATGCGGTCGTGTTGGAATTGTGACAGTTGATCGTCGAGGTCCCCATCCTGGTATGCTAATGCCCGCCTGAATGGGACGGAATCTTGTGCTCCGACCATCGAAAATGTCGCTTCCGTTATATGATGTGCAGACTCAAAATACAGCCAATCTACTCCGGCTGCTATCGTCACATATTTATACGTAAGGTTATAATCAGGCAACGCTCCAGGGCTGATGTCTGCCTTGGCTCCCTCTAAATCTATGCGCAATGTAGATGATACTGTTTGCTGGATATTGGCGCCAGTCTCAAATCTGTGCCATTTGCGCATACCATAAAGCTGATTAGCTTCAAATGGTCCGTCTCCCCATTTTTCAAAAATTACAGCAGAGATTTGATATTTGTTTCCATCAAGAGACGTGATCCGTAACGTCTGGCTGTCCAGGTCGCCGTCAAATTTTGAATCGTATAACAATAGCGTTTTAAGGCCCATATTATTATCTGTACTGTTTGTGTTCGCGTTCAATTTCCGGCTTTTCAGACCGTCCAGTGTTATTTCGACTGTTCCTGATCCGCTCGCTTGCGCTGCGATCAGATAGACAGCATTGACCCCTGTCGGTGTATCAATCTCGACATAATCGCTTGTGTTGTCTAGCTTGAATCTTCGGCGTAGATAATAGGCGTCGTTTGTCTCCAGACCGGTGCTCCCAGAAGCGTTTGTGAAATCCCAATCTGAATCATCGACCGGTACGATCTCCGTGTCCCCGCCCAGGATTATCTCTTGCGTGACTGTGCTATCATACTTTTCAGAATAGACTCGATACCCTTGAAGATGTACATTCCCGGTCCCCGCGGTTATTTCACATTCATGTTCACCGTCCGATAATGTATCATCACTTACTCGGACCCATACTCCTGTGTTCGTCCCTGTCGTTGTGAGGTCGAAATTATCATTGATAACATCAGTTGTCGCACCGTCAATTGTTATGGATACATCTGAATTGCCGGCGTACAAACATATCCACAAAATTTTCCCATAAAATTTAAAGTTTATTTTGTCTCCGCTTGTAGTAATGTTTTGGTAACTATAGTTCCACATCGTGTTATTGGATGCGTTAACCGTCAACCCTGTTCCGGTCAGTAATACCGCGCCGAAAGGTATATCGTCTGTATCTATCGTAGCGCTTGACTGTGACCAATATCGGCTGATCTCGTATTGCGTGGCAATCGTCCGGTAACGTGCAGAGGTTATTTTTGTGGAATCTGTATTAACCTGCGTGATACGTACTGTTCTATAGGCGTATGTGTCCCAAGTGTAATCTAGCGCTCCGACATCAACCACATCTCCTGATAATGTCGTATAATCAGTGTCTACAATCTTTTCCCCGTACCATGTTGTCCCGTCGTCATCGCTCCATTCTAATTTGAAGATACCGCTTGCCGTCTGTTTGACGTATGCTATCGATATTGCATTTCCAAAGAATTTGAATGTACCAACCGCACCGGCTGTTGACGTTGCCGCTTGCTGCCCCATGATCGCGCCACTGTTCCCGCTATAACTCCAATTAGCGTCAAAATCAAACTCTTCGCTTAATACATGCGCGTATTGCCAGCATACCGATCTGACGTGTCCTTTCTCTATTGAGTCGAAGCCACCGTTACGGAAGCCATAATTAAATTTGTTCTTTTCATAGCTTTTGAGCATCCCATAATCTTCCGTGCTCTCGCGCCATGGAAGCGAGAAATTCGTCGCCCACTTTTGGGATAGGCCGGTTAAGACCGCCGCCTCTGTGCCGGACGGGTTCTGCGTTTTAAGTCCGTCGCTATCCGCATATAATCCTATATAACCGGCACTTGGGGCGGCCGGCTGGCTGCTCTGCTCTTTTAAGACTGTCTGGTCCTCGAATGTTTGCGCTGCCGTGAAAACATTCTCCCCTTCTGTCTGGACTATATCAGACGTGTTGATGTTGTCGCCGTGGTACCTGGCATAAACGTATAATGTGGTCGATCCATAATTGAGAAGCCGCAGCTGAGTATATACTGTCGCGCTCTCGCCGGTTCCTGTCGTGTATGTCGCGCTGGCAACAGCATCATCATGTCCACGCTCATAATCGACGCCCTCTGTCAGCTGGGTTCCGGTTTTTCCGGTTCCCGTCCATATTTCAAGGTCTGAATAGTAATCATGGGCCAATACAAACCATGTTCCGGTCGGTTGTGAAATTGTCTCTTCACTCGGAGTATAACCGCTTTGATTCCAATTGAGTTTGCCCATAATTGTATTTTACTCCGCAATGTTTGACTGTCAACCGATAAAAGCCAGCTGTAGTCTGTAATACCGGGTATCGGACGCGTTATCATTATGAATCCGGATGTCGGTTATATCTCCGCCGATATCTTCTTTTTTTTCGATCCGGTGGTCGTCGGCAGATGCGAAATCATAAACATCACCCAGCGGATCAGTGTACTGTGCCGACAAGATAATCGTTTTCTCCGGCCCTTTTGTCGTCCAGGGCGATGATAGCGTGTAGTCGCTCGAACTACTGGCACTTACTTCAATGCTGCCCGTGTCGATCGTGTCCTTAATTGTAACGTCACCGAGTAATGCAAGAGCAGACGTAACATTCACTGTTGGAGCGGTCAATGCTGTTGTCGCTTCGATGTTGTCCCCCTCTATATCTCCGCTGGCTGTTATCCCGCCGGCGGTGACTTCAACTGAATCGCTGGCCGTGACTGTCGCTGCGCTCACGTCGTGAGAAAACTCTCCGTTTTTTCCTGATACTGTCCATAACTCAGCTTCAATGTCGCCATTGACGCTGAACGACCCTTCAACACTGAGTGTCCCCCCGACCCATAAATCGCTCCATATTTCAGCGTCTTGAGATAATATCATTTTACGTGCGTATATTTTTTTCGCATAAAAATCTCCGGTTTGTAAGTCGCCGGCCCGGTAGTAGTTTTTCGCATCGTATAAAGAAACCACGCCTGTAACCGCCCATATATCGTCTATCGTCATTTCGCAATATGATGTTCCGCCGTCCCAACCGATATAATGATCTGTGCCCGACAAATCTTGTGACTGTATCGCCCCATAGCCTCCGTCTGCGTCGGGATAGACTGTAACTGTGTTCGAGGCGTCGTCATACGTCATCACGATTGAATGCCAATCCCCGTCATTTATCGCTGGCGATAAAGCGGCTGATAATGTCGTGCCGTTGTATGTCTTGACCTGTCCTGAATCCAGCCTGATCTGGAGGGCGCCGTATGTCAGTATAACCCCATCGGCCGCCGTTGTTTTGATCCAGAACGCAAAAGAAAAATCGTCCGGGACAGTCGGCGTCCATATTGCCGGCAATTCAATATAGTCTGTGCCGTCGAGATATATCGCACGGCCGCCGAATTTTCCCGCGACCCGTTCCCCGCCATAAATCTGCCCGTTTTTCCCATTTATTATATCGACCAATATCGGCGGCCCGGCCAACGTTAGCTGATAAGTGACATCTTGCACTGTAAGCGGTGACGCTGCTCCGTACACTTCAAAGTTATGCCGCATACGTAGCTGGTACAACCCGCCTGCGTCGATGTCGTATAAAATCGGTACCCCGTATTGACGGCCGGTGTCCCAGGTGGCTCCGCCGTCCCAGGATATGTCCAGCGTAAGGTCTGCGTTGTCTGGTATATCCGCGGTCCGGCTGATCTGAAGAGTCGCGCTGCCGGTCTGGTCCGGTTGAACGACAAAATCCTTGTGCCGTACTGCTGTCGAGACCGTTCGCGGGACTGCTCCGCACCCGTCGCCGTATATTCTCGCCCCGATCATGCTGCACTCGCTCTGCGGTAGTCTGCTGACATTTCGTCGCCGGCAGCCTCAACGTCTGTCATATCGTAGTCGGCCCCAAAGTCGGCTGTTGTCGTGTCCGTATGTAACCACGTCTCAAACTCTTCACCGCCGTATGTTCCCTGTTCGTCGACTGTATAATGCGCGAACGGGGTGGTGTCGTCGTCCCCATCCAATACGCTCCCAACGGCGAACGTGTCTAAGGACCGGAAATATCCTGATAGGGTCGCACCCTGTGCGCCGCCGATCTGGCCGACCGTGTCCCAGGTCTCTGTGATTCCGTCGTAAATCTGCATCAAAATCTTATTACTGGTCAACGTGATTCGACGGGTCCGATCGGCATTGTACCCGTCCCAGCCGCCGCCGTCGGTTATTTCAATGAAATTATTGATTTGAGCAATCAAAGCGTTTAAGACGTTCGTCTCAATGTTGTTTGCCTTGATCGCATTTAGCGCCACTGTCCCGTTTTTAACAGTCAAAGTCGTCGCTGATATTGAAGCGCTCCAGGCCGAGGTGTCGTCGGTATTCGTTCGCCGACGGACCCGATAATATAGTTCGCGCCCAACCGGATAGTCGTTCCCCTCTGCGTCGGTGTTAATTATAAACGGTACATCCGCGTGAATGTACCGCGTAACCGCTGCCGGCACTTCCGTATAACCGCCCGCTGATCCTGTTTTCCAGTCTGTGCCATCGATCGATACCGCGTACCATGTTGCGTCGTCATCCGATACCTGAATTTCATGGCGCAGTCCGTTAACAAGGTTGTGCTGGCCGGTCCATTCGATTTTCATGCCGCGGTATAACGGTTCAAGCGATACAACCGGCACGTCCGGCGTTGTCGTCGGTTCGTTGCCGGTGACCGGCGACTCAAACAATTCGACAAAGGACGGTTTTTGACCGTTATTATTTACAACCTGGCTCTCCAAAGATGCAATCGTTTCCGCTTGGTTATATACTGGCGTCGCGTCGGCCGGCGCGAAAAAATCTCCGGGGATTGTCATGTTGGGTTCGTAGTCCGGTATAGCCCCCGAATCGGCCGTGAATACATCAGGGGCGTATTCGACCATTTTGATCGTTGCTTTCAGGTCATCTTTTGGTTGTATTCCCGTAACGATATATTCGCCGGTTTCAGTACCACTCTCGCCAAATGCGAATTTGTCACCAACTTCGATAGTCTCACTTGTCGGCGAAACGAAATCAAGCTGGTTATACTCCCCAACGGCGGCCGTCAATTCGCGCTGTATAAATTCGGCGCTGGCGTTTATAATCCGAATACCGTATGTCTTTCCGCTCTCCATCAAAAAAAATTCGTCCGATTTGATCCCGATAATGTCTCCGCCCACGTTGGTCAAGACTTCCGTTACAACGCCTGATGATATACCAACCAACGGGACGTCATTCTGGACTGCGATCTTATCCCCTCGATTGCATATAATATGGTCCAGGTCCGTCTCTATCGTAAAAACTTCCGGCCGC
>CAZXCK010000157.1:0-8517 GCA_964639225.1 uncultured Anaerolineaceae bacterium | reverse complement strand
GCACGGTTCCGCATGGCGGCTTTGGCCTGGGCCTGGAGCGCACCGTCGCCTGGATCTGCGGCCTGCAGCACATCCGCGAGACGATTCCCTATCCGCGTATGCTCAGCCGGAAGTACCCGTAGAGAGGACTGCCGCGCAGACTTGGCTGTTTTCGGCGTTCGATGATGGGCGGCACGGCGTTCGCAACCCGTGCCGCCCATATCGTAGTTGGTTCTACCCCGTAGTTTTCATGCCGGCGGCGATGCCATTAACCGTCGTCAGCACCTCGTCCATCACCCGCTGATATTCAGCCGTGCCGGCTTCCATCTGGCGCAGTTCGCGCAGCAGTTCCACCTGGACATAGTTGAGCGGGTCCACGTAAGGATTGCGCCGCGCAATCGAGCGCTTGATGACCGGCAGGCGGTCGAGCAGTTCGTCCTGGCCGGTGATGCGCGTGATGTAACGGCAGGCGCGTGTGTGTTCGCTGCGCATATCGTCGAAGATCGTCTGGCGCAGCTTGTCGTCATCCACCAGACCGGCGTACAGTTCGGCGATGCCCATATCGGCTTTGGCCACGTCCAGCTCGACGTTTTCGATAAGCGCGCTGAAGAAGGGCCATTCCTCGTACATCTCGCGCAGGATACCCAGGTTTTTCTCGTCCTGCTGGCAGAACGTCTCCAGAGCTTGGCCCAGTCCGTACCAACTGGGGATGATGGCGCGGCTCTGCATCCACGAGAACACCCAGGGAATAGCGCGGATCGTCTCGAAGCCGCCGTCGCGGCGGCGCGCCGGGCGCGAGCCGATGGGCATGTTCGACAGTTCGTTGATGGGTGTGGCCGCCTGCCAGTAGGTGAAAAAGCCGTCCGTCTCGTAGACGAAACGCCGGTAGGACTCGCGGCTGGTCTCGGTCAGCGTTTCCATAGCGGCGCGCCACTGCGGCCTGATCGCCGTTTTGGGCGGCGCGCCCAGGGCGATCATCACGGCGTGGATCACCTGGCCCAGATGACGCCAGGCGATAGCCCAGTTGCTGTAACGGTAGGCGATGACCTCGCCCTGCTCGGTGATTTTGATCTGCCCGTGCAGAGAATCCGGCGGCTGCGCCAGGATAGCGCGGTTGGTGGGTCCGCCGCCGCGCCCGATGCTGCCGCCGCGCCCGTGAAAGAACTGCACCGAGACCCGGTGCTGCGCGCACACGTCGGCCAGCGTGCGCTGGGCCTGGTACAGCCCCCAGTTGGAGGCGATGTAGCCGCCGTCCTTGTTGCTGTCAGAATAGCCGAGCATGATCTGCTGGCTCATGAGGCCGTCGGGCGTCAGCCGCGCCTGCAGATGCGCGTGGTAGGCCGGGTTGGTGAACAGCGTGTTCATGACATCCGGGGCGTTGGTCAGGTCGTCGATGGTCTCGAACAGCGGCACCAGGTCGATCTGATCGGCGATGCCCACCTCGCGGGCGAAGAGCAGCATGGTCAGCACGTCGCTGGGATACTTGCTCATGCTGGCGATGTACGTATCGATAGCCGCTGCGCCGTATTCGCGGTGGGCCTGGGCCACCATGCGCCATGTCTCGATGATGCGCTGCGTCTGGTCTGAGAACTGTGGTTCCAGCGGAAAAACGGGCCGGCGGTTGCCCAGCTCGTGGGTGAGCAGTTTCTGTTTTTCGGTCTCCGGCAGGCCCAGGTAGTCATCGCACATGCCGTAATGGCGCAGCATTTCGTCCAGGGCGGCGGCGTGCAGGCGAGCATCCTCGCGGACGTCCAGCGGCACCAGATGCAGCCCGAACAGCCTGACCTTGCGCATGAGCCAGCTCAGTGTGCCCCGCGCCGAGTTGCTGCTCTGGTTTTGCACCAGGCTGTCGCGCACCAGCCGCAGGTCGCGCAGCAGATCGTCGCCGGTGCGATACCGGTCGTTTTCCAGGCGCAGGCGCATGGCTTCCATCACCGAGCGGTAGAACTCACCCGGATACTGGCCGCCGCTGGGGTCGATCTCTGGCCAGGCGGCGCGCAGCTCGTCGGAGATGTTCTCGGCGTCGGTGGTCTGCGTCAGCCGGTCGCGCATATAAACAATATCGGCGATGTAGGCGACGCGGGCGGCGTCACGCATGCGCGCCAGCGTGTCCAGCGTCACCTGCGGCGTGACGTTGGGGTTGCCGTCGCGGTCGCCGCCGATCCACGAGGCGAAGCGCAGAATCGGCGGCAGGTCGTGCCAGTCCTCGTCGGGGTAGGCTTCTTCCAGGCTGTGCTGCAGATCATCGTAGAGATGCACCATCACATCCATGATGATCTGCGTGATGAAATACAGGCCGTACTGCACCTCATCGCCGACGGTAGCGCGCACCGCGCGCGTGGGGCGGCCCTGCCACAACTGTTCGATGCGGCGCAGGATGTCGTCGATGATGCGACGTTCCTCACGCGGCAGAATGTCGCCGGCGTAGGCTTCGCGCTTTTTCATGAAATCGGCGATGTCACGCAGTTTGAAGAGCAGTTCCTGGCGTTTGGCCTCTGACGGGTGGGCGGTGAGCACCAGCCGCACCCGAATCTTGTTGAGCAGGGCGCGCATCTCGGCGGCGGACATGCCCGATTTTTGCAGTTCGATCACCGCCCGCCGCGCCGACTCGCTGACGCCGCGCTCAATTTCGCGGCGGCGCAGCGTGCGAATGCGCTGGTTTTCCTCGGCGATGTTAATCAGTTGCAGGTAGTTGCCGAAGGCGCGGTTGAGCATCCGCTTTTCTTCGAGTGTGGTCTCGCGGATGAGGGTCTTCAGGCTCTCGGCGGCTTCGGCGCTGCCGGCGCGGCGGGCTTTGGCCGTGTGGCGCACATCCTCGACCAGATTGTAAGCCGCCTCGCCGTGCTGCTGCTGGATGATCTGTCCCAGCAGGCCGCCAAGCAGTTTGATGTCGTTACTGAGCGGAATCAGTTTTTCGTCCAGTGTTCGTTTGTCTTCCGGCATCACTCATGCTTTCCGTTATCGTACAGCCCAACGCTGAACCGATATTATGCAGCATGACACCCGGTTTGCCCAAGACTCTGAGCGGGTTCTTACCGTTGGCGGACGCGCATCGTCACGCCAGGGGCTGGTTCCAGGGTGGCGCCCATATGCGGATGCACGTTGTCTTTGACCAGTTCCAGCTCGTAGCGCTGCAGAATGCGCGCCAGCACGACTTTCGTCTCCACCTGCGCGAAGGCCGCCCCCAGGCAGTTGCGCGGGCCGCCGCCAAACGGCAGATAGGTGTATGGTTCGTGTTTGTGGCCGGGCGCGAAGCGGTCGGGGTCGAAGCGGGCCGGGTGCGGCCAGTAGTCGGGGTGGCGGTGGGTGAGGTAAATCGAATACAGCACACGCTGCCCGGCAGGGATTTCATAGCCCTTGAATTCCAGGTCCTGCGCGGCGAAGCGCGAGCCGAGGTGAATGGGCGGGTACAGGCGCAGCGTCTCGTCGATGACCTGGCCGGTGTAGACCAGATCGCCCAACTGCGACGGCTGTGGCGGCGAGTTGCCCAGCACGGCGTCGATCTCGGCGCGGGCGCGGGCCTGCGCTTCGGGGTGCGCCCCCAGCAGATACAGCGCCCAGGCCAGCGAGGCGGTGCTGGTATCGTGACCGGCGATGAGCATGGTCATCAACTGGTCGCGGATGAGGTTGTCGTCCATGCCGGCCTGCAGCAGCAGACTCAGCATGTCGTCGCGGTCGGCGTAATTCCCGGCGCGCCGCTGGGCGATGATGCGATACAGGTAATCGTCGATCAGGCGCAGGTTACGGTCATAGCCCCGGTGCGACAGTCCGCGCCACAGCACCCAGGGACCGGGCGAAATGTAGCGCACAGCGCGCAGCACGCCGGGCCACAGCCGCCGCATGTCCGGCGTAAAATCGACGCCGAACAGCGTCTCGGTGAGGATGAGCAGGGCCACGCGGCGCATCTCTACCAGCATGTCGAAAACGCCGCCGTTGTGCCAGTCCGCCATCACCTGGTCGGCGCAGTGCCACATCGCCGAGACGTAGCCGCCCAGCATGCGTTTGTGCAGCGCCGGATTCATGGCGCGGCGAATGGTGTCGTGCGATTCGCCGTCCTCGACCAGTACGCCATGCCGCAGCAGAATGGTGATCGGCTCGCGTTCCATGCGCCAGCGCAGGTCATCGCGCGAGGTGATGAGGATAAAGCGGCTGGCTTCCGGCCCGACGAGCATGATCGGGTTGAAGCCGGGCACGCTCAGGCGGAAGACGTCGCCCATCTCGGCGTGCATCACTTCCAGCGCGCCGATGATGCTGCGCCGCCGCCAGATGCCGCGCAGTGCGCGCAGGCCAACATATTGGTCGGGTTTGGGGACTGTGAGCGGGGTGTTGGGGTTGTGCGACTCGTCCATGATGGTTGTTTTCTGGTGCAATCAGTCAGCGGTGGGAAGCATCTCCCAACCGTCAGGGACTGTGCGGGGGCGCAGACGGTGCGCCCCCACGCAGACAAGCGACACAGCTTAAGCCAGCGTGCCGACGTTGTTCAGGTCCGCGAAGGCCTGCTTCATGCGGGCGCGGAAGGCATCCTCGCCAGAGCGCAGCCAGGTGCGCGGATCGTAGAATTTCTTGTTGGGCTTGTCCTCGCCGTCGGGGTTGCCGATCTGCCCCTGCAGGTAGTCGTGCTTGGCGGCTTCGTACTGGCGCACGCCATCCCAGAAGGCCCACTGCAGGTCGGTGTCGATGTTCATCTTCACCACGCCGTAGCTGATAGCCTCGCGGATTTCCTCGACAGTCGAGCCAGAGCCGCCATGGAAGACGAAGCTGACCGGGCGCTCGGCGGTGCCGAACTTCTCCTGCACAAAACGCTGGCTGTTGTCCAGAATCTTGGGTGTCAGCTTGACGTTACCCGGCTTGTAGACGCCGTGAACGTTGCCGAAGGCCGCCGCGATGGTGAACTTGTCGCTGACCTTCATCAGCTCTTCGTAGGCGTAGGCCACCTCATCCGGCTGGGTGTACAGGCGCGAAACATCGACGCCGGTGTTGTCCACGCCGTCCTCTTCGCCGCCAGTGACGCCCAGCTCGATTTCCAGCGTCACGCCGATTTTGCTCATGCGCTCCAGATAGCGCTTGCAGGTTTCGATGTTGTCTTCGAGCGGCTCCTCGGAGAGGTCGATCATGTGCGAGCTGTACAGCGGAATGCCGTGCGCTTTGTAGAATTCCTCGCCAGCGTCCAGCAGACCATCGACCCAGGGCAGCAGCTTGCGGGCGCAGTGGTCGGTGTGCAGCATGACGACCGTGCCATAGGCCGCCGCGACTTCGTGGACGTGCATGGCGGCGGACTTGCCCCCGAGGATGGCCGCCTGCTGATCGCTGTTGCTCAGGCCTTTGCCGGCGAAGAAGTGCGCGCCACCGTTCGAGAACTGGATCATCACCGGCGACTTCAGATCGCGGGCGGTTTCCAGCACGGCGTTAACCGAGTTGGTGCCGATGCAGTTGGCGCCAGGCAGCGCGAACTGGTGCTCTTTGGCCAGCGCGAAAAGCTGCTGCACCGCATCACCGGTTACCACGCCTGCCGGGAAATCAATTTTAGTTGCGGTCATGGTGATCTCCTTACGACCATTTACGATCTATGAATAGACAACGCGACTCCATCATACCGGAAACAACCCGGTAACAGTATGCTGAATCGGCGTTCTGGCACGGGAAAATCCCAACTTGTTGGCCATCCTGGGCGCACCGGCTGCCGGGCGGCGTCTCAGCGGGCAGCGATGGCCGCCAGCATCAGCAGGAACAACACAAACGTCGATCCCCACAGCAGCGCCAGTCCGCGCAGCGCGCGCGGATGAAAGCGCGCCGTGAACAACAGGCCCGCCGGAACGATGGCCAGCGCCACACGGTAGGCGGCTACAGGGTCGTCCCAGCTTACGCCGGGCATAATCGCCAGGAAACCCACACTGGTGATGACCAGCGCCGCCTCTAACGGAACGGCGCGCCGCCGCCACATCTGCCGCAGCGCGGCGATCAGCAGCAGCAGCGCCGGGATCACCAGCCAGATGACCAGCAGCACGAACTCCAGCGGGTCGTCCTCGTGGAGCAGGCCGCCGAAGGGCAGCCGGGCGAAACGGGCCGCCGGGTACTGCGTCGGGCGGTCTGGCAGCCACAGCGCCAAAAATCCCCACCACAGCAGAAAGGCCAGCAGCGGCGCGCCCGCCAGCAGCACGGACCAGCCCCAGCGCCGTCTGCTGAAGGCGTGCAGGGCCAGCGCCCCGGCGAAGATCAGCCCCAGTTCTTTGGTGAGCGTGGCGAGGATGAGCAGCAGCGCGGTCCAGCGCAGCCGGTCGTGGCGATAGGCGACCAGCGCCGCCAGCCCCAGCGCGAAGCACAGCGGCTCCGACAGGTTGAAGCGCAGACCGTACAGCCCGCCGATCCACGCGGCGTAGACCAGCGCATACCAGGGCGAGACTCCGCGTGAGGCCAGCAGACAGGCCACCAGCGCCGCGCCGCCGCTGTGCGCCAGCACATTAACCAGGATCAGCGTCCAGGGGACGGCGTCCGCCTGACCGAGCGCCAGCGCCCGGCTGGCGACCGGATAGAGTATCCGCTGGTAGCGGAAGGCGGGGCCGTCGATGTAAGGCACGGCGTCCGCGCCATCGCGGGCGATGAAGTAGAAGAACTGGCCGTCATAGCCCACCGTGCCGTCCGGGTCGCCCTCGGAGAAGCGCGTGCCGATGAAGGCGAAGCTCAGCGGGTCGCCGCCAGCGTCGATGAGGATGACCAGGCACAGCAGCAGCGTGCCAGCCAGCGCCACCAGCCCCACGCGCAGCGCCGGGCGCAGCAGGTGCGTTGTCGATATGTTGGCCAATGTGACTTCAATTCGTAAATTCTGACAATCATTCCCCCCGATCTTAGCATCAATTCATCGGAAAAAGTTGTATATTTATGGAATATGGGCTTCGTTGCCTATGCTATTATGATCGACAATCATCAGGAGGGACGACATGCGACGCTACACGACATTACTCTTTCTGAGCCTGTGTGCACTGCTGCTTGTGCCGGGGCCATCTCACGCGCTCGACGAGACGCTGACCAACAACACGCCCGGTTTTGTCGATGACAGCAGCGACACGCGCACGGTCACATCCAGCCTGACCGGCTCGCTGACCAATGTGGTGGTCACAATTGATTTTCACTCAATCGATAGTGAACCTGAGGGCGAAGGTGAGGAACCAGGCTTTTTCCTGAGTCCTCCGCCAGGCGGCGTATGTCCCCCGCCAGGGTCTGGCGATAGCTGGAGTGAAGAGATCAGCTTCTCGCTGACCAGCCCGATGGGCACAACCGTCAGACTGGTCGTCGATGATAGCGATCCCGGGGGTGAAACCTATAACGATAATAGCAACGCGCCGCGCGTGCAGGTGACTTTCGACGACAGCGCCGCCAATCTGGTGGGCAGCACCAATGGCGGCCTGCCGGAAAGCGGCACCTTCCGCCCGGTGGAACCGCTGTCCACCTTCAACGGCGAGAACCCGCAGGGCACCTGGACGCTGACCTTTGGTGATAATTTTCCTGTGGATGGTTTATGCCTGTACGGTTTCACGCTGGAACTGACCGACGATAGCGTTGAAGAGCCATCGACCACCTACAACTGCACGTTCGATGGCCGCCTCAACGATGACCACTGCGGCTATCCCATCGCTGTTTACCCGGTGCGCGGCGGCGGTTACGACATCTACGCCATCCACCCGACCACCAGCGAGGGCACGCTGATCTTCACCGTGACGGACTTCAGCGGCGACGAGCAGCCTATCGCCGAGGGCGTCCACAGCTTTACCGGCCAACCGGTCGCGGTCTACGTGCTGCCCACTGGCGAAATCCAGATCGACACCTTCTACGCCGACGGCAAGCCCTACAGCTTCGTCATCGGCAGCCGGGGCAACTATCACCTGGCGCGCTGAGCGCGGACTGTTTGCCTGACCAGCATATCGAATCCCCTGGCAGCCGCCGGGGGATTTTTGTTTTCCCTGTGCTGGGCCGCCGCTGAGTCCGATTCGAGATCTTTAGGTTTAATTAACTAAAGGAATTATATACTCATACTATTGTTTTATGCTGACATTCTATTGTCAGCACATCAAAAGGGGACCAACATGCGACACTATTCAACACTACTGTTTCTAAGCCTTTGTATGCTGCTGCTTTTGCCGGGGCCATCTCACGCGCTCGATGAAACGCTGACCAACAACACGCCCGGTTTCGTCGATGGCAGCGGTACTCTGCGCACGGTCACATCCAGCCTGACCGGCTCGCTGACCAATGTGGTCATCACGATTGATTTTCATCCAATCGATAGTGGTGTCGAAGGCGAGGGCGGCCCATGTGCCGATCCAGGGCCTGGCAATAGCTGGAGTCCGGAGATCAGCTTCTCGCTGACCAGCCCGATGGGCACAACCGTCAGGCTGGTCCTCGATGCTGCCCAACTCGGAGGCCCAACCTATACCGATATTAGTAACGCGCCGCGCGTGCAGGTGACTTTCGACGACAGCGCCGCCGCGCTGGTGGGCAGCACCAATGGCGGCCTGCCGGAAAGCGGCACCTTCCGCCCGGTGG
>CAZXCK010000156.1:0-8523 GCA_964639225.1 uncultured Anaerolineaceae bacterium | reverse complement strand
GTAGAGCCAGCGTTGCCTAACAATTGATGCAGGCTCGCCGTATTGATGCTATCATAGATACATGTCAGATAAAGCTCGCGCGCTGGTGATGGGTCGTTATCTGACTCCGTAAAATACAACTAAAATTACTGGCTTATTCCTGAAAACGAAAGTTGTTAACAATGTCTTATCCATATGGTGCATCTTATTCGCCGCTGGTTTACCCGGAAGCAGAATGGGAGCGAGACCTGGAGAACATGCGAGCCGCTGGCATGAACCTCGTGCGCATCGGCGATGTGCATGGTTCGTGGGATCGCATCGAGCCGCAGAAGGGCACGTTCCGCTTTGACGTGCTGGAGCGCTTTTACCAGCGCGCAGCCGTCCACAACATCCAGGTGCTGCTCAGTACGGGCGCATCCTGCCCGCCGCTGTGGCTGGCCACCGAACACCCGGACGTACGCATCATCTCGAATCGCGGCGAGCCATACCCGATGGGCGCGTCGTATCACTGGGCCTGTATTCATCACCCGGGCTTCATCGGCGCATCCGATCACTACCTGCGCGAGTTGATTCGATTCGCGCTGGAGCAGCCGAATCACTTCGGCTGGCAGATCAGCAACGAAATCGGCTTCCCGTTTATGCCCACACTCCAGCCGGGCGAGCTGGAACTCTACGACTATAATCCCTATGCACTCAGCCAGTTCCGGCGCTGGGTCCGGCAGAAGTACGGGACGCTGGAAGCCCTCAACGACGCCTGGATGTGGACCTCGACAGCGCTGTGGTATAACGACTGGGACGAGGTCTACCCTGCCGAAGCGCTGCCCATCGCCCGTTCCGGTGTAACGCGCTGGCTGGACTGGCGCGCCTTCTGGCACGAGTCCTTCGCCAACTTCGCCGGCCACCAGCACCGCATCATCCGCGAGCGCGACACCGACCATCCAACATCGGTCAATACGTTCAACTTCAAGACGTATGACCGCTTCGGAACCTACACCGGCCTCGATCAGTGGGCCATCGCGCAGCAGGTCGATCACGTCGGCTATGATCTTTACCCCGGCAGCGGTAACAAATTGGCAGCGCGCCCGGAGCACAACTCGATCTTCCTGGATCATGGCCGCAGCGTCAGCCTGTCGACGGGCCGCGACTTCTGGCTCAACGAGATCGAAAGCGGGCCAATCGGCGGGTGGGTGCTCGGCCCGGATTATAACACCAGCCCGGTTGACATCTGGCGTAACGCGCTGGAATCGCTGGGGCACGACGCCAAGCTGATGCTGTATCAGCCCTGGCGCGAATGGGACTCGCTCCCGATTCGAATGGGCGCGCTGGTGGACCTGGATGGCAACGAATCGTCGCGGCTGAAAGCCGCCAGCGAAGTTGGACATTTCATCCAGCGGCACGACGCCTTCTTACAGAATGCGCACGTCGCGCGCGGCGATGTTGCCCTGCTTGAATCCAAACCGAACGCGACGTTTTTTAATGGCGTGAAGGAAGAAGAGACGCTCTTCGCCATCCAGCGCGGAGTTTATCGAGCCTTCTGGGAACTGGATTACACCGTCGATTTTGTGACACCAGCGCAGGTAGCCGACGGCACACTCAACGCCTATCCGGTGGTGGCACTGCCGCTGGTGGGGCTGCTCTCTGAAGTGACGGCCAACGCCCTGGCCGCGTACGTTGAACAGGGCGGCGTACTGGTGGCCTTTGCCCGCAGCGGCACGCTCACCGAAGCCGGTTGGTATCACCGGCAATTGCTGCCGGGCGGCCTGAACGCGGCTTTCGGCCTGCACAAGGTAGAGCCAGACTCCAACGACAGCGGGCTGGTCGTCTACCAGGGCGAGCAGTACCTGCTGGCGCACAAGCGCGATCTGCTGTCGCTGGCCGACGAGGCCGAGCCACTGGCCACATTTGCCGACGGCTGCCCGGCTGTGACGCTGGCCCGTTATGGCCTGGGCTACGGCGTCTACTTCGCGGCGCAGCCAGACGCCGACCGGCTGAAAGGCGAGCACAATCTGGTCAAAGATGTCATGGCATCGATGCTGCCACGCCTGGACATCGAACCGCGTGTGGCGCTGAAGTATTTCGGACGGCGCACGCGCGAACTGGACGCGCATCTGCTCGAAAACAACAGCCGCGCCATGATCCTGATTGCCAATTATCTGAAGAAGGATACCGATGTAACCATCCGCCTCCAGCATACGGGACGCACTATCGCCGGCGTTTTCTTCTGCAAAGACGCGGAAGAGCCAGAACCGGTCGATTGGGTGTATGACAACGACGCGCTGGTGCTGTCCTTCCGGCTCCCGAAAGAAACGGGCGAGGCGATACAGATCAACTGGGAGATGTAAACGCGCCAACCGACAGACAACGAACGCCGGGCGAGATGTCCGGCGTTCTGTTTGATATTCAGGATTGAAGCGCGGGCTGTTTCCGGTACAGCGCGTGGCTCACGTACCGTATTCAGCCAGGTACTGCCGGTAGAGATCAACGATGTGCTGCACCGGCTGCTGATAGTATTCGTCAGGGCTGATCGCCAGCCGAACACGGCGTGGCGGGTCGGTTTTGACGGTCGGGTTGGTGGCGGCGAAGCGGCGCACGACTTCCGCGTGGGGCTTAAGCGAGCCATCGGGGCGCACCAGCCCGAAGAAACGCTCGTGGCGGGCTTCGTCGCAGGGTGGTTTTGACCACAGTTCCGGGACGTAATCAGCATAGCACCACAGCATCGAACCGGTCGCGCCAACGTCCACCAGACGCGGCAGCACCGCCTCGACATAAGCGGCCAGGTCTTCTTCTGACGCCATGAACTGCGTACGCGGCTTGCCGAAGGCGGTCCAATGCCAGGTCTGCGACGGCTCGCCGGGTGGCGCGGTGCAGCCGCCCCATTCCTCCATCAGAGCTGGCTTGCCAGACAAGGCGCTGACGAAGGCGCAGGTGAACGGCACCCAGTTGGGGTCCAGCGGATTATCGAGGAATGGCGTATACATGGGATAGCTGTGCATAACCGCCGTATCGACCTCGGCGAACACGTCGTTGATACGCAGGCCGTTGTCCTCAAACAGGCTGCCGGAATGCAATCCCAGCGTGACCGGGTGCTGGCTGTCGATAGTGCGGATGATGCCGGTCATCTCGCGGGTCCAGGCGCGCCCGGCTGCGGCACTCTGCGGCCAGGCGAACAGGTCCGGCTCATTGCCCAGGTTCCACATCCACACCGCTGGATGATCTTTCAGCAGATCGACGACGGTCGCCAGCAGATGGCGCGACGCCGCCAGCGCCACCGGGTCATGGAAGGGATTGCGATAAGCGCCTGGCACTACCCTGCCCTGGCTCACCAGTTGGCGCAGGTGCGGCGTGGGCGCTTCGGCCTGTGGATCGTGCAGCCAGCGCGGCGACCAGTTGGGGCCACTCATGTGGCCGGTGAAAAAGGTGATATCCAGGCCCAGGCCGTTTTCGGCGGCGATATCCGCGACGGTCACCAGATGCCTGAGACAGTCCGCTGAGACGACATCCGGGGCCGGCTGCCAGTCATCCCACAGCAGAAAGATGCGAACCACCTTCATGCCCAGTTCGGCGATGATGCTGAACTCCTCGCGCACCTCGCCCGCGTCAAAATCTGACCACCAGTACATCGCCTTGCGGCGCGGCCAGTAGTTCACCCCCAGGATAAACGGCTGTGTCATGATCTCCTCGATCCTGTCTGTGATGGTTGCGGCAGGCCAGGGCCGGGGACAGGCGAGCAATCGCGGTGTCCCCGGCCCGGCACATGTGCTGATTCTAACTAACGCGGCACGACGAACACCGCCGCCGTGCGTCCCGGCACGGTGAAGGTGTCATCGGCGAAGGCGGCTTCGCGCACCACCGGATCGCTGGACTCGGCCAGGATCGGGTGCAGCTCGAAGGCCATGCCCGCCAGCGAGTCGTCGCTGAAGGTGTATTCGTCGCCGGTGGCGTTGAAGATGGTCACGATCATGGCGTAGTTGTCGTCGAGCTGTTCGCCAACTTCGTCACTGAGCGCCATAACAATGACGCCCGGCTGCTGATCGGGGCCGGTGTTGAGGAACGTCTGGCGCTCCTGCACCTGCTCGGCGGTCTCCAGGCGGAACAGCGGCGAACCCTGGCGGATGCGCAGTATCTCGCGGAAGTGCTCCACCGCGCTCATGATCTCGGCCTCACCGACCTGTAGGTCAGGGTTAGCCAGGATGGGGCGCATCTCGTCCCAGCGGTCGGCGTTGTCACTGGCCGGGGGCAGACCGACACCAAAGTTGTTGGTCTGGTAGGTGAAGTCCAGCCGGTTGAACCAGTCGCCGGAGTTGTAGCTGTTGCGGTCCAGCGACTTGGAACGCAGCATGTCGTCGCCGGCATGGAAGAAAGGCACGCCCTGGCTGAACATCACGATGCTGTTGCCCAGATTGTGCATGCGCACCAGTTCCTCGACCGGCACATCGAGCTGCTTGTAGAGCAGAATGTCCCACAGCGTCTCGTTGTCGTGCTTGGAGATGTAGACGATGTGTTCCGCCGGGCTGAGGGTGTAACCAGCCGGTGAACCACCGTAGGACACATCGGCACCGGTGATCTCATCGCCAGCCGAGCCGACAAACGTGTAGTCACGCAGATTACCGGCCAGCCCGATGCGAATCTGGTCCATGAACAGGGCCATACGTTCGGCCTGCTGCGCTTCGGTGCCGCCGGTGAGTCCGTTGGGGTTCAGCGACAGATCGCTGATGAAGCCCTGGAAGGTGCGGTCACCGAAGGGGCTGCCGCCGCGCACGGCGTCGCGCAGACGGTCGTTAAAAGTACCGATGCCCAGCCCGCCGATGTTCAACTGCGTGGCGTTGACTCCGCGCGCGTTGTCCTGGACCTCGCCGAAGTTCCAGCCCTCGCCGTAGACGTAGATCGACTCGCCGTCCACGCCGTCGGTTTCGAGCGTCAGCGCATCGAGCGCGTCGCGGACGTTAGCCATATTATCCAGCATGTGATGGCCCATCAGGTCAAAGCGGAAGCCATCCACCTTGTAGTCACGCGCCCACAGCACAACCGAGTCGAGCATGAAGCGTTCCATCATGACATGCTCGGTGGCCGTATTCGGGCAGCAGGTAGAGGTTTCGACAAAGCCGTTCTGGTTCAGGCGGTGATAGTAACCGGGCACGATGCGGTCGAACACGGAACGGTCGGCCTGTCCGGCGGCGTTGGTGTGGTTGTAGACCACGTCGATGACCAGCCGCAGGCCGTTCTCGTTGAGCGCCATCACCATCTCGCGGAACTCGCGGATGCGTGCCGGGCCGTCGGGGTCGGTCGAGTAGCTGCCTTCAGGCACGTTGAAGTGATACGGGTCGTAACCCCAGTTAAAGGCGTCCATGTCGCGGATGGGTTCCAGCAGGGCCTGCTGATCTTCGGAGTCTGGCGGGAACTGCGCCAGTTCCTCGAAGTCGAGTTCAACACGCTCGTCGGGGTTCTCGTTGATAGTGGCGATGTCGAACGTGGGCAGCAGATGCAGGTGCGACAGACCGGCCTCAGCCAGCGCCGCCAGATGCTGCATGCCGTTGCTCTCGGTCTCGGTGAAGGCCATGAACGTGCCACGATTGTCATCGCTGGCGCTGGGGTCGTTCACGCTGAAGTCGCGCACATGCAGCTCGTAAACCACGATATCGGTCGGTGAGTCCAGCGGCGGCTTGCTGACCGAGTCCCAACCGTCAGGCATCAGGTCGGGGTCGTTGGCCAGATCGATGATCTGACTGCGCGTGCTGTTCATCGCCAGGCTCACCGAATACGGATCGGTGACCAGGTTGGTGACGATATCCGTGACGGCAGGCGCGTAGACCGTGACTTCGTACAGGTAGTATTTACCGTACCAGTCCGGCGAGCCGGTGATGGTCCACACGCCGGAGCGATCCACACGGAACATGTCGTAAACGGTGGACTCGGTGTCCGGGTCGCTGTCGTCGAAGATGTGCAGGCGGACGTTCTGGGCAGTGGGCGCCCACACGCGCAGAATCGGCGCGTCATCGTTGAAGGTCACACCCAGGCGGGCGGTCGTCGCATACAGATCGTCGAGCACGCCCGGAATCTGCAGGCCCGTACCATAGAAGGCGTTACCGTCCTCGCCGACAGCGGCGACAGCGAACTGCCCGCGCAGGATGTCCGGCACGAGTTCGAGATGGGCCTCGTCGATGGTATAGGCGGTAAATCCGCTCAGGTGCGGGAACTTATCCAGCACCGATTGGGGAATTTCCGGGCTGAAGCTGAGGTCGATACTTTCGCCGCCGACAAAGCCGGTTTCGTCTGGCGTCAGGTCAGCGGTAGGCGAGTAATAGAGTTTGACAAAGACGCCCACATCCTGCGGCAGGCGGGTCGGGTCGATCAGAATCGTATCACGGGTCACCCAGTACGCCTGCTGGAAAGTGAGATCGGGCAGCGAAACGCCAAACTCGATCTCCAGCGGCCCGCCGATGATGCTCTCATCGACGCTGATGCTGATCTCGCGGGTGATGGCGTCGAATTCAAACATCACCTGGGCGTAGTCCACCGGGACTTCGAACGGCACGTTGGAACCATCGCGGGCGCCGCCGAGACCGTAATTTTCCGACCACGCACGATCTACCGCGATTTTCATCTCATAGCTGCCCGCCGGGATGCTATCCACAACGAGTTGGTAAACATTATCGCCGTCCTCATCGAACAACTGGCTTTCCAGGCAGCCCGGTTCCCAGTTGCCCCGGTTGCCGGTGGTGTCGTCACAGCCCAGGAACATCTGATAGCTGCCCGGCGCGGTGATGATGCCGGTGACCGGGCGCACTTCGCGGGTGGGCATCGGCTCGACGACAGCCTGCGGATCGCGGGCAGCGGCGGAGACGAGTCCCCGGCGCGCGCTGTAGCCGATGGTGACTTCGAAATTCTCGCCAACGGTGAACGCCACCGGATCGCCATCGACAACGCCCATCGCGCCCATCAGCGAATCGGTGCGGTCGGTGGCGACCATCACCTCATAGTCGCCGGGGGGCAGGTCGGTCAGTGTGAGGCTGAAGACGCCATTGCCCGACGTATCCTGCAACCATGAGCGCAGGCAGGCAGCATCGTAGTCCTCCTCACAGCCGAGTTCGGTCTGGAAGGTGCCGACGGCGACGACAATCGGAAAGTTGACGTTGTCGGTAATCCAGTTGGTCTTGTGGTCGTAGTAGAACTCGACGACCGTATCGGATTCAAGTGCCAGCGCGATAGGTTCGCCGTCAGCGGTAGCATCGGCGCCATAGACTTCGTCCAGCGCGCCATCCAGCGCGGCCTGATAATCATACTCGCCGGCGGGCACTTCAAAGCTGGCGCGCCAGATGTCGTTGGCTTTGTCGTAAGTCAGCGCGGACAGCTCGCAGGCGGCGTCATCGTCCGCCTCACAGCCAAGTGCGGTCTGCAGCGAGCCGACCAGCACAACGCTGTCTGGCTGGGGAGTATCCGTCTGTGAGAGCACGCCAAAGGTCGCGCCCAGCGCCAGCACGATCACCAGCAGTAAGGGCAAGATACGCTTTGTTAAAACCCTTTTTTCGAGAGAGTTCATCAACCTGCTCCTGTTGGATTAAGGTGCATCGAACGATAGGCGGCGCGGCACACCGCACTCACCTGAACACCATTGTAAATGCGGACACGAAGCAGGGCAATCGCGGGCGGCGAGCCGTCCGCGCGTGCCCGCGAAGGTTTACCGATTGACGACTATTCCTCGCGTTTGATGGCGTGGCCGCCGAACTGGTTGCGCATGGCCGACAGCAGCTTGTCGCTGAACGGCGAGTCCATGCGCGAACTGAAGCGACGCTGCAGCGCCAGCGCGATCACCGGGATGGGGACGCCCAACTCAATCGACTCGATGACCGTCCAGCGGCCCTCACCGGAGTCGGGTACGTAAGCGGCGAAACCATCCAGGGTGGGGTTCTCCGCCAGGGCGCGAGCCGTCAGGTCAAGCAGCCAGGAACGCACCACGCTGCCATGCCGCCAGATTTCGGCGATCTGGTGCAGGTCGAGGTTCAGTTCCTGCTTGTGCTGCATCAGTTCAAAGCCTTCGGCGTAAGCCTGCATCAGACCATATTCGATGCCGTTATGCACCATCTTGACGAAATGACCGGCGCCGCTCGGCCCGACATGCCCCCAGCCCAGTTCAGGACCGGGTGCCAGCGTCTCCAGAATGGGACGGATGTGGGTGACAGCCTCATCGGCACCACCGACCATCATGCTGTAGCCTTCTTCCAGCCCCCACACGCCACCGCTGGTGCCCACATCGACGAAGTGTATACCGCTGGCTCTCAGGGTCTCGGCACGGCGCATGGAGTCCTGATAGTTGCTGTTGCCGCCGTCGATCAGAATATCACCGGCAGCGAGTAGGTCAGCAAGCTGGCTGACGGTCTGCTCGGTCGGGTCGCCGGATGGCACCATAATCCAGACGACGCGCGGCGTCTCCAGCTCGCTCACCAGCGTTTCGACGTTGGCGGCGCCGGTGGCGCCTTCTTGTTCCGCCATGGCGATCGCCGCTGCGTCAAGATCGGTTACCATCACCTGATGGCCGCCGCGCAGCAG
>CAZXCK010000155.1:0-9025 GCA_964639225.1 uncultured Anaerolineaceae bacterium | reverse complement strand
GATTAAGCGCACCAGCGACAAGACCATCCCGGAGCCGAACGACCGCCAGGACATCGCCAGCCGCTACGATCTCATCCAGCGTATTCTTGACGAAGGCGCGTGAGGGCGGTCAGTCAAACAGCTTGGGCTGGCCCGCGCCGCTTACTCGCGGAATTCATCAAAGAACTGTGTATCGACGTCAAAAATGGTAATTGTCTTTTTCTTGACAAGACCGAGCTCCAGTTCTTCTAACATCTCGACAATCTGATCTCCATCAACCAATTCGATGGGCGTCGCGCCGTCGCGGGTTGCTTCCTTGCGAGCATCGCTCGAAAACACACCCGTTGTCATGATAATCCCCTTATCTGCCCGGCCCATGATAGATCCCCGAAAATCTCTCACCACTGGTGCGCCAACCGTGCCCGTATATCGCTTACACTGAAAACACACCTGGAAACTCACAAAATGATTGACGCGGAGAATTCCCTGCCCATCAATCCCGCCATCACCACTTCGACCAGTAACGGTAACTCGTTCAAATCCGGATTCTCGCAGGATACGCTGACAGAGTCTTTCAAAACCGGCTGCTGGCAATTCGGTGAGCACTCGCATAACAGCTTTGCGGTGGTCCGTGCTATCCATTATTTCATCTTCAGTGACTTCTGAGTTTTCGTAGTCTTTCGGCTTTGACGGTAATTCGGACCGAAACTCCTTGTGAACATTGTCAAATATGAGGAGTGCATCTTTGTGTGTAAGCCGTGTTTTCAGCCCTTCCTCAGTCAATGCCCACACACCCCGCTTCGAACCATCAATCAGCCCAGCCTTCGCCAGATAGAATCGTGCCCAATTGATGTTCTTGTTGAATCTGGGCGTGCCGTCAGCCAATAATTCCGATTCCGTTTCGTCGATTTCAAGATTCGCTGCAAGATAGTCAATTATTTCACTGGGGCGGCCTGAACCACCCAACTCTCTGAGCGCATCGAGTACACTGCCAAAATACTGAACGAATTTGGGTCCGGTCTTTGTACTCATCAACTAGCTCCCGCAATATGTCATCAATGGCATGGCTCAGATGTTCGCATTAACGGGATCATTCTACCATATTCCGCTGGTGGGCGCAGGTGATCTGGGGGGGCGCTGTAGTCGGCGGGCGCGCTGTAGCACGCCCTTACGACGTGGCGAGTCGGTGGGCGCGCTGTAGCACGCCCTTACGACGTGGGCGGGTCGGTGGGCAGCGGGTTGGGCGCCAGCCCGGCCTCGGTGACGATGCGCGGCACGATGTCTTCCCAGCCAACCGCCATGATATGGACACCGTTTACGCCTGGCTTGCGGCGCACCGCTTCGATCAGCTCCAGCGTGATGGTCACACCTTCCTCGGCGGCGTTATCGCCAGCGGCTTCCATGCGTTTGAGAATGTGCTGCGGCACTTTGATTCCAGGTACATTTTCGTGCATGTACTGGGCGACGCGCAGGTTCTTTAGCGGCGTGATGCCGATCAGGATGTAAACTTTATCCAGAATGCCGCGCTTATCGAGTTCACCCAGCCAGATATCGAGGCCGTCGGGGTCGAAGACGACGTTGGTCTGGAAGAACTGCGCGCCAGCGTTGACTTTCTTGTGTTCGCGCAGTGCCTGGAAACGCGGCTCCGAGGCGAACGGTGACGCCGCCGCTCCCAGGAAAAAGCGCGGCGGGAATTTGATCGTTTTGCCCCCCAGGTACTGGCCCTCGTCGCGCATACGGCGCAGTATCCAGAGTTCCTGCACAGCATCAACATCGACGACATCGGCGCGGCTCATGGGGCGCGGTCCCAGGCGGCTGTGGTCACCGGCGATCACCAGCATGTTACGCACACCCAGCGCGTTGGCGCCAATGACTTCGGATTGCAGGCCGGTGCGCGTGCGATCGCGGGCGGTAAGCTGCATAATGGGGTCCGCGCCGTATTCCAGGGCGACCATGCTGCACGCCTGGCTTGACATGCGCGGCGTCGCTGAGGGGTTATCGGTGAAGTTGATGGCGGCGACATACGGCCTGATGGCCTGGATGTGCTCGCGCAGTTTATTCGTTTTCACCGTCTGCGGCGGGGCGATCTCGGCGGCGACGACAAATTCGCCTGCCCGGAGTCGTCGTTCGAGTTCCGAGGCGGGTTCGTCGTAGGCTGGCGGGTGATATTCTGAATCGCCCTGCCACCAGTCCGGTTGGCGCACGGGCTGGAACACCGAGTCCCAGGTGCGGGTGCGCTGGGCAGCGTCGCGCGTCGCCAGGCCGGAGACGACCTTCTTCACGCCGACCCGGCGCACCTGCTGCCACACATCGTCCCAGGTGTTGCCCCCCACCCGGTCCCAGTCAAGCGGCGGCAGCACTTCCAGCAGCATCTCTTCGCGGCCCATGCTGAAGGCGCGCTCGTAAATCTTATACCACACACAGGGATAACGCTCATCGACATAGCACATCTCTGATGTGGACCCGCCGCAGGGTCCGTTGCGCAGGCCCTTCGGGCAGGTCATCGGGCAGATGAAGGCGGTCTCCTGAAGCAGACAGTTGCCACACATGCGACAGCCAAACAACGGCCCTTTGACGACTCGTTCGAGCCGCCCCAGAAGCCGCTCGGTGAGCGGTTGCTTCTTCAGCGGATGGAAAACGGACTGTGAGCGGTTTCCGGGTGTAAACAGTGGCATAGGATTTGTACTCGTCGTTATGTCAGGACTGGCTGGCCTGAAGTTTGCGGTAGGTCTGGATATAGCGCATGCCCCACTCGTCGAGTCCCTGCATCAGGTCGATGGCGCGGACGGCGAGTGTATTGGTCAGCGGGTTGCAGATGGGCGCGTTGACACCGGCCTGGATAAACCCGGCCAGGAACACGGTGTTCAGCAACTGGCGGTCCGGCATACCATGCGAGGTATTGCTGGCACCGATGGTCATGTTGGTGCCCAGTTCATCGCGGATGGAGCGCGCCGTGTCGATGGTCACCTGGGCTGCGCGGTGATTGACGCTGATGGTCATCGCCAGCGGGTCGAACAGAATATCTTCCGGCGGGACACCGACGGCCTGGGCGGCTTCGAGAATATGGCGAGCGATGGCCAGCCGCTGCTCGGCGGTTTCGGGGATGCCGTCATCGCCCATGCACAGGGCGATGACCGCCGCGCCATATTCGGCGACCAGCGGCAGCACCTGCGTCAGCCGCTCTTTCTCGCCGTTCACCGAGTTGATGAGCGCCCTTCCCTTATAGACTTTGAGCGCAGCCTTCAGCGCTTCGGGGTTGGACGAGTCAATCGAGATGGGTACATCTACCGTATCCTGGACGATACGTACAGCTTCGGGCAGCATCTGCACTTCGTCTACGCGAGCAGCGCCCACGTTGACATCGAGAATGACCGCACCGGCATCGACCTGGGCCTGGGCATCCTTAGCGATGCGACTGAGGTCGCCAGCTTCCAGCTCGGCGCTGAACACCTTGCGCCCGGTGGGGTTAATCCGCTCGCCGATGATAGCGGTCGGGTGTTCCGGACTGATAATGACTTCCTGATTAATACCCTTCAAAAGAGTCTGCATCAATGGCTCCATTCTTGCAGCAAACCGGTAATAATTCGTCAATGGCTGGCCGAACGCCGCCTCAAGGCCCGTCGCTGTGACCTTTTTTGCCTGTTTAAGTATACTGCAAAGTCAATCCGAAAACCTATAAGTTATTACGTAGTTACCAGCGCCAATCGTGCTGCTGTTCGTCGATTCTGAACGCCCACACGCATGGTGCAGGCACTCAGGGCAGCAGATCGCAGTAGCAGAAGCGGTCATCCTTCCAGAACGTCCTGCCGATAGTGAAGGCCACCGGCTGGCGAAACAGCGACCCGGCATAGACAAAGGTGTGAAATTCGCCGTTTTCGCCGCAGGGGTCGACTCCGGGCAGCAGTTCGTTAACGAAAGCCGTATCCAGTTCGCGCCCAACAAAAGACGCATCCAGTTGGGTCGTATCGACTGCGGTGACAATCGTTTTGAAGCCGGCGGCGATAAACTCCTGAATGAGGGCGCGCGTGTCCTGCTCCCACAGTGGATACACGCCCTGCATACCCATCTCCTGAAGATGCGCGTCACGGTATTCGCGGACATCGGGCAGGAACAGATCGCCGTAGACAACATGCGTGATGCCCTGCTCCCGGAACGGCGCAAAAACCGCCTCGACACGCGCTTCGTATTCGGCGTTGCTGGGCGCGTCCGGCAGTCCCAGCGCCTCCGCCTGTCGCTCGAGCAGTTCACGGCGCACGCCATGCACACTGATACGCTCTTCGCTGGACTGGATGTTGGTCACCAGCGCGACGACTTCATACTCTGATGGAAGTTTCCAGAGGGCCATCAGGCTGTCTTTGCCGCCACTCCAGGCGACGAGTACGGGTATCGACATGGCACGGACTCCTGGGATTATGCGTTGTGCGCTGAGTGTAGTTGATCTGCCATGCGGGCGCAACAGACCCACAGAACCAGTGCCGAATCGTCGGCCAGATGTGATAATCTGTAAACAGACAAAGGACTCCAGTATCCAGACCTGGTCACACACACGCCATTTGGCGCGTTCTGCTGGCTGGACTGGGCTGCCATTATTGAAAAGTCTCAGGACGAGAATGGAAACACGATGGTCAGGGTTCTGCTGGTAGAAGATCACAGTATTGTCCGCCAGGGTACGCGCCTTTATCTGGAAAGCCGGGGCGTCGAAGTCATTGGCGAGGCCACCAACGGACGCGAAGCTGTCGAGCTGGCGCGCCAGCTTCAGCCCGACGTGGTGGTGATGGACATTCACCTGCCGGAACTCACCGGCGTGGAAGCCACGCGGCGCATCCGCCACGACAACCCGCAGGTCCGTGTGCTGGCCCTCACCGCCTATGACGAACCGGCCTACGTCCATGCGCTGCTGGACGCCGGCGCAGACGGTTTCATCCTCAAAACGGCGGAGCTGGACGCGCTGTACCATGCGCTGCATGAGGTCGCCGGTGGGCGGCGCGCCTTCGATACAGCGACACTGACAAAGCTCGAACAGCACATGCGCAACATGCCAGCACAGGTTGAAGCGCTCACCGAACGCGAGCGCGAAGTGCTCACCCACGCTGGCTACGGTAAAACCAACAAAGAGATCGGCAGGGCGCTGTTTATCTCTGACCGCACCGTGCAGGGCCATCTGAAAAACATTTACGAAAAACTGGGCGTGAACACCCGCACCGAAGCGGTGACGGTCGCGCTGCAGCATGGTTACATCCAACTGGACGGCGGAGAGGAAAGCTGATGCTCCACAATCACCTGTTCGAGCTGTGCTGCGTCGGCGCGGCGCTGTTTATCACCAGCAATCTGTGGTTTTACCTGCGGGTGCTGCGCCCGATCCGGCTGCTGGCACAGCGCGCGGACCAGCTCAAGGCCGGCCAACTGGACTCATTCGAGCAGCCGGGTGGTGGAATCGCTGAGGTGCAGCAGTTGCAGCGAGCGATGGCTGGCATGTGCCGTCATGTGCGCCGTGCCCAGCAGCAGAGCCGCGCCTATACCGACCGGCTGACGGACGGCCTGGAAAACGAACGCAAACGTATCGCTCGTGAACTACACGACGAAACGGTACAGTCGGTCATCGCTATCTCACAGGCGGTGAGTCTGGCGCAGGAATGGGTCCACACGGAACCGGCGCGCACGGTGCAGATGCTGCAAACAGCGCGCACGCAGGCGGTCGAGATTGTGGACAACCTGCGCGACCTCATCGGCGGTCTGCGCCCGCCAGCACTGGAAGAGCTGGGGCTGGTGGCGGCGCTGCGCATGCAGGTCGAGAAGTTGAAACAGCCGGAGTTACATCTGCATGTCGAGGGTGTACCTCGCCGCCTGGACGAAGCGCGCGAGCTGGCCCTGTTCCGCGCTGCGCAGGAAGCATTGAGCAACATCAGCCGTCACAGCCAGGCCAGCCGCGCAGACCTGCGCCTGACTTACGACGATAGCGGCGTTCTGCTGACCATTGAAGATGACGGCATCGGCTTTCAGCCACCGGCCCAGTTGGGCGAACTGGCGCTAAATCAGCGTTACGGTATGGTAGGCATGCAGGAACGGGTCGCCGGGCTGGATGGCTGGCTGAAAGTGGCCAGTCGCCCCGGCCAGGGAACCCGTCTTGAGATCGGCATCCCCGCTGTCGGCAGCCAGCCGAGTCATCTGGTGCGCGATCCGGTGTGCAGCGCGCTGATCGAGCCGCAGCAGGCTTATGGCAGCGTCAAATATGCCGGTGAGACCTATTATTTCTGCTGTCCAGTGTGTCAGGGTGCGTTCCAGCGGTCGCCAGAAGCATACCGTTCGCTGCCGGTAGGCGGATCAACAGACTGAACAAGTCAGTCGTCGAGGAACTGCTCGATGCGCTGGCGCGTGCGCCGGGCCTCGTGGAAACGCAGGACCAGCAGCACAACATAGAAACCCACCAGCCCCAGCACGACCGCCAGCCCCATCAGCAGATAGTCGGCATTGTCGGGCATCAGTGGCGCTCTCCATCCAGCAGCCTGAGGCGCAGGCGTTCGTTGGCCAGATGAACACGCTCCAACCGGAAACGCCAGCCGATCAGCGCCGGGGCGATCAGCCCGCCCCATATCAGCATGTTGCCAAACAACGCCAACTGCATACGTGCCGGCATACGGAACAGCGCCGAACCGGGGGCGAACATCACTTCGTGCAGCGTATCCGGGCGCAGCCGGATGGCCATAAACGTATTGATCACGGTCACAAAAGCGATAATGCTGTAAACCGCCGCGAAGAGACGGCGGCGCTCCGGGCTTTCGACACCGTTGCGCAGCATGAGGTAGGCGGTGTATGTGAGCATCATGATGGTTACGGCGGTCAGCTTAGGGTCCCAGGTCCACCAGCTATTGATGATCGGGCGGGCGTAGATGGCGCCGGTCAGCACGTTGATGAACGCCAGCAGCAACCCCACCTCGACGCCAGCCTGAGCGAGCATATCCCACGCGATTCGCCGTGTGCGCAGATAGGCGACGCCACCAACTGCCGCACTGATGAAACCGACAAACGCGCCGACGAATGCCGCCAGATGCAGATAGAAGATGCGCTGAACCTCGCCCTGCACGGTGTTGGTCGGCGCGTAGATGAGCGCCAGTGCCAGGCCCAGCACAAAGCCAGCCAGCGCCAGGCCAGACAGTAACTTCAGCCAATCGGTCCCCAAGGGACCGCCGGAGAAAAACGCAATACGCATCATTTCAAGCTACCTGATAAACATTCACGGTGCACGATCAGCGATCATTTTACAGTATGTTACTGCCAGGTCGTAGAGAGTCCTGCTCCCAATTCAGCCGCCGGATATTTGGGTCTTACCTCATCTACCTATATAATGTGAGGAAATATATTTGCTTTAGTAAATTCTCGCAGGCGGGTCGAGGATAACCCATGAAAACTTTTCCGGAAAAATCAATCGGCCTGTGTCTATCGGGCGGGGGCTTTCGGGCCTCGCTGTATCATCTGGGCGTGCTGCGCTACCTGGCCGAAACGGGCCAGCTCAGCAACGTTGGCGCGATTTCCAGCGTGTCCGGTGGCAGCATCATCGCCGCCTATCTGGCGCTCAGGTGGGATGTGCTACGCGAAAACGATTTCTCGCTGGATACCTTTATGGACGAGGTCTATAATCCTTTCATCGAGTGGGTGACTTCGGCCAACTTTCGCAATCGCTGGCTGGTATTGTGCCTGCTTACCACACCGCTGCTGCTGTGGCCCAACTTCACCTGGAGCATTCTGTGGTCGAAGCTGTTTGATCGCTGGTTCTACGGCAACAAACAACTGACCACACACGACCTGCCCGACGACCTCGATATGGTATTCAACACGACTAACCTGGCCTCTGCGCAGGGATTCCGCATCGCGCGCGGATACTTTGGCGACGACAAGGGCTACTTCACCGCCCCTGCCGACCGCGCCCGCTCGGTGCGCATCTCCGACGCCGTGACGGCCTCAGCAGCGCATTTGCCACTGTCAATCAACTTCGCCAATGATACGTCGCTTTGGTTTATGGACGGCGGTGTCTATGATAACACCGGCCTGGACTGGTATCTGAACGCCAACCAGCGCCCCCGCCCAGACGGACTGAAACAGCCTGAGTTCCTGGTGGTCAGCGACGCCTCACCCGAACTGCTCGAATGGAACTGGGCCGGGCGACGCTTCGTGCCAGTGTATCGCATGGTGGGCATTCTGGGGCGCATCAGCGACATCCTGCAGGAGCAGACGCGACGTACACGCAAGGATCGCTTTATCGAGCGTATTCGGGGCGGCCTGAGTGTGGGCATCATGATTTCCATCGATGTTGTCGCCAGTCACTTGCGTGAGTTACAGCGGTCGGACGCGAAGGACGAGTTGGAAGCCGTCGCGCTGCCAGAGGCGGTTGTCGAGCGGGTGCGCGCCACTCGCACCGACCTGAATCACTTTCTCGACAGCGAAGCCACGCTGCTTGCCTATCACGGTTATTCGCTGGCGCATGTCTACCTGACGATGTTCCAGCAGGGCGTGCGCATCGGCGACCGCCTGCCCTATATCGAAGGCGCGCCAGCCTGGAAGCTGGACCTGTCTCCGGCGGCTGTTGAGCGCTATATGGACCAGCTCGCAGGGAGCCACCGGTTCCTGGACCGGCGGCGGCGCTGGTTCTGAGCAAATTCGGTCACACACTACGAACCGGATGACGAATCGCTGGCGACACTGCAAGCGGCACACAACGGGCCAGAGGTTATCCACAGCAGCGGACAGGAGCTTTACATCTTCTATCCAGAGGGCATGGGCCGTTCCAAACTGGATAACGGCCTCATCGAGCGTAAGCTGGGATGCGTCGCCACAGGACGGAACTGGAACACAGTCAATAAAATCCTGGGACTATGTTCAGGCTGATTAGCTGCAAAGCCGGCCTATGATTATGCGGATGAAACAACCAGGCAGCCTGTATTATTTCTACCTGCCCTACACCAGCGGAGCATTTCAAAGACAAATCCCCGCCTTGATGCGGGGATTTGTGTCATTTTTGCTTGCAGGTGGCGCTGAGATCAATCAGACGCGC
>CAZXCK010000154.1:0-9135 GCA_964639225.1 uncultured Anaerolineaceae bacterium | reverse complement strand
GAAAAAAGTACTTGACATAGTGTACACTATGATATATTATATTAGTATAGGCTGACAGAAAAAAACAAAACAAAGGAGAGAGACAATGAAAGCAACTACAAGAATCAAAAGAGCACTAAGAACAATGGTAGCAACCCCAGAGAATATGCAAAAGATAGCACATCTATTCTGGGAAAATAAAGAAGCCTGCCGGGAAGAGTTAACAGAAGAAGATTACATCACATGCCAAAAAATAGAAGAAAAGTATTTCTTCTGGGGATTGGAACTAAACTAAACGAAAGAGGGCCGGGGAAACCCGGCCCGATATTAAAACAAAAAGGGAGAGAGAAAATGACAAATTTAATGGACTTATTCAACAACCCAGAACATGATAAAAAAGAAGATGGATATCTATTGCATCTAGGCGGCGGTAAAAGAGTTTATAGACTTACTTGTAATCATTCATCTAGTTCTTATGGATTTCCAGTGATTAAAGATTTAGAAGGAATTTCATACGGGCAAGAGGATAAGTTGAAAGTTGATGGATTTAATGAAAAATTGACTGGTAAAGAATTGGTTGAGAAATCAATAAACGAAGAAAGAAAAATAAACGGAAAACCTTTGTTTTCTTACAAATGGCAGGCCGAAATGGTTGCAAAATTTTTAGGAAATAATCTTGATAATTATAAATGGCAATTGGATGAAAATAATAATTACGTAGAAGGTTGAATGAAAAAGAGGCTGGGTTCCCCCAGCCTCATACCTCCCAAGCGGTCACTTGGGAAATATATCAAACAATAGGAGACAGTATATCATGAAAATCGAACACAAAGAACCAGTGCCAGGCAGACAGAATTTAACCAAGTTAATGAAGGCCATTGAATCAATGGAGGGCAAGGCTCGTACGCGATTATTAGGGTCTGTGGATTATGAAGATTTTTGTAAACTGTGTGCTGATAATCCAGATAAAAAATACATTGCTGTATACAGTAGCGATGGATTTGTGCCAAATAGTTATCGGGGGAAAGCGTTGATTAGTCGCATTACACGGTCTATCAATGATGATGGGGTCTATGTTTTCTCAGTTGAGCGGGCATCTGCTAATAGGAGTCATGGGGCGCAATCGACCAGGATAGTAAAGTAATTAATGGGGCCACGGGGAGGGAGCCTAATCCCTCACCCGTGGAAATTGATCAAATTGTCAGGCCAATTTAATCAAGTCGTCGAATCGACTACACGGAGAATATTATGAATCAAACAAACGGAAATACAAGAGGGATTGAAGGATTGTTAAATGGAAAGGCTTCTTTAGATGCGCAGATTGAGGCTTCTTTGGGGGCTGCTAATCAGGCAATGGAAATGCTTCGGGTTGCTATGGCGTTTAAGAATGATCTCGATTCTGCTGTGGCTAAGTTTCAAAAGGGTATGGCTGGGATTGGACAGGCTCAGAAAGATGGATCTAGTTTAGTGCCACAGGATGATGAGGATCAATCGGTGGATGAGATTGTGGCAGAGTACGAGAAGCGTAAAAGTAGATTGACAATTTAGATTTTTAATTAAAATCAAAAGAGAACGTACATGATTGCAGATTTACAACAGTACAAACAAGACAAGTCAATTGAGATTCAATTAGAAACATGTTGGTCAATGCTTCATACTAAAAAATTAAAGGTTATGGACCATAATTGGAAAGATACAGATGCAAGAATTAGGCATCTGGACGATCAATATTGGATATATACTGATGAGGTAAATGGATACCAAATAATTAGAGAGGATCAGTTTTCTTCATGGAATTTAGAGCCGATTGAGGAAGAATGATGAGACTTACCAAAAATCATATAGAGATTATGGCTGCCCTTGATCGGTTGGGGCAGTCGTATTCTTATGAGATTGCACGAGAGACGGGGCAAGATCGGCCTGCTGTTGCTCGGCGTTTAGATAAATTGGCCTTGCGTGGGTTGATTGAGGCTGTGGATGCGCCGGAGGATTGGGTTCGTGAGAATGCTCGGCAGAAAGGGATTGTGAGATTTTGGCGGTTGACTGATAAGGGTAGGGAGTGTTTGGAAGATAATTGATGGGTTGGTACCCATCCTACTATTAGGACCATTTCGAGTTAGTGCTCGAGATGGTCTTTTTATTTATTTGCACCGGTTGGGAAACCGGTGCTCCCCAGGGTTTGGGAGATGATTGGAGGATGGTTTGGTGATTGGGGTTAGTTTGGGGGTGGGGTTGCCAGTAGGGCACCTAGGCCGAATATGCCAAAGACTGCTCCTATAATTCCAAAAAGTATGACTATTATGATTGATGCCAGGGCTGTGCCACAACCGATTCCGGCTATTGCGTCTATGGTGATTAGGTCTACTTTGATCAGGTTTTTGCTGGGGTGTCCGCAGTGGGGGCATAGTGGGGCTTTTTTGGATATGGAGCCATTGCAGGCGGGGCATTCGGTTAGGTGTTTATTGTGTGGGGGAAGTTGGGTCATGGTGAAATTCCTTTCAATTGTTTTATATTTAATAACATTTGAATCAACGTGTGTCAATTGGGGAAAAACAATTGTTAGAATTTTCTTATAATTTTAAACAGTAAATTATTGTCTTGTGGAAAAATGTTTTTGCGCTACTATATATTGTGTCCGATGGGGCAAACCTTTTTTCTAAGTTGAATTCACACCGTAGCCTGAGAAAATTAATCAACTTAGAAAGGGGGTGATTTAATGGTTGAGTTAACTCCAACCGCCGAGTTACTGGTTTTAGGACTGGTCATTTTTTATAGATGGCTTACTAAAAGAGTTAAAGCGCACGGGCAAGTGCGCTTTACAATAACTCTCAAGTTCTAGGATCAGAGCGGTGATAAGTCCCATCGGACATTTATTAAACAATTCCAAGTATACTTAATCCGCACTTCATGTCAAGTTAATTATCAGGTTTTGTCAAGCTTCATTATTTATACACTTCTTTTTCTTTTTATAAAATTACCAAAAGTGACTGACCTTTCAAAATTTTATTGCCTATATTTATTGGTATGGGGGATGAAATGGTGACAAAATAGTGACGATTGGGGGATGAATGGGGGAAAAAAATGTGTTAAATTGTTTCTTGTGTTATACATTTGTTCAGTATATGGTATAAAGAAAGTTATAGCAAGAAAAATAAAAATGGGGTGTAATTATGAAATATGTTGTCAATCATCAGAAGAATGAGAATCGTGCAAATCAACTAGAACAAGACCAGCATCCTCTGCAATTTTTTTTAACCGCATTTGAAGAAGCTCTTCAGACTGGGGGTCCGATTTTGTTACCACATATAAATCAAGAAGGGCATTTATCTGGTTTCGAATTGAAGGCGGTGCAATGCAAAAAAAGAAAATAGAAGCATTAATAGCTTTTGTCATATTACATTTTTTGTTTCTCCAGCAGCTTTTTTAAGCATTTGTTGTAGTTCTGGCGGTTCTAATTGAAAGTTGTATTGTTTGGTCATGTAATTTTCCAAAAAAAAATATAAAAAGTACTTGACACCATAGTATGAATACTATATATTCAAACTATAGACACGTACTACTTTCTTGTACTATGTTGTCTAGCAACTATCTAGATGAAAGCATGATAGATGCCAGACACTCAAATAACTATACGGTGCAGCGACGAATTTCGCAAGCGTTTAGTTGCTCATGCACGGAATAAAAATACAACTGTATCAGAAGTTGGTCGTTTACTTTTTGATATGTTTTTGCGTGATGAAATAACTATACACAATACGCCTACCGTGAAATTTAATAGTAACAATGGTAAACAGGCAACTTAATTTATCGTTTATAAATCAAGTTGTCTTTTTTTATGCGATTGATTAAGTAATAACTTTATTTTCGGCTGGGGGATCAAGGCAGGAGTTGTTAAATGTCGAAATTTTTGGAGGCAATCATGGAGGGAGTTTTAACAAGGCATGATCGTGAGGTTGCTGATATTTATATTGCTATCTCTAAGGTGGTGTACGGCAAAGAGGCGGCTCAGGCTTTTGGGTGTTCGCCACAGTTTATTAATCAGTTGAAGGGATCGGGGCGTGGTCCGATTCGTCAGGTTGGAGAATTGATTGATTTGATTTTTGAGAATGTTCAGCCTGATACCAGGGTTGAGGCAGATCAGGCGATTGAAATGCTGTTGGATTATATCGGGCGCAAGGCTGGGGTTGTGTGGATTCGGCCATGTAAACGGTATGACCATCTTGGTGGGTTGGGGGAAGTTTTATCTACATTGTCTAAGGAGTTTGGGGAATCGATTGAGCGGATTAACGAAGTCATTCACCCAGATTCTGACGGTTCCTCGGGGGTGACGCGGTCTGAGGCTGATCGCGTGAATAAGGAGTTGGAGGAGTTGATTCGTTCGGCAGAATCGGCCAAGCGGTGGATAACTGAGCAGGCTGATAATTATGAAAGGAGACGGTGATGAATCTGGTTTTAAAAAATCCTGATTGGGGGACATCGCAAGGAGAAAAATCAATATTTAAACTCCCATCATTTAAAGGTGAACTGAAGGAAAATCAATATTTCCATTTTTGTGCTGATTTGTTTTTGTGTAGAGTTGGTGGGATTAAAGATGTTGGTATAACCCTTGGAAAAATTCCGTTTATGAAAAACGGTAAATTTTATTTTCTTGACGGGTATCAATGGTTGACTAAAAATTCAACTTTTAATCAATCCTGGAATGAGTCAAGCACTTTACCTTATGACAGGACGGCTAACAGGTTGGTGGTTGAGGTTAAACGACAAAAAAAACATCAAGTTTATAAATGGATGGATTTCTGTGAGCGTCATAAAAACGATTTATCTGATGATATGAATGCTTTTGGTGATCCAGAGAATTGGTACATATTTAATGGGATTATTCCTGTAAGTTGGATTGTCGCGATTGATCAGAAAGGAGGCAGTGATGGATCTGATGGCTTATAAGCGTGAAGTTGACCAGGTGGATGAGTTGGTTCGTTTGCAGAGTGAGCGTAACCGGGCGGTTGAGGTTTTGCGCCGGTTGGTTCTGATTGGTGAGTGTGTTTCGCCAATGTCCATCGAGCATTGTTCGGAGCAGCGTCAAAGGTTATTGGCTGAAGTCAAGAATGCCAAGAGCGTTTTGGATGAGTTAGAGGGTGGATGATGTCAGAATTTAATGGGCGGATTGGGGTTACTGAAATTGATGGCATTCCTGTGATAGTGGTCAAGGATTCATGGGATTTGCCTTTGGAAGAAATTTATTTTACAAGGCAAGAAGCAGCAAAGTTTTTATTAATTTCTAAATGCCACTTAGATAGGTTGATTTGTGAAAATCGATTTGGTTTAGGTGATCTTCAATTAATGCAAGGTGGTAAATCTGCTTTTAAGCTAACAGATTTGTTGCCAGTACGGAATCAAATGATTCAACCCAAAAACCCAAAGGCATATTACAAACGATTGGAAAGGATTAAAGCATGATCTCTCCCAATTGTCTCGGAGTGATCATTTTTACACACATTTGGGCCGATGCCTCCCAAAATATAGATCGGCCATTTTTTCCAGTTGCCAAAGCGGTTTGGCGGTTGGAAAAAGTAGATAGTTTACTTTCTCCTAAGTAAATGGTTTATGAACGGGTGGGGTTTTTCGTGTTTTTCCTCACCCAAATTTTTCAAGGTAATGGGGGTTAGATATGGAGTTGTTAATTAATGGATTTGCGGTTATTGGGTTTCTGTTTGTTGTTATTGTTGTGTATTCAATTTACTGGAAGCGTACTAAGGGCAAAGAGTTAGATGATTTGTTAAATGGTCGTTTGGATGATGTAAAAAAGTTTAACGAAGTCAAGGAGGATAATCATGGTGATGGTGTCGAATCAGAAAAGCGTTAAAAAACAGTGTTGTGGGAATCGGTGGAATTGGATCACGGTTGCCTGGTTGCGTGGGAGACGGCGGATTAAGTGTGAGGCTTGTGGGAGCGTGTTTTTCGAGCCTAAAAAAGTAAATGCCAGATTGAATTAATTTGTTGCGTTGAATGTCTGTAAGGGTGGGAATTGCATGTTTAGAAATGTGCAGGAAGTTTATGAGGCAATTTGCCGGGAAGTCGGCAAGGATCCCGGGTCTAGTGCAAATGGGCATTGCCCGGTGCATGAAGATACTCATGCTAGCTTTGAAGTCAAGATTTTAGATGATGGCAAGATTTGGTTTAAGTGTTATAAGGGCTGTGATAAATCTGAAATATTAAAACAATTGGGCTTTGAGTGGTCTGATTTGTTTCCAGATGATTCAAGGCCAAAAATACAAAAGCAGAAAAAGAAAAGGAATCATATACGGGCAAATTTAACGGTCACTGATGTTGCTGAATATGTTAAGTTGCCTGTTGCCGAATTGGCATTATATGGACTGAAAGAAGAGATTGAAGATTATTGGGGGCGATACGTCCGCTTGCATTATTGGGATATTGACGGAAATGAATATCCTTATACCAGGATGCGGCGATTTATTAAGGCTCCAAATAAGGATAATCCAAAATATTGTTTTCAGCCAACAAAAGACAAAAAACGAAAACCATTAGTTTATGGCGAATGGAAATTAAAAGAATTTCGTGAACAAGGTTGGTGTGTTTTTGTCGAAGGGGAAACGGATTGCTGGACGTTGTGGCATCATGATTACCCAGCAATAGGGATAATGGGTGCAGCAAACGTTAAAGGGAGTCTGAAAAAACAGCATATTGAAGGGCTGCGTGAAATATATGTTTTTTGTGAGCCTGGTGATGGTGGTGATAATTTTCGTGATGGGTTTGCCGAGAAATTATATGAATTGAAATATGAAGGAAAAGTTTACAGATTAACTTTGCCTGAGCATAAAGATCCAAGCGAATTGCATAAGGCTGTTGGTGGTGATTTCAAAAAATACTTTCAGCAGGCTTTGGACTTGAAAAAGCCATTGGAGTTAAAGGCATCTAAGGAAAAAAAGGATTCAAGGTACGCCAGGCAATTAACCGAAATGGGCAATGCGGAGCGGCTTATTTTGCAGCATGGAGCAGATTTGATTTATTGCCATGATTGGAAAAAGTGGCTTATTTGGGATGGCGTTCGATGGGAAGTTGATCGAGTTGGAACAATAAAAAAAAAAGCCAAAGAGACAGTCAGAAGTATTTATAAAGAGGCTTCTAAAATTGAAGACGATAAAGACAGAAGTGATTACATTAAGTGGGCTTCTAGGTCAGAACAGGCACGGGTTATCAATAGCATGATTGAGTTAGCCACTACAGAGCCGGGTGTTCCGGTTGTGCCGGAGCATTTGGATCAGGATAAATATTTGCTTACATGCCGGAATGGTACGGTTGATTTACGGACAGGTAAATTGATGGATTCGTTGCGTGAAAACCGCATTACGAAATGTGCTGATGTTGAATATGTTACGGGGGCTGAGTGTCCTACTTTTTTGCAATTTTTAGAACAGATATTTGAAGGGAATCAGACGTTGGTGGATTTTATCCAGCGGGCTATTGGGTATACGTTGACTGGGGAAGTTACTGAACGGTCTTTGTTTATCCTTTGGGGTGTTGGGAAGAACGGTAAGAGCACGTTGCTTGAGGTTATTCAGTCATTGTTGGGTGATTACTCAATGCGGACTCCTACTGATACTTTGATGGTTCAATATGGCGGGGGCTCTGGGATACCTAACGATATAGCCAGGCTAAAAGGAGCACGGTTTGTGAGTGCTTCTGAGAGTGAGGAAGGGCAGAAACTTGCCGAATCTAAGTTAAAAGATTTGACAGGTGGGGAGACGATATCGGCGCGATTTATGCGGGGTGAGTTCTTTGATTTTTTGCCAGAGTTCAAGTTGTGGCTGAGCACGAATCATAAGCCTGTGATACGTGGTACCGACAATGCTATATGGGATCGTATTAAATTAATACCTTTTACTTACCGTGTGCCAGATGATCAGATGGATAAGCAACTACCTATCAAGTTGAAAAACGAATTGCCTGGTGTGTTCCAGTGGGCTATTCGGGGATGCATTGAATGGCAACAAAAAGGGCTTGGATTGCCTGAAGTGGTGGTTGATGCGGTCAATGAGTACCGTTCGGACATGGATATTTTAGGGCGATTCCTTAGCGATTGGACACAAAATGATAAGTATTCTGAGGTAATGAACAAGGATTTATGGAAAAAATACCAAGAATGGTCTAAGGAAAACGACATTCATACAGTGTCAAATGTCATATTTTCTCGAAGAATTAAAGAACGTGGGTTTGAACAGCATAAGACCAATAAAGGCGTTAAATGGTTGGGATTACGATTGTTAGATGAAGTCAATGAAGAAGATTTGACAAGTTATGTGAGTGACGGGGTGACGGGTAGTGACGCGGAATCACACTTTGATAGCCATAAGCGCACGGGAGAAAAACAAATAGGAAAACCCGTCACTACCCGTCACCCCGTCACTGATGATAATTTACCAGAATGGTTACAGGATTAAATAAATGATATTAATAAAGATAGATAATCTTGAAACTATTAAAACACAATTACCAATTAGTGAAAGAGTTTTGATTAATGGAGAGAAATGGGCAAAGGGTACGCCTTCCATGGTTGCGAAGATTGCGCAAAAGATTGCTGCTCTTGAAACGGCGGCGCTTGCTGGCAAAGCGGATCCATTTTTGTTTTTGCGATTGCAGCCAAGAGCAAAAGAGATTTGGGACTGGGCAGTGGATTACTACGGGAAGCAAGCAATGTTAGAAGCATATCAGATTGAAAAGAGTGAAGCGGCATGAGTGGATTCAAGCCACAGAGTTATTGCAAACACAAAGGCTGTGGACGATTGGTTCCTTCTGGTGATAGTCATTGTGAAAATCATCGGAAAGCCGAGCGGTTCAATCAAGAGCGTTTTCGGGGAACGAATACAGAGCGTGGATATGACAGTCGATGGAATCGCTTGCGTAAGTGGTGGTTGAAGCGTCAACCATTGTGTCAGCAATGTTTGGCGAAGGGTATTGTGTATGATGGCAGTCAGCCAGGCAATCCGCTGGAAGTTGACCATGTGATTCCGTTTGATGGCATTGATGATCCTAAGCGGTTGGACACAGAAAATCTACAGACATTGTGCCGCAGGTGTCACAACCAAAAGACGCATGGGGGAGGGGGGTCGAAATCTCTAATGCGTCAAGCGGAAAAAC
>CAZXCK010000153.1:0-9244 GCA_964639225.1 uncultured Anaerolineaceae bacterium | reverse complement strand
AAATATTAAAATATTAACGATTACATTATTCGCAGCTAAAGTATTAATGCTTATTTGTATAAGACATGAATAAGATTATTCGCAGCTAAAATATTAAAATATTAACGATTACATTATTCGCAGCTAAAGTATTAATGCTTATTCACACAAAACATTAATAAGATTATTCGCAGCTAAAGTATTAATGTGTTAATAAGATTATTCGCAGCTAAAGTACTAATACTTATTTAACAAATAATCTTATGAATGTTTTATACAAATAACACATATTTATAATAATAAACAAATCAAGATTAAAAAAAACATACTATTCATGCTAAATAGTAATCCATTGGTCATCAGTTGAAAGGAAAAATCTAATAACACTATTATGTTCTATGGAACCATTTGGTATAATAATTTCTTTTTTGCTTATTGGCAATATTTTCGTTTCTTGTGATAAACAAATAATTTTAACTTTATTGATTTTTAAATTATCATCCGGTAAATGTACTCTAATAATTGAATTATTATTATTAATTATCAACGTTGTTATTTCGCAGATGTTATTATTCATGTCAATTACATGATCATCGTCTAAATCATCTTGAATATATAATACGCGATTATTATGCTTTATAGAAATATCATTTAAGATATTCGGCAATTTAACAGTTTTTATAATATGTACAGGATAATTTACTTGTGGATCATAGAAATGTTTTAAAATAGAAACATCCATGAAAAAATTAAACAATAGTAGATTACGATTACTTAACAATCCAAACTTTCTTGTAGCATTAAAAGAAACTTTAAATGATTGGTTATTATTAACAGTAAATGAAAATATTCTACCAGGTAAAATAATTAATGAATGGAATTTATCCATAAATATCGGATGTAAATTACATGCTCTTACTTCAATATTAGATGATTTAGATATATTATAAATAAAGAATATTGAATTATCTTTTACGGGTGAATTTAGAACAATATAGTTCGTATTATTGGCATTCTGCGAATCATATATAATAATCGTATTATTATTCTCTGGCGTAAATACATAATTTTTTTCATATAAAGATATCACATTAATGTCAATCTCAAGTGAAAGCGACATTTCATATATTCTTTATACACAAATGATTTGTAAGTTTATAGATTTATTAAACTGCGTAAATAAATACTCATCGGAATTAATAATAATATCACTTATAAAGTATAATTAGATATTTTAAATTATTTCGTTAGATTCGCAAATAAATAGCTACGAATAAATTACTTATGAATTTAATAAAAAAAATAATCTAACATGTGAATATTCTAATTATTACTCTAATAATTACTCTAATAATTACTCTAATTATTTATTATTATTATTATTATTATTATTATTATTACCTTTTCTTAGGCAAAAATATTTCGGGTTTAGTTCTGGTTGACCAATATTTTTCTGCTTGACTTTCCATAGTTTTTAACCTGCGATAATAATCAGGATATTCTACTAAATGCGCCAATGCAATTTTCATAGTTGTTAATAAATCATCGTTACTTATATTAGTTCTTGAATCTACTAATCCATGTTCCATTTCTACTTTAATGCCTTCCATCATTGTTTCCAATGTAACAACATCAAGATTAACGTTTAAGTTATTCATCATTTCTAATATTTCATTTTGTGTTGGTTGTTTTTTCTTTGCTGGCTTCGTAGAAATTGTTACTTGTTTTTTACGTGGTTCTGTTACTGGTCTTGGAGTAGCAGTTTTTTTAGTTGTTGTGGATTTCTTAGGTTCAGTTGGTTGTTTCATTAAGTGAAAAATTGATTAAAGATTAATATATATGTTATAATCCAAATATTTTCAGCAAAGAATAATTTTATCTATCGGCGATATAAATCAATTAATTATATTTATATATAACTTATATTTATATATAACTTATATTTATATTTAATAATTTACTATAAAAATATTTATATTCATATATAATATTTGTTTCATAATGAATAAACAATTATGCGTATTAAAAATTACTGAACAAGCATTTATTCCACATAAAATAACTCGTTATTCTGCAGGTTATGATTTATTTACTTATTATGATTTTAACATAAAACCATTCCAAAGAATTATTATACATTTAGGAATTAAGATTACTTTACCGCATGGTTATTATGGCCGTATTGCACCTAAGAGTGGATTAGCTATTAACAAAGGAATAGATGTATTAGGTGGATGTTGTGATTCCGATTATCGTGGAGAAATATGTGTTGTTCTTTTTAATCTATCTGATACAATCCAGTATTTTAATAAGGGTAGTCCAATTGCGCAATTGATTATTGAAAAAATATATGAATACGAAAATGTATTTACTATTGTCGATAATTTAGATACAACAACTAGAGGAGAACACGGATTTGGTTCATTAGACGAACAGAATTATGGAAGATTAAAAGAAATAATAAATCGTGAAAATGAAAGTTGAATATTAGAAAACTATTAGTTTTCTTGAATATTATTTTTTTTGCAATATATTTAAAAAAAACTATTTACATGTTATAATCGTTATTTGTCGTAAATAACATGTTAATAATCATATAAATCATTACTTATTATAAATACATGCTTATTAGCATGTGTATTAATGAATAAAAAAAATAAATCAACGTACAAAAAAAATATCTTTTTTTTCGAATAAATTATTCTGTCAGTGCTGCGATTAGAAATTTATCTTTATTTCTAAGAGCAATGTTTAACTCGTTTATGATAAGATTATCTATTTTATAATATCTCAAGCAATACTTGCGGTAAACATGTATTAAATCAATACCCATTTGCATAATATCCTGTATTTTTAATGATTTATGAATAATAAATTTCCAGAATTTATAATCAACTCTAATATCATTGGATGATATTCTTCTAGAATTTATACTACCTCTACTAGAATAAATATAACCCTCTAATGACTCCCATATTTTTTTTTCTATCACAAAGTTATTATTTTTGTTAGAATAAATTATCATTTTTACATAGACATACATATTACGAATTATATCAGTAAATAATATCCTTCTATGAAATAATTCATCATAAGCTTCTATTTCTATATGTTTCATAATATTATAACAAAAATCAACATTTATACAACTTGGTATATATTGCGTTTTATACCTTCCTAAATAAGAAATTTGATTTATTACCAGTAAACATTTTACAACAAATCCCATGAATTTCATATTATATTTTGCATATTCAAGAATAACATCCCTGAATAAAATAAGCGTATTATAAAACCTTATACACGACATTGCGATTGATACTTGAAATCCGTGAAATGTTCCTTTAGTAGCCATACGAAGATCAGGATTTTTAAGTATTATTTCCTTTGATTTAAAGATATTCGCATATATATTATCCATATATGGAAGAATATTATCAACAGTATTCGCTCTCGATTTATTATATATTATGTCCAAATCGTAAACGAATATTTCGATGTAATAGTTTTTTCTGATATAATTAATACATTCAATATTAATTTTATAACATTTCCATGATTTAATCATTGATTTAATCAAAGACACACTACCATATTTGAAGCAATATTTCATTACCATCATTACCGGGGTATACTTGATTAAAATCTTAACTGGTGTTTCATTATTGTAATATACTAATTGACACGTATAATAACTATCTGATTGAAATACTTCGAATATCTTTACTAATACATCCAGCGATATGTTTTTATTATATTTAATAGATGTTTTAATTAATTTTCTAATATTCTTAAAATATAATATTTGCGAGTTTAATAATAACACGTCATAACAATTATTATCCGTTTTTCTTTCTTTATAAAGAACAAAATCACGCAATAATAGGGTTAGTAATTCCACTAATATTTTTAGTTTATTATTATCGCAAAACTTGGTTAAATACTTGAATATTTTACATTTATCGACAAAGTTAGATATTTGTGATAAAAACGGCTGAATATTAAGCAAAAATTCATTAATGTCATTCATATGAATGATATTATTTTTAATTATTAACATATAAAACATTGTTAAATCATTCCCATTATCATGTAATTTTTTCATAATTTTTTCAACAATATTAACATTATTTTTTGCATAATTAACACCTATAATTTCTTTTATGTATCTTAAATTAATTTCATTAAACGTTTTATTTTTTCTAAATAAATCACTTTGACAATGTGGACATTTATTTTGTTCTTCCGATATACCACCATCACATAAATGACAGTTTTTAGATATTGCTATTTTATTTTGGTTAACTCTTACGTCTTCGATTTTTCTTTTTTTATTATTATTAATAAGTTCATTTAATTCGGATCTTTTTTTAGCAATTAATTCGCATAATTCTTTATCAAATTGCGATAAATGTTTATCTGATTCTGGTAAATGTTTATCAGATTCAGATAAATGTTTATCAGATTCTGGTAAATGTTTATCAGATTCAGATAAATGTTTATCGGATTCAGATAAATGTTTATCAGATTCAGATAAATGTTTATCGGATTCTGGTAAATGTTTATCAGATTCAGATAAATGTTTATCAGATTCTGGTAAATGTTTATCGCGATCTACCTGATCCACTTTATCCGTTTTTGTAGTGGATATTGTATTATTATTAAAATCATCTGAAGATAATGGTACATATTCCGGTAATGGTCCAATAGAACGTAATGTGCTTATCAGTTTAGTAGAATTTTGAGATAGCATATGTAATTGATCGTAATACCTGCTAAAGGTTGTTAATTCTGGCGTATTTTGTTGATTTGTATTATTAAATAAAGTTAATAAATTCTTCTGGAATTTACTTGTAGATTGACCTGTAGATTGATTTGAATGCATTGTTTTAATGTAAATTAACTTATTATTATGAATTACGATTAAAGTTATTATTAAAATAAAATATATTATCTTAATATTTGTTATTCAATTTTTTTTAGAGATTGGTTTAAGATATTAATATTTAATTTAATATTAATATAAATTATCTTTGTTTTAACACAATAATAGATTTATTTAACATAATGGTGATCAAAAAAACAGAAGACGGTATGTTTGTAGTTTATTCTGAGAAAGGAAGAAAATTATCACGAAAATACAAGACAGAAGAAGAGGCTAAAAAACGATTACAACAAATAGAATATTTTAAACACAAAAATCAGAAAAAATAAAGTCGTATGTTCTAGAAAATAATAATTTATATGTTTAATTATATATAAAATAATATTAATGATGATATATAAATATGGCAGTTACAAAACGAGTTTCTGAGGAATATATACTAAAGAGAATTAGAACTTCTGACTTACATGATGTAACAAAAGCAAATATTATGCATTCTTTGAAGATTATCAAAAGTATTTATCCATCTTCCGAACATGATTTATACGATATTATATATAATATTGAACAAGTAAATAACGCATTGAATAAGAAATACCATAATTTAAAATCAATCCTTAAATTTATTGATATAATTTACATAATAATAAAAAAAATAGGTTGTAATACCATTTTTGACACAAACATAGAGAATAAATGGTTTGCCTTAAAGAGAGAATATAACGCTAGAATTTATGAAGAATATACAGCAGGTCCGAATGAGAAACAAAAGAAAGGTTATGTGCCATATAATACAATTATAAGTATTAGAGATCAATTAGATATAAATGATGAAGTAAAATTATTCATCGCATTATATACTATGATACCACCTTTACGTATTACTGATTTCTATAATCTTAAAATCTTCAATGAAGTACCTCCTGATAATATTATTTGCTTACAACAAAATAATTTTATCGTTGTAAATTCTAAATGTTATTTATATTTGATTAAGTATAAAACTGCTAAATCATATGCGAAAAAAATAATAGAACTACCTGATGAATTAGCGAATATTATTATAAATAACTTAAAATCACATCCTAGAAATTTTTTATTTGTTGATAAAAATAACGATATGTTTACCAGTAAAAAAATCTACGTAAATCATTTTACCTGTAAATTACAGAATCTATTTAACAACCAATATTTTAAGATTCAATACTTTAGAAATATTTATATTAGCCATTTTCTTAACCCGTCGAATAGTCAAGAATTAGCTAAATCTATGTGTCATTCAACACTTACACAAAAAAAATATGATTGGAGTAATTGGATTAAAAATAATACAAATGTTATAGCAGAAAATCACAGTGAGGAACGTACTAAAAACAATGAAAGTAATGAACGTAAAAATGATGAACGTAAAAATGATGAACGTAAAAATGATGAACGTAAAAACAGTGAAGATGAAGAAGATGAAGAAGATGAAGAAGATGAAGAAGATGAAGAAGATGAAGAAGATGAAGAGGATGAAGAAGATGAAGAAGATGAAGAGGATGAAGAAGATGAAGAGGATGAAGAAGATGAAGAGGATGAAGAGGATGAAGAGGATGAAGAAGATGAGAACACTGAAACAACTGAAACAACTGAAACAACTGAAACAACTAAAGAAGATGAGAACACCGAAACAACTGAAACAACTAAAGAAGATGAGAACACCGAAACAACTGAAACAACTGAAAAAAATAAACAAAGGAATATTCTGCGCAATAGAAAAATAAATACTATTATTCATATTAGTGATCTTCATATTAAAACAGGTGATTATGAAACATCACACTATGAAAATTATAATTTTATCATTAACAACTTATTAATAACTATATCTAAACTCGATTCAGTTAAAAATAATAATGCAATGATCTTATTTACAGGTGATATGTTTCACTATAAAAACATACTGGATAGTATTTCTGTTGAATTATTTCATAAATTTGTTTTCGGTTTATGTAATTTAGCACCGTTATTTTTAATACAAGGAAATCATGACTTTGAACAATGTAAAAGTCAAATTCCAGATGTAATAAGTTCGTTATTAATGGGAATTACAGAAAAATATCCGATTTATTACTTAAATCAAACAGGGTTATATAACATAACAAATGATATTTGTATAGGATTAATAACAATAAACGATTTATTAGATCCGAATAATTCTACGGGTTATCGTAAAGTAATTCCAAACTATCCGGAAGTAGATATTTTAAAAACATATAGAATATTTACAGCGCATGCAGGTACACAAGAATCAAAAATGTGTAGATATACACCAATATCAACTAATGATTTATCTTTATCTGGCTATAATTATGGTATGTTTGGCGATATACATGAATGTTTAGTGCAAAAAACTGGAAATATTCTATGGGGACAACCAGGATCGTTAATACAACAAAACTTTGGTGAATCGCCTTTTAATCATGGTTTTATAGAGTGGAATTTACCTAAACACAGTCATGTATTTCATAGTATTGCTCCGAAAACAATGATGTTAATGTATAAATTAAAGGGAGATAGATATAAATTTATTGTTAATAAAAAGAAATATACATATGAAAAAATAAAAGAAAAAATACCATCGGAAGTTAATACGTTATTTATTAGAACAAACTGTGAATTAGAACATGAAACAGAGCTAAGAAAATGGTTTAATGATAAGAATATTAAAATCCTTTCATTAAAGATTAAAAAGCAGAATTCACTGGAAACATCAGGTAATGCTTTACAAAAAGAAAAAATGGAATATGACTCAAAGAAGATGTGGATGATGTATTTAGCGAAACATATTAATGATCAGAACACGTTAAATGAAATATTTAAATGGATTAATAACCCTAGATTGCTGTTAGGGTTAATATCTGAGAATAATACCGAAAGATCAAAGTTAGATAAAATGATAACAGATTATACGGTGTTATTAGATAAAATCCAATATTCAACTAAACAACCTTTTTACATTCGTAGTATGGATTGGGCTAATTTATTATGTTATGGTGAAGAAAACAGATTTGATTTTGATAAAATATCCAAGAAAGTATTCGTGATAGAGGGCCCTAATAGTTCTGGTAAATCATCATTTCTAGAAATTATTACCTACGCATTATATGGCAGAGAAATACCCTCACGTATTGGAACAATTAAAAAATCAACGCTCTTAAAAGAAGGATGTGAACAAGGATATGTACGAATGTGTTTTGTTGTTAATAATTGCGAATATGAAATAGAACGAAAAATAGTTCGTGCTAATAAAAAAAGAGGTCCGGAAAGAAAGACGTATTTTAGGGATAAAAAAGAAAATATTATTAATAACTCAGGAAAATATATTGATCAACGTGTAATAGAATTAATTGGTACATTTGAAGAGTTTCTAATGTCGTGTAATATTACTCAAAACAGTGATTACGATTTCTTTAATTTAGGTACAACTGGACAGATGAAACTATTAAATTCATCTATGTGTTTTGATTTATTAATACATATTACAGAAATAATTCATAAAGCTCATTTATGCTTACAACGCGATAAAGAATGTGGTATATCTAGTATTCGTACATTAGAAGGAATAAGTGGAAAAAAAGTAAGCGCAAAATCATTAAAGAAAAAAGAATTGAAATTAATAGAAGCTAATAAAGAATTAAAAACTATTGAAGAAAAAATAAAAAACACGTTTTTACCATGCGGTTACAAGGAAAAGGATTTATCATTATCTTACGATGAAATTAATCTAAACATTGCCAATTGTGAAAAAATGCTTAAAGGAGTTAAGTCATTAAATCGAGTATACGAAAAGCAAACAATATATAAAAATAAGTTTAATAAAATGGATCCTAAACTATTAGATAGAAAAAACGAAGAATCAAAGGAAGAAATTAAGAAAAAATTAGCTAATTTACCGAAACCTGACAAGAACTTAGATTTATCGACATTAGAAAAATATGGTAAAGATTTGATTAATTTGCAAAAAATGATGAATGATATTACTACAAAAATTGATAAAAAAATACCTTATATGGAAGAAACAGAATTAAATAATCATTGTCAGAAAATTACAGCTAATAAACCAAAGATACCTAAATTAACACCTAATGAGATATTATTAATGACGGAAAAATTAAATAGTCTCGTTGAGTATTTTTACAAAGTCTTGGAAAATAGACATGTAGCCTTGCGTGATTATAAAAATTTATTTGTTGGTGATAAATGCGATAGTGATAATGAAGATGAACAAAGTAGTGAAGATGAGCAAAGTAGTGAAGATGAACAAAGTAGTGAAGATGAGCAAAGTAGTGATAACGAAGATGAACAAAGTAGTGAAGATGAGCAAAGTAGTGATAA
>CAZXCK010000152.1:0-9387 GCA_964639225.1 uncultured Anaerolineaceae bacterium | reverse complement strand
GTGTTTTAACGCCGGGCGGGACCGGTCAGCTTCTTCACTCCGCTCTAAATCCTTAATCTGCATTACGCCAACCCCCTGCGCCCCACCGCGCCCGGTAATCTCCACTGTTGAGCCAGGGCACGGGTTGGGTACAATAAGCCCCACTAAACAGAGGAAGCCCCACAGGCACAGGACAGGCTCACTATGAACGATCAGATATCCCCGGCCCGACCGATAGAGACCATCCAGGGCGTGTTCACCGTACCGCTCCATGTCATCGAGGACGAGCGCGGGCGCTTTATGGAGACGTTCCGCCGGGAATGGCTGCCAGCCATGAACTGGGATCGCATCCAGACCAACCGTTCAGACAGCCGCGCCGGTGTGCTGCGGGGCCTGCATTATCACTTCCACCAGATCGATTACTGGACGCTGGTCAATGGCAGCATCCGCGTCGGCCTGGCCGACCTGCGCCACAACTCGCCGACCTGTGGCGCGGCCCTGACGCTGGACCTCGACCTGAACAACCCCACCGGCCTGTTTATCCCGTCTGGTGTGGCGCACGGCTTCTACGCCCTCACCGACTGCACGCTGATGTATCTGGTCAACAATTACTATGACGGTGGCCGCGACGAACTGGGTGTCGCCTGGGATGACCCCGACCTGGGCCTGGACTGGGGCCTGGACTCGCCGCCGGTGCTCTCCGGGCGCGATCAGAACAACCCCCGCCTGCGCGACATCTCGCCGTCGCTGCGCCCTTAGGCCCGGCTATTCGTCTTCGGCGGCGCGCGCCTGCATGCCGTCCAGCAGACCGGAGAGCCACTTCATCATGTCGATGGCGCTCTGCGGGTGCTGCTCGCCGGTGAACAGGCCGCGCTCGATGTCGTCTTCGCGCCGCATCAGCTTGGATTTGCTGCGGTTCTCCGCCATGATGGTGATGATCTGCGTCAGCTCTTTGAGGTTCTTGGCCAGTACGCTGCGCTGATCTGGCTGGAGTTCGTCCTGACGCGCTTCCAATTCCACGCGGACGGTCTGCGGGTCGAAGCTGAGCGCCTGGCGTCCTCCGCTGGGATCGAACGAATCCGACAGCGCCTGTAACACACTGAACGCCTCGCTGACGGTTTCGGCGAACTCGTTCAGCGTGCGTTTGCCCAGCAGCCGCCGGACGGCGAGGCTGGTCTGCACGGTGGCCCGTGCTGGCTCCATAGCGCGATTGCCTTCCAGCAGCTTGTCGAAGCGCTGCAGGCGTGTCAGCCCCTGCTCGCGCGTGAATTTGCGCCACCAGTTCAGCAGATGCGTGCGCGCGTTGCCGTTCCACTGGACAACACGGTTGAGGCGCACCAGCATCTCGATCAACTGCGCGTCGTCCTCGACGGCCTCCATCTGCGCCAGCAGGCGGCGCGTCATCACACGGGCGATGACGTCCGTCTTGGTCTGCTCGGCCAGTTCCAGCATCTGCCATTTGATGTCGATGGGCATGGTGATCGCCGGCGTCTGCTGGATCAGCCGTGTCACCTGTTCCACCAGCGGCAGGGTGTCGCGCTTCCATTCGCGCTGGACGACGATCTGCAGCGCCGTGTTGACCGCCTGCTGCCGCGTGATGATTTCGCTGTCCACCAGCAGATTGATGAGCATGCGCGTGTCATCGGCGGATACGGCGCTGTCCTCCAGGCTGTTGACCAGCAGCGGGAACAACCGGTTGTGCTGCGCCAGATGGCGGGCGATCTGCTGGAAAAGTTCGGTTTCCCTGCCGGTGACGATCCGCGCCAGCAGCACCTCGACGACTTCCACACTCAACCGGATGATGCCGTCCAGCACCAGGGTGCTGATGATGTGGTATGGCTGGTAGTCTTCGGGCAGGTCGTCCAGGTTCTCGTGATTGTGCAGCGCCCACAGATAGTCGATGTGGCCGGGCGTGAACACGCGCGCGGCGCGCTCGTCTTCGGCGATGTGCTGCGCCGCCCGTGCCATGAGGACCAGCGCCAGCTCGCGGCTGATCTCGATGGTTTCGGCGACGGCCTGCGGTTCGTAATCGCGCAGGGCCGGGCCGAGCGGCGGCTGCAAGGTGCTGATAAAAGCCTCGTCATCCACCAGCGAGTCGATGAGGTCCGGGGCGCGCTTGGCGGTGAACAGCAGCAGCTCGTTGCCCATTGAATGATCGTGGAGGATGCGCTGTTCGGCGGCCAGGATGCCCTCGCGCAGCACGTTTTGCAGGTCGTAGCCAGCCGGTTCGCGCGCGATGAGGTTGAGCCAGCTCATCAGCGTTTCGTCGTCGGTGTCGCTGACGGCGACTTCCAGCGCGATGACCGCCGCCGCCTGTAACAGCGGCAGCCAGTCCGGGTCAACTTCCTGCGACAGCCGCGTGCGAATGAAGAAATAGACGGCGTCCGGCTCGGCCTGCAGCGCGTCGGTGAGTTTCTCGCGCAGCAGTTGGCTGAGGTCGCTCTCGTTGTCGATCATGCTGGCGACGATCTCCACCGATTCGGGGTCGCGCTCGGCTAGTGTGTAATCGAGCAGATTCTGGGCGGCCATCAGCCGGATGTCGCCGGACGGCGGCGCATCGCTGGTGAGCAGTTGCTTGAGGACTGCCGCCTCAACCGGTTCGCCGCGCCGCAGCCTGTCCTCGATGTGATGGCGCTCGGCGACGGCGGTCAGCCCGTCCAGCAGACTGCGCCCGGCCATCAACCGGCTGGCATCGGCGTCCATTTCGGCCAGGGCCGGCACGAAGCCAGTGGCGTTTTCCTGCCACAACTCCACCAGATAAGCGACATACGGATGCTCCAGCACGGAGTCGGCGGGCAGTTCGCCGCTGGCCAGGTTGGCCACATGGCGCGTGGTGTCGCCGGCGGTGTCGCTGAAGACGACCCGCGCCCGCGCCGCCTGAAAATCGAGGACGTTGGTGGTGAACGTCAGCAGTCGCCGCGCCGGAGTCGGCAGCAGCATCATCAGCCCCTGCATAAGCGCCAGCCGCTGCTCAAAATCGGGCGGCGCGCCGCGAATCAACAGTTGGTCGTCGCTGAGAGCTGCGCCCAGCAGTCGCAGCAGGTCGCGCTGGTCACCGCCGGCGAGCTGCGCCAGCCTGTCCAGCAGTTGAGCGCGTTCGTCCAGCGGGCTGGGCGGCGCGACCGGCACCGGCAGCGGCACCGCCGTCAGGCCGTTATCGCTGAGCGCCGGCAGACCGGGGTCGCTCAACAGGTCAAACAGCGGGCGAATGCTGCTCGTCAGTTGGATGAACACATCGTGGGGTATGAGGATCGCCTGGCGCAGCGGGCGGTCGAGCTGGCCGTTGAGCACCTGCGCCCGCCCCAGGATGAAGTCCTGTTCCGGGCCTTTGAAGACCCCGGCGGCGGCTATGGGTTGGCCCGAATCCGGCAGCATCGGCGACAGCGTCACCAGCCGCCGCCAGATGGCCGCGTCTTCTTTTGTCAGCGATTCGCTCATCGCCAGCACGCCCAGTTCGTCGGAACTCTCGGTGGAATCCGGGCGCTGACCGTAGATGATGTAGTTAAGCGTGCGATCTTCCAATACCGATACCTCTATCGCATCTGGCACGGTGTGGCGGTCATTGTCTCAGATGATGGGAGAACTTTCAAGCGAGATCAGTCGTGGCGGCGCGGTGGCGGCGCGGTGGCGGCGCGGTCAGCGGCGGATGCGGCGGATGAAGTCCACGCTTTGCAGGCGGCGCTCCAGCAGATGCACCAGATAGCCCTGCATCACGCGCTCGACATCGGCATGCAGGCCGTCGGCCAGCTTCAGCGAGGCGACGTGTCCGTAGGGGCTGCGCTGCAGGTGGCGCAGAATCTTGAGCGTGGTCATGCTCACCGAGACCAGCCCGGCGCTGCTGTGGACGGCCCCCTGCGGACTCACCGCGCCGCCCCCGGCAAAACTGAAATACTGGTCCTGTGGCTGGATTGACTCGTGGGTGACGACGCACTCGTTGAGTTCCGGGCGGAAGCCCACAATATCCAGCAGGCGCATCTCATAATAGCGCAGCGCCAGGCGTGGTTCGTCCCCGGCGCAGATGCGGTCCAGCGTGGCCACCAGCAGATCGTACAGTTCGCGCAGGTCGTCTTCGCCGTGCTCGGTGAAGCGGTCCAGCAGTTCGGCGGCGTAATAGGCGTAAGCGCCGCGCTGCAAATCCTCGCGCAGCGGCAGGTAGGGTTCCTGCAACTGCACCTGGTTCAGAATGTGCAGTTCGCGGCCCCGGTTGACCAGCATATCGACCCGCGTGAACAGCTCCACATGGCCCGTTTTGCTGCTGGTGGGCTTGCGCGCCCCTTTGGCGATGACATCGAACTTGCCGTAGCGCGGCGTGACCACCGTCAGCAGACGGTCGGCCTCGCCGAAGTCGCGGCGCTTGAGCACCAGCGCCGGAGTCCGAAAAGCGCGTTCCTGGGTTGGCATGGCGCGAATCCTCAGCGGGCGGCCCCGTTCAGGTTGGCCGGTCCGAAGCCCAGCGGCAGCAGGTCACGCAGGGGCAGGTCGTGGTGGATGTGTCCGTCCAGGTCGGCGATGAGCACGCGCAGGTCCGGGGCGAACTCGTAGAGCATCTGGCGGCACACGCCGCACGGCGAGCCGCCGTCGCGGGTGACGACGGCCAGCATGGCGAAGTCGCGTTCGCCCTCGCTGACGGCCTTGACCAGCGCGGTACGCTCGGCGCAGATGCCCGCCGGGTAGGCGGCGCTCTCCACGTTACAGCCCTGATAGATGGCTCCCGTATGGGTAAGCAGGGCGGCCCCGACCACGTATTGAGAATAGGGCGCGTAGGCTCGCTGGCTGGCGTTGATGGCCGCGCTGACCAGCGTCGAAATGTCTGCGCCCGTGTAGTCACTCATAGTCACGTCCGCCGTCTGTTCCCGGCGGCGACAGCAAATCGCCGCTGGCACCGTCTTTGACCGGATCGCCGTCTTCCTCGCGGTGTTTGCGCGTCACGCGCAGCTTGCGGATGCGCCGGCCATCGACCGACAGCACCTCAATCGCCAGATGCTCGTCGTCGAGCTTCTCGCCGACGATGGGCACGCGCCCCAGCACGGAATAGATGTGCCCGGCCAGCGTGTCGCTGTCGTCGGTGGGCAGGTCCACTTCCAGCAGTTCGTTGAAGTCGTCCAGGTCCATGCTGGCGTCGACGATATATTCGTCGGGGCCGGTCTGCTCGTATTCGTCCTCTTCGTTGAGGTCGTACTCGTCCTGGATGTCGCCGATGATCTCCTCGATGATGTTCTCGATGGTCACCAGGCCCGCCGTGCCGCCGTACTCATCGACGACGACCGCCATGTGAACCTTGCGCGCCTGGAGTTCTTTCAGCAGCTCATCGGCGCGTTTGCTCTCCGGGACGAAGTAGGCGCGGCGCATCAGCGCGGTGAGGGGGCCTTCCGGGTCGTAGCCGTTGGTCCAGTGGGCCAGCAGGTCTTTGGCATACAGCAGCCCTTTGATATCGTCCAGATTGTCGCCATAGACCGGGATGCGCGAGTAACCAGACTCGACGAACGTCTCCCAGGCTTTGGCCAGCGAGTCGTTGATGGAGACGGCCACCACGTCGATGCGCGGCACCATCATCTCGCTGACGCGCGTCTGGTCCAGTTGCAGCACAGAGTAGATCATGTCCTTTTCTTCTTCTTCGATGGTGCCGCCGGTATGCCCGGCGTCCACCAGCGTCATGATCTCTTCTTCGGTGATGGTGTTGACCACGCTGCTGCTTCTGAACAGCGCGGATAGCGCCCGGCTCATAAACAGGACGACAGTCACCAGCGGCGTGCTCACCAGCATCAGCAGGCGCAGCAGGTCGGCGGACCACAGCACCAGGCTGTTGGCATACACCGTGCCGACGGCTTCCGGCACGATGGCGCCGAGAATGACCAGCAGCAGGGCCACCAGCAGCAGCGCCAGCGGATAGATCAGTTCTGGCATCCAGGCGGGGTTGGCATCCAGCAGCGGCGCGCCCACACTGAGCACCGTCAGGCCGGCGATGGCAAAGGCAATCAGGATCGACAGAAGCTGGTAGGTGACCGTCAGGCTCTTGGAGGTAATCAGGTTGATGGCGCGTTGGGCGCGGGTGTTCCCGTCGGTAGCCAGGTCGCGCAGGGGGGCGGTGCGTGCGTTGACCAGTGCCGCATAGCCCAGCGTGATGATCGACTGGGCTGCAATCAGCAGCAGTACGATAAGCAGACCGGATAAACTGTCTTCGCTCAAGTGATTGATTCCCTTCTACTGAGCGCGATGAGGAATCCCAAAAGGCCGGTCGTGGCAAGCGCCAACCGGCAGAGCATCAGGGATGCGCTTGTCGGATTCGTACTTCGGGGAGGTTCGGAGATGTCTTCTAACACGCTGCTTGTGATAAATCTCATGGACAATTGGTTTGTGAATGCCAGTTTACCATAATCATTTGATAAGATGCAAGACGCTTAAGTTAAGCTCTGTTAAAGTATAAGACAGGGAATTGGCGATACGGAGATAACGATCATGGAACTCTCGCGGCGGCTGCTGACCGGCAGCCAGATTCGCCTGACGGCGCTCAACCCATCCGATACCGCGCAGATCGCTAACTGGTACCACGACAGCGAGTTTCATCGCCTGTTCGACGGCACGCCCTTTCATCCGCGCCCGGCAGCGCACTGGGAGCGCTGGCTGGACGAACGCAACCAGGACAAGGACGTGTTCATCTTCGCCATCCGCCCGGTGGAGAGCGACAAGCTGCTCGGCTGGCTGGAACTGGACGAGATTCAGTGGACGCACCGCACGGCCTGGATCGGGCTGGGCATCGGCGACCCGGCCCAGCGCGGCAAGGGCTACGGCGGCGAGGCCATGCGCCTCATCCTCAACTTCGCGTTCAACGAGCTGAATCTGTACCGGGTGCAGCTCACCGCCTTCAGCTACAACCCGCGCGCGCTGGCGCTCTACGAGCGGCTGGGCTTCACGCACGAGGGGACATTCCGCCAGGCCATCGAACGCGACGGCCAGCGCCACGACCTGGTTCTGTTCGGTCTGCTGGCGTCCGAGTGGCGCGACCAACCGGACGACGCGCGTTAGGTACGCTTGTTTTCCGCTGCGAGCCGGGGCGTTTTAGAGACGCCCTGGCTCCTGCGGAATCAGGCTGATGGTGCGCGGCACGCCCGGTTCGCGCCGGATGTACCCCCAGGCTTCGAGCAGATCAAGATAGCGCACGACGTTGGAGCGCGACATGAAACAGGCCACGCTGATCTCTCGCTGGCTGGGGGAATGGCCGTGAGTGTGGATGTACTGCGCAATAAACGCCAGCACGCAGTCGGCGTTGGCGTCGCGCCCGGTTCGACACTCCCTGGGTGGCTGTGGGTTGTGGGTCATGCGTTTCACCATGATGTAACAGAATCTAAACACATCACCCATCTTAGCACAAATCAGAATATTTGTTCTATAACAACGGGTTGGAGAAAAGTTATCGGTTGGTTTGTATGTTCGGCTGGCAGGGGTGATGCAGCCTCGATTCAACGCTGCGACCGCCGCGCCTCTTCGTCCACGAAGTAGATGGCGGCCTCGTCGTCGTCGTCGGCCTCGTCGCCCAGCAGATCGTCGAGGCTCATGGGCTGCAAGCGAGACTGCGCCAGCACGGCACGCAGCTCGCTGTTGATCTCGCCGTCCTCGCCGATGTGCCGGTCGATGCCGCTGCTGGACGTTGTCCACTCAAACTGATGATCGGCCAGGCGGACGCCGTCGGCGCTGACACGCAGGCTCCAGTCGCCGTCGAGGGCGCGCTCGTCGTGGATGGGCAGGCGCGCCGCCGGCATCACGAAGTTACGCCCGCGCTTGAGTTCGTAGTTCTCTTCGTGGACGAACAGCACCTCGCCGCGCCGGTCCACAATTTCAAAGCGCACGCGCCCGGTGGCGGCCTGCGGCACGCGCAGTTCGACGAACGGCTGGATGTAGTCGCAGTCGTCGTCCAGCGGCCAGTTGCGATGCACCACCGGATCGGTATCGCCGTGAAAACTGATGAGGCCGATGTCCACCGGCAGCACCGGCAGCGTGTTGGGGTTCAGCCCGGCCTGGCGCACAGCGGCGATGGCGTGGGCCTGTACGCGCTCCGCCTGAGACCGGCGCGGACGCTCGGCGGCGCTGTTTTGCTGGCGTACGACGACGTCCGGCCTGCGCCGCCGGCCAACATCGACCGTGCCTGCGCTGCCGCCGCTGCGTGAGGCGTACATCACGGCGAAGATAATCAGCAGGAAGCCCAGCAGCGGCACCGCATCCATGAGGCCGATAATCAGCAGAAAACCCAGCAGCAGCGCCAGAGCGCGCTCATTGCCAGACAGATTCTTTAACATCCAGACACATCCCTAACAGGCTAAAACGGAACGTCTTTTGACTGGTCGCCGCTGCGGTTGCTGCCGGATTTGCGCAGCAGTTCTTCCAGCGTCAGCGGGGCATCGCGGCCCTGGCGCGAGAACGGGTTGCGTTCGTCCCGGTCATCCACGAATGGGTTGCGCTCGTCCCGGTCATCCACGAATGGGTTATCCTCATATGCGTCCTCGTCACTCTCGGTGACGAAATGCTGGCTCCCATGCAACCGCTGCCGCCGTTCTTCATACGATGCCGTCAGCGAAAACGTATGCACGCCGATCAGCCCGCCGTTGATGTACACGCGCAGGTCACATTCGCCCATGCCAGCGATGCGGTCGTTGGTCATCAGCGGCAGATGATTATCGGCCAGCACGTTCATCTCGCCTTCGCGCAGGTAGACGCGCATCTCGTGGATGTACTGCTCGCGCCCCGTCTGGTCGATAATCTCGTAGCGAATGTTGGCGCTGCGGTCGGCTTCGCTGGCCGGGACGTGCAGCGTGATGAACGGGCGCACACCGTCGTCGTCTTTGGAGATGGTGCGCGTACGTCGCATGGCCATGCCCTCTCTGCTGCTCTGTGTGGCGATCAGCCCCACATCGGTGAGCTGCAGGTCGTCAAAGCGCTGGCCGCCGCGAGTCGCGGCGCGAGACAGCGCCTCGCGCGCCTCGACGCTGGCCCGGCTGCGGTTAAGCGGCGAATGCTGCTGGAGCGCCTCGGTGAAGCGGGTGCCGGTGATCGCCTGGAAGTCGATAAACGAGCCAGCCAGCGCGACCATAAACAGGCCCATCACCAGCGCCTGCACCTCGGCGGTGACACCGCCCGCCACCACCACCAGCGCCGTCATGATGCTGAGTGCCAGCAGCCATAGTGTATGATTGCGTTTATAGCGGATCATGTAGGTTTCCGTATTTCCCCTGAACGGTCAGTTGATATTATCAGTATACGTCAGTTTGCGGCGAATGTCGCAGGTGTTTGGGGGGTACGGGGGCATTCGACTTTGGGGGCGGACCCTCGTAGCCCGGCATAAAACATGAGTGCAGCAGGCAACAGGAAGCGGGTGGCGTATACGCCACCCTTACGCGCCATCGTAAGGGCGTGCTA
>CAZXCK010000151.1:0-9439 GCA_964639225.1 uncultured Anaerolineaceae bacterium | reverse complement strand
GCGACCAGTCACACATCATACACATGAATTTGTAGTTGCGCGGGTTTTCTGCGACGGCGTTCAAAGCTGATACCTCCTGAATGTAAGAGAGCGTAACACGCTTCCGGGCACAAAGCAAGCAATTGAACATAAATGTTTGTTTAAGAAATGGTCGGAATGCAATTTCGAACATTTGAGTGATCGACAAGCGCCCTAAGTTCCCTTATTATTTAATTAACGTTCGTTTTTCGTTTAGTTAATTCCCGCATAACAGATTTGCAATCCAGCAGCCATGAACTCAGACTCAGCCGCGCAACTTGACGATTTCGACAAAACTATCAACGGTCTGGCCGCCTATCTCATCGCGGCGCCGGGCAAGCATCCCAAGCAAATTCTGGGCAGTCGCAGCGGCAGTCTCGCCGAGACGCCACAGCTACCTCGCCTGCGCCTCACCCAGCACCGGACCGCCGCGCTGCTGGCTTACGGCCTGCCAGCCCACGCCGACGAACTGTTAGAAGCGCGCGAATGGTTCACTTCTCCGTTTCCAGTGCCGGGCAGCGACACCATCGACATCGCCGAGATGCTCAATCTGGAAGGGTTGCTGAACCTGCGCCCGGATGACCCCTCGGTACAGACCCGGTTGAAACAACTGGCGGACCAGCGATCTGGCGATTATTTCGAAATCGACCACGACAACCCGGACCAGCATCCGGCGCCAGTGTTCGAAACGTTGTGGGCGCTCAAACTGCTGCTGCTGGCCTGGAGCAAGAATATCCAGCACAGTTTCATCACACGGGACGAGGCGCGCGATATCCTCAACCGGCTGCTGAACCAGGGGCTTCAGGATAAGGATATGGCGCTGGCGCTGCGGCTGGTCTACGAACTGGACGGCAAGCTGGCACCGCACCACGCCAACTATCTCGACCAGTTGATCAAACAGGCCGAATCTCACAATGGCTTCTGGGGCGTGAGCCACAATCGCTGGACACGCCTCAAAGAGATCATCGACGTGATGCACCAGCCGCCGCCCCAGCACATGCTGACTCCGGGGCTGCTCAACCAGCACGAGAAAGTGTTCCAGCAGCTTATTCTCAACACCTGCTACGTCATCGAGAATCTGGCGCCGCTGATGCACGAATACCCCCAGATCGCTCCGGCCATCCACCGGGCCATGCGGCTGTGGTGGCAGCAGTTTTACGGGACCGAACCGGCCCGCAGCATCCGCAGCCTGTTCAGCGACGAGTACTACTATCTGATGCTGTTATGCCGCACGATCGTCGCCGTCAACGCTTACATCGGCGAGCCAGCAGGCGCGCGCTCCTGGCTGGACCCCTTACGGCGGATGGCTGCGCAGATAAACGGTGACGACGAATGGCCGGAACGGCACAGCATTATCCGGGCGCTGCGCGAATGGTTTCACATCGACCTGGGCGAGTACAAAAAGCTCAAGCTGGGACTGTCTGACGCCGAGGTTTTTCGCATCGAGCCATATGTCTCCAACCCGACCGACGGCGGCAGCAATCTGCTGAACAATCGCACACTGGTCGTCAAATACGGGCCGATTCAGGAGATCGAGCAGGAGCGCGAGAACTACAGCCTGCTGCCAGAGCGCCTGAAGGATTTCTTCGTTAAAGTGCCGGACTCCAGCTACACCGACAAGCGCGGTCGCACCTACATCATCATGGAAGACCTGCATCAGTACCGGACGCTGTTCGAGGACTTCGAGCGTCTGCTCAAACCGGAAAAGCCACGCCTGTTCGACCTGCTGGGCCAGTTTCTGATCGACGTGCATAACGGCAGCGGCTCCCGGCCCGGAAAGGCTACCGGCAACCATGTGCGCGATATCTATATGCTGCCGATCATCGAACATATCAAGAACATCACCCACGTCATGCAAATGCCCAGCACCACCCAACAGCTTCCCCCGGAGGACATCGAACGCTTCCAGACTATCGAGCGCGTCATCAATGGGCGCATCGGCGCGATCATGCAGCACCAGGAACAGCTTGAGGGCTTTCCGCTGGCGTGTATGCACGGCGACCTGCACTCGCGTAACATCATGATTCGCATGATCGAGCAGGAGAACATCCCCCAGGCGGAATGGGACCTTCAGTTCCGGCTTATCGACCTGGAGAGTCTGCGTCTGGATGGCGACGCCGCCCACGATCTGGGGCAGTTCCTGGTGGACCTGTGGCTGCTGGACACCATCGACCTGTTCGCGCGCGTCAGCATGCCGCGCGATGTCCTGCTGCGGACCAAGCAACTGGGCGAAAGTCTCAAAGTCGCTTATCTCAATTTCGCGGAAGCACGGGGCGATTGCACTTTCGCCGTGCGGCTGGACCTGGCGCGGGCGCGCTCGCTGGTGCGCGTCGCCAAGTCCAAGACCAAGCAAAGCCAGTCGAAGATCAGGCAGCGCGAGTTTAACCAGGCCAAAGACGCCCTGACCGACGCCATCACGCTCATCGATTCGGCGGCGCTGCATCTGCAGAATGTGATTGAGAACATGTAGCCGGGTGCCTGAAACCAGCGGGGCGAGGCCAAAGCCTCACCCCACCAGGCAGCCTGTCCGATTTCAGCGGTCGAGGCAGTCGTTGCGAGGAGTCTCGCCGCTGGCGATGGTCTGCATCCACTCCATGACGAAGCGATAGCTCACCTGACGCACCGTGAAATGTGTCACATCTTCAGCGATGAACTCGGTTAAGTGATTGCCGATTTCGCAGTATGGCTCGACGAACGCCTCATGGACCCACATGGGCAGCGTGTTATCCAGCGTGCCCTGGATGATGAGCGCCGGGACGTCGTTCTGGACGAAGCCGGGGTTGTTCATCTCGAACAGTTCGTAGAGGTCGGGATAGTCTTCGTCCAGCGTCTCGTTCTGCAGGGCTTCGAGGAACTCCGGTCGGTAGAGTTCGGCGGGGCTGGCGCTGAAGTAACCAGCAGCGTCGATCACGCACAGGCGCAGCACATCTTCTTCCAGCGTGGCCAGCCAGACATCGGCGAACACCTCCTCATAGTTGACCAGGTCCGCGCCATAGTAATCGGCCCAGGCGTACAGGCGATAGGGCGCGAGCTGCGGCAGGCGCAGCATGTGATACTGCATATTGACCACCGGCGCATAACCGATGACACCGGCCAGCGGCAGCTCCGGCGCGTAATCCTGCCACATGTCCTTCGCGGCGAAGATCGACTGGCCACCCTGCGAGTAACCGGCCATGAAAACCAGTTCGTCAGGCGTCACGCCGGTCGATTCGGTCTGCCAGTCGGTGCCGGAATCGTACAGGTCATAGACGGCGCGCCCGGCGTCGAGCATCACCTTGCCGGCCATCTCGGCGACGTAATAGGGCTGGATGCTGTCCGGGTCGTTGAAGCCGGCATAGTCCGGCATGATGGTAATGTAGCCCTGCGTGGCGATCGACAGCAGGAAGGCGCGGTAGCTGCCCCAGTTCTGGACGGAGGGTTGCTCTCTCGACGGCGCACAGGCATCTACCAGCCCGGAAGAACCCGCGCCCATCACATACACCGGCATTTCGGTGGCGTCCTCGGTGCGCGGAATGTAGAGCTGTGCCAGAATTTCGATGGGTTCGCCGTCGCGGTTCAGGCTGGTCAGGCGAATCTGGTATTCATCGACGGCGTACTGCGGCGCGATGGCCTGCTCTGGCGGATAGAAATTATCGACGATGGGGCGAATGGTGGCGATGGTGTGTTCGGTCATGTATTCGCTTTGCAGGATTTCACCGGGGTCGGAGTCGGCCAGGGTTGCCCCACTGACGGCCACCAGCATAAACAGAATCAATAGTAAAATCCGTGAATACGACATAGTTATTCCTTCATAATTTAAGCAGAAGCTCGCGGGCTGTGCGGATTAGCGGCACATCCCGAACACATGGACTCTAGACCGTCAGACGAGTCCCGTAAAGATGAGCCAGGGTGATGGTTGTCATCAAATGCATGTGATATTTGTCACAAATCGCGGCGGGCAGGATTGGTCTGCGCCGGTATCAGCCGCGCGATAGGCGTGTAATATACGAATAACAAACGAAAAACAGCCGAATAAAGATAGAATTTTCAAACAGTTAAGACGCTGCTATTGCCTCGAATACCATTCCACAGTCATAGTTATAATATAGGATAAATGGCGGGCGTTTCTGTTCTTATCACCGCCCGAATTGATGATGACCAACCACACCGGCAGCAGCGATTTACACAGGACCGCCCAGGGGCGAGCCGGAACATCGGCGACGCGCGTTCTGATCGCCGAGGACAGCGCCACCATTCGCCATCATCTGGTGCGTGTGATTGAGGAAACACCAGGGATGCAGGTTGTCGGCCAGGCGCGCGATGGCCAGGAAGCGCTGCGGCTGGTCGCCGAACTGCACCCGGATGTCGTGTCGATGGACATCAACATGCCGCGCCTGGACGGGCTGGCGGCCACGCGGCACATCATGGCGCAGACGCCGACGCCGGTGGTGGTGGTCAGCGGGCTGGTGGAGCAGGATATCGAGCTGTCATTCCAGGCATTGGAGGCGGGCGCGCTGGCAGTGGTCGAAAAACCGCCGGATCGCAGCCGCCCGGATTTCCCGGAGAAGCAGCGCCAGCTTGTGCGCACACTGGTGGCGATGGCCGGGGTCAGTGTGGTGCGGCGCGGCTACCAGAACAGCGACAGTGTCCAGGTGGCCCGGCCCCCGGCCCCCAGCGAAACGCCGGAGCTTATCGTCATCGGGGCCAGCGCTGGCGGTCCCAGCGCCTTGAGTAAGCTGCTGGGCGGCCTGCCGGCTGACCTGCCGGTGCCGGTGCTGATCGTCCAGCATATCGCTCAGGAATTTGTGCCGGGATTGGCGCGCTGGCTGGATAAAAGCTCGCCGCTGGTGGTACGAGTCGCCGTCGATGGCCAGCCGCTCCAGCCGGGGATGGCGCTGCTGGCGCCGGGCAGCGCGCATTTGTGGGTGCAGCGGCGTGGCAGGGGTCTGGTGGCCCGACTCGACGGGGCGCAGGGATCGTATCGTTACCAGCCATCGGTCAATGTACTGTTCGAGTCGGCGGCGCGAGCCTGTGGCGCGCGTGCGGTGGGGCTGGTGCTCACCGGTATGGGCGATGACGGCGCGACTGGCCTGCTGGCTATGCGCCAGGCTAAGGCGCGCACCCTGGCCCAGGACAAGGCCAGCGCGACCGTTTACGGCATGCCGGGGGCTGCGGTCGCCGTTGGTGCGGTGGAACAGGTGTTATCATTGGTGGAACTGCCGCCAGCACTTATTCGACTCACGCAGTAGTAGGAGTCCCTACGAACAGGGGAATATCATGGCTTTGGAAGTCCTTCTAGTTGAAGATAGCAAAACCCAGGCAGCGCAGATCAAGGAGACGCTGGAAAGCGTCGGCCTGCGCGTGAGGGTGGCTTACGACGGACCGGATGGCATCCGCGAAGCCATCGAAAACCCGCCCGCGCTGGTGGTGCTTGATGTCAAGCTGCCCAGCATGGACGGATTCCAGGTGTGCCGGCGCTTGAAACGCAACCCGGCCACGCAGGATATCCCGGTGATTATGCTGACTGAGAAGGCCGGGCCGCAGGCGACCATGTCTGGCTTGCGTGCCGGTGCCGATGACTACATCCCGAAGGATATATTCGCGTCGGAGCATTTAATCGGCACGCTCCAGGAACTGGGCATTCTCGAATGACCGGTTTGCCTGGCGCGCTCCGAAGAGTCCAGGTAAGGTAACACGGTGGAAGCAACCAGCCCCTATCACATGCGCCCGCCGATTATGTCGGTGAAGGTGGAAGACAGCATGGACATTATGATCGTGCGCGATACCGCCCGGCGCGCCGCCAGCCTGCTGGGGTTCGCCCCGGCCCACCGCGCTCAACTCGCCAGCGCCGCCGCGACCCTGGCCGAACTGGTGCTTAAGACCGGCGAGGCGCACACGATCCACCTTAACGGCATCATCGACGGCATGGCCACCGGTCTGCAGATTTCGTCGGAGACGCCCTGGCTGGCCGGTGTGTCGGCCAACAACGTCCTGGTCGCGCTGCGCTCCAAGCTGGGCGACCTGGTGGACGAGATCATGCTGCACGGTTCAGAGCCGCCCACGATCATCATGGTGATGTGGCTGGGCGAGAACAACAGTCGTCCAGCGAGTGCCGACCGTGACTGATTCAACGCCTAACGCTGTGCCCGTCCTCACCTTTCGCCTGGACCAGCAGGAATACGCCCTGCCGGTCGATGAGGTGGTGGAAGTGGCCGCGCTGGTCGAACTGATGCAGGTGAATGGCGCCGCCCCGGCGCTGCTGGGAGTCGCCAACCGGCATGGGACGGTGCTGCCCCTGCTGGACCTGCGCCGCGTGCTGGGCGCGCCAGACAGCGAGCTGGACGTGACGACGCTTTTCATCGTCGGCCTGCACGACGACCAGATGCTGGGCTTGGTCGTCGACGAAGTCCAGCAGGTGGAATTTGTTCCGCTGGCGCCGGAACACAAGTCCTCAACGTCTGGAAAGCACATTCGTGGTATTATCAGTTACAAGCAGCGTATGCTGCAAATCATTGATCTGGCGTCGCTCATAAACGAATATCTAACGGGGTCCACCCTGAACGACTGGCTGAAAGTTGACACCTGATGGCTAAACCACATCGCAAAGAACGCATTTTGATCGTCGCCAAAGACGAGGAACTGCGCACAGCACTGGTCGATACTCTGGAGATGGCCGGCGGCTACGCGACCCACCAGGCCGGTTCGTTTGAAGAGGCGCTCAGCGAAATTCTGCTTACCAATTTTGATCTGATCGTCACTGAGGCCGAACTCCCGGACCTCAGCGGTATGGACCTGCTGGCGGTTGTGGGTGGTTTGCGGCCCAATGCCAGCGTCATCGTCATCGACGACGATCTCTCCGCCAAGAGCGCCGTGGCCGTGTTCCGCCTGGGCGCGGTCGATTATCTGTACAAGCCGCTCAATCTGACGTTCGTGCTGATGCAGATCGAGCGTCAGTTAGAGGCTAAACGCCAGAATCACCGCCATGTTGAACACGAAGAACAGCCCAAGCCCGAAGCCCCGCGCGACCGTGCCAAACGCCTGGACCCGCGCACGCGCCCGGCGGCGCTCATGCTGGGGCGGCAGCAGTTCAAACGCATCAACATGGAACTCAACCGGCTGCTGGGGCATGTGCGCGCCAGTTTCGTGGGGCTGGTGGACGCCGATGGCAACATGGTCGGCGCGGCGGGGACGCTCGACGACTACGACTTGCAACTGCTGACTCAGGCGCTGAGCATCGACCACAAGGCGCAGCACTCGCTGGCGCACCTGCTGGACGAGGCCAAGTTTCACTCCACGTATTTTGAGGGCGATCAGATCGGCGTGTACATCATCGAGTTCGGCGCGCCCTACACCGTGACGCTGGCCGTCATCTGCGCGACAGGCGTCAAGGCGGGCATGGTGTGGCTGTACAGCAAACGCACCGCCGCCATCATCGACGAAATCCTCAAGACGATTCCGCAGCCGCGCAGCCTGCCCAAACTCCAGAACTGACGGCCTGCCCCGTTCGCCTGTCTCTGCCAAGCCTGTCCTGGACCGCAGGCAGGGATGCTTCGGCGCGTCCGTTAACCCTTCAGCAAGTCCTCAAACAGCGTATGGTAGCGCCGGCCCGCCGCGCCCATCTCGCGGAAGCGGTCGCGGTCGGCGTGTGCCCGGATCATGCCGGTGATTCGTCCAGACGGTCACGGCGGACGGTGCCCTCGATCTCCAGGGCGAAATCGGCGCCGAAGGCCCGCGCCGGTGTGAGCGCGCCGGTCAGGTCGCTGTCCAGGACGCGCTCGACGATGCGGATGGCGGCCAGCCGCGTAAACTGGTAGCCCTCGGCGGTTTCGATCCAGGCTTCGGCGGTGCTGCCGCCGCGCCCGGTCATGTGGCCATAGATGTGGGCGCGGGCGGTGGCGAGGGCCTCGTCGCTGGGGCCGGTGGCGGTGCGGTCGATCTGCTCGGCGATGCGCTGGCGTACGACGTCGATTCTCAGCAGGCGCTGCACCAGCCAGCCGATTGACTGCGCGCCTTTAATCAGCGGCAGGGGGAAGGTCATGTAGGTGGTGACGTTGGGCACGCCGGTCGTGTGATGGGCGGTGGAGACATCGCCCCACGAGATGGCCATCGCTTCGCGCTCGCCGAAGGGAAAGGAAAACGACTTGACCATCATGCCCAGGTCCAGCGGCTGCAGACGGTTTCCGCGCCGCACCTGCCCGCCGAGCGCGGTCATCTCCAGCACACTTTTGAGCGTGCCCGCGCTGACGCCAGCGCCCTCTTTGCTGTCGGCGCCACCCAGGCCGCTGATGGCCAGTTCCAGGGCGAACGGTTCTTCGACCTGCTCCGCCAGATAGAGCGAGAGGCAGTCCGACGGCACGATGTCGAAGCCGACGCCGGACATGAGCAGCACGCCGCGCGCTTTCGCCAGAGTGTCGTGGCGGATGGTGTTCTCGAATACGGGAATCTCGCCGGTGATGTCGAGGTAGTGAGTGTTGGTGCGCAGGCAGGCGTCGATCATGGGGGCGCTGGTGTGGATGAACGGCCCGGCTGCGTGCAGCACCAGCTCGACAGCGGCGGCGCGCAGGTTAGCGGTGATCTCGCGGCTGTCGTGGCTGCCAAACACGCGAAATTCCAGGCCGTGCTGCTGGGCGAGAGCCTGCACGCGCTCGGTAGAGCGCCCGGCGATGACCGGGCGATGCCCGCGCGCGATGGCTTCTTCGACGAGCAGGCGTCCGGTGAAGCCGGTCGCCCCGTAGATCATCCAGCGTGAATCTGCCATAGTTGGCCTGCCTTTCTGCGTTTAGCGGTCGTCGCGTTGGTTGAACTCGCGCAGCCACATCTCGATTTCATCCTCGGTGAGCCGCACGTCCGGCGCCTCGTCCGGGCCGGGACGTTCCGGCTCCGGTGGCCGGCGCAGATGCTCGACGAACTCCGACGAGCGAATGATCTGCATGCGGCGGCGGCGCGCCATCTCCAGTACCTGGTTATCGGACGAAACGACGGTCCAGTTTTTGGGGTCGCGGGTGTTGTGGATGCGGCGCATGATGAGCTGGTCGGCGTTGTACGGCGGCGAGGCGAACACGACCTGCACGCCCCGGTTGGACATGCGCGAGACGCCGCCGGGCACGCCATGATCGAAGACGACGACGCATTTCTGGCGTTTGCGGGCGACAAATCCGCTGAGCTTCTGCACCAGCAGGGCTTCGTCGTTGGGGTCATCCAGCGAAATATCCGGCATCTGGCCGATCAGGTTGTGGCCGTCGATCAGGTAGGGCATGGCCGCGCGCCTCGTCTTATCTGGCGGAATAGAGTTAATCATAACAGGTTAAAGCGCGTTTGGCCGATATTTTCAGTTTTCCATCATCTTGGCGGGGCGCGCCGGACTCGACGGACCGTTGTGGTTCTGCCGGCAGGGCGATTGCAAAGTCAGAAACTCCAATTGCGAGGGCGCTGCCCTCGCGCA
>CAZXCK010000150.1:0-9442 GCA_964639225.1 uncultured Anaerolineaceae bacterium | reverse complement strand
GCATGCTACGAGATCGGTTTATCCGCATTAATTTGTTAAAGCACATCAAAAGTGGACAAAACTTTGCCTTTTTCGGCGCTTTGCGCAAGCCGCTTGCGGCAAAGCACAGGGTCAAGGGAGCCTCGCTCCCTTGCGGGGGTGTAACCAGGACATAGTCCTGGCGGGCTGCGCCCCCACGAGATATGCTGAGTAGTTACTGCGATAGCCCTGCAAACACCCACAATTCCCCTGATATGGCCCCGGCTTTTGCAGTATACTCGATGCGCACACTCAGGGAGCCGTGCCATTTATGGATAGCCTGCAATTCGTGCCCATTCTGTTATTCGGATTTGCCACTTCGCTGGGGCTGACGCCGGTTTCGCGGCAGGTGGCGATGCGCCTGGGCGTGGTCGATAAACCCAGCACGCGCAAAATCCACGAAGACCACAAGCCGCTGATGGGCGGGCTGGCGATCTTCGCCTCGCTGGCGCTGGCGCTGCTGCTGTTCAGCCCGGCGCATTACATGAGTCAGATCGTCGCCATTCTGCTGGGCGCGGCGCTGCTGGCGACCGTCGGCCTGCTCGACGATTATTACAACCTGGGCATCCGCACCCGGCTGGTGGCGATGGCCTGCGCGGCGGTCGTGCTGGTGCTGGGCGGCATTCACATCAGTATGTTCAACACCCCCTGGCTGGATTACCCGCTGACGATCTTCTGGGTGGTGGCCGTCACCAATGCGGTCAACTTTCTGGACAACATGGACGGCCTGGCCGCCGGGCTGTCGGCTATCGCGGCGGGATTCTTTTTACTCATCGGGCTGGCGCAGGGGCTGCCGATGGTCAGCGCGCTGGCGGCGGCGCTGCTGGGCAGCGCGGTTGGCTTCCTGACCTACAACTACAACCCGGCCAGCACCTTCATGGGCGATATGGGCGCGCTCACGCTGGGCTTTGTGCTGGCGACGCTGGGAATCGTGCTGGAGTTCGGCGCGACGCCGCCCGGCCTGAGCTGGATTATCCCCGTGTTTGTGCTGGCCCTGCCCGTATTCGACATCAATCTGGTGGTGTTTACCCGCCTGTCGGAAGGCCGTTCGCCCGGCGAGGCGGGCAAAGATCACACGTCGCACCGGCTGTTGAGCCTGGGCCTCAACCAGCGCTGGACGCTGTTTGTGCTGTACAGCGGCTGCGCGCTCTATGGCACGCTGGCCCTGCTGATGGGGGCCGTCTCTACTGCCACCGCCTGGGCGATGGGCATCGGCGGGCTGGTGCTGCTGGCGCTGCTGTACGCGCTCATGTTCTGGATCCGGTATAAGTACCAGCGGGGTTGACAGCAACGGATGGCGCAGTTCCCTATGAATCCGGACAGATCATTGTAGGGACAGGGTCTGCCCTGTCCGCCGGGACATCCGCCAACCAGCGCATTATCCGACAACAGACGAACAAAGGGGAATCATGGCAACAACGTATGTCGTCACCGGGGGCGCGGGCTTTATCGGCTCGCATCTGGCGGAAAATCTGCTCAAAGCGGGGCACGCGGTGCGTGTCGTGGACAATCTGCTCACGGGTAAACAGGAAAACCTGGATTATTTAGCCAGCCTGGGCGGCGATTACAGCTACCACGCCGTCAGCATCACCGAACTGGACACGCTGCGTCCGGTGTTCGCCGGTGCCGATTATGTGCTGCATCAGGCGGCGCTGCCGTCGGTCCCGCGCAGCGTGGACGATCCGCTGCTGACGCACGAGGTCTGTGTAACGGGCACGCTCAACGTGCTGCTGGCCGCCCGCGATATGGGCGTTAAGCGCGTGGTCTACGCCGCGTCATCGTCGGCCTACGGCGAGATCGAAGGCGAATACAAACGCGAGGACATGCCACCGGCGCCCATCTCGCCCTATGGTGTCGCCAAGCTGGCCGGTGAATACTACTGCCAGACGTTCACCCGCGTCTACGGCCTGGAGACGGTGTCGCTGCGTTACTTCAACGTGTTTGGCGCTCGCCAGGACCCGGCCTCGCAGTATGCGGCGGTCATCCCGAAGTTCATCACGGCGATGCTCAACGGCCAGCCGCCGACCATCTACGGCGACGGCCAGCAGTCACGGGATTTCACCTATATCGACAATGTGGTGCATGGCAATCTGCTGGCGACAACCGCGCCCGACGCCCCCGGCCACACCATGAATCTGGCCACCGGCGGGCGCATCAGCCTGCTGGAACTGGTGGACAGGCTCAATACCATCCTGGGCACAGACATCGCCCCGGTCCATGCAGCGCCGCGCACCGGCGACATTCTGCACAGCCGCGCCGGTATCGATCGCGCGCGCGATCTGCTGGACTTCACGCCCGTCGTCGATTTTGAGACCGGCCTGGCGCGCACCGTCGAGTTTTACCGGCGGCAGATGTAGCGCGACACGCCTACGGATACGGCACCGGCCCCAGTTCGGCCCACAGGTTCGGCTCGCCATCGGGTGTATGGACCCACATGCGGTCCCCGGTGCGCGGGTCGATGGCGGTCAGCTCCAGCGTCCACTGGACCGGGGCCGACACCACCGGCAGGTCAATCTGCACCAGGTCCGGCACAGTTTCACCCGGACGCCAGCACGTCGGCAGATAGTGGCCGAACTGCGCCTGCCAGCGCATGGGTTCGCTGCTCACCGGGCCGAGATTGGGGTCGTCGGCGCGGGCCACGATCTCGAACGTATACGGACGCTCGACCGGCTCCACGCCCTGCCACACAATTTCGAGCGACAGCGCCTGCTGCGCCGGGTCGGCCACAAAGCGATACGAGTCGAGCGTGAAGCTGCCAGCGTAATTCGCGCTGCGGAAGGTGTCCCCAACCGAGCGCAGCGGCAGCTCTTCGATGCGCGGAAAGTCGCTGCGGGGGCCGGTCGGCTGCGGATTGAGGTCCAGCGGCACAACCGGCAGAGCCAGCGCCATCACCCCGACGGTCAGCGCCTGCGCGGCCAGCAGCGGCGCATCCCAGCGCGGCGTTTTTTCCAGCCAGCGCCCACCCGCCACCAGGAAGAACGGCGCGTAAAAGCTGAGGATGCGCGCGTTTTCCCCCTGGACCACGCCGCTGAGATTGACCAGCACAAACGTCAGCAGCGTGGCCAGCGCCAGCACATCGAGGGCGCGCAGGCGGTCCGGCAGGCGGCGCAGCGCCAGCCAGCCACCAGCGATAAACAGTGCCGCCAGCGGCCAGCCGCTGAACATCAGCGTGTCATACGGATGCAGCAGCAGCCAGGGCAGGTAATCGCGCTCGACGAGTTCGCTGTGTTTCTCAAATGTCACAGCGGCGATGTCCAGCGGAGTGACGCCCGTTATCAGCCCGTAGATCAGCCACACGGACGCCAGCCCCAGCCCGTACCACAGCCCAGCGCGCACCGGCCACCAGAAGCCGCCCGCGCCGCCGCGCACAAACCACCAGCAGCCGAGGGTCAGCAGGCCGTACAGCAGCAGCAGCGGCAGCACGGCGAAATTGAGAAATGTCATGGCGGACGCCACCACGCCAGAGGCGACAAACAGTGACGCCCGCCAAGCCCCGCCACGCCCCGCCAGCAGCAGCCCGGCCAGCAGCAGCGCCCCGGATGCAGCGCCCAGCAGCGGGTAAAGCGTGTTCCACGTCGGCGCAAACAACAGCACCGACGGCACCAGCGGCCACCACAAGGCGGCCCGCAGGGCTGCCGCGCGCGTCTCGAACAGCAGACGGCCCAGCGCGTAAACTGGCAGCACGGCCAGCGCGGCCCACAACGGCATGAGCATCCCCGGCAGCGTGGCGCTGATCTCGGCAGCGGTGTAGGCCATTACGGTGTCGTTGCTGCACTGGAAAGGCCGCAGCGCCATACTCAGCGGCTGGCTGACGCCCGGCATACGCTCGAAGAGGGCCGCCGCCCCGTAATGCAGCAGCGGTTGCCCCGGCGGGCTGGTCGTAAAGTGGATCAGGTTGGCGTCCTGGGCTTCGCGCATAACTTCCGGCCAGCGGCGGAGCGCGTCCAGCGCGCCCTCTTCGGCCAGCGTGCGCACGGCCAGCGTGCTGGCTCCGGTCTGCACCGGCGAGACGGTGCGCGTAAACAGCACAAAGGCGGGGTCGCCGCGCACGCCGACGACACCTATGGCGATGACGAATCCGCCCAGCACCCCCCAGACCAGCCCCGCCGCATCAGGCAGGTGAACACGGCGCAGGGCCAGCGTCCCGGCCACGTAGACGGCCAGAATCAGCGCCAGCAGCGCGACCGGCAGCCAGTCGTCGGGCAGGGCATAAGGCCAGCGCCAGCCGGAGCCGCCGCGCAGGCCGGGATACGCATCCAGCGCCAGCAGCGCCAGAAAGATACAGGTGAGGGTGATAATCCAGCCGCGTAGGTTTCGCATGAGGTCGCATTGTAGCGCAGCCCGCGTCGAATGTCAGGATGGCGTCGGCGGGGGATAGCCCCTTTGCTTCCGCGCCTTTTCCCGTGTACGATTGCGCGGGAACCGATTATGCGCGGCGAGACTCCGCCGCGCGCCTGATGGAGATGACATGGATATCCTGATCGGAACAGCGAATCCCGGCAAGCTGCGCGAATACCGCGAGCTGCTGGCCGACATCCCGGCGACGTTCATCAGCGCTGCCGACGCCGGGCTGGCGTCGCTGGACGTGGACGAAAGCGCCGACAGTTTCACCGGCAACGCGCTCATCAAGGCGCGGGCTTACGCCCAGGCCAGCGGACTGCTGACCCTGGCTGACGACAGCGGGCTGGCGGTCGATGCGCTGGACGGCGCGCCCGGTGTGCATTCGGCGCGTTATGGGGGAAATGGGCTGGACGATAAGGGGCGTCGGCAGCGGCTGCTGGCGGCACTGGCCGATGTTCCCGAAGGCCAGCGGACGGCGCGCTTTGTGTGCGTCATCGCGCTGGTGGACCCCAGCGGCCAGCACGACGAGGCTATCGTCGAGGGTACAGTCGAGGGGCGCATCGCCTTTGAGGACCGCGACGGTCCGACAGGCTTTGGCTATGATGCGGTATTTGTCCCCGAAGGCCACGCCGATACGTTCGCGCAGCTACCCGGCAGCGTCAAGCACGAGATGAGCCACCGGGGCCGGGCGGCCCGGCAGATCGCGCCCGTGCTGCGGCGCATCGTCAGCGGGCGTTAACGCAGGCGCTGGTCGTACCAGCAGGGCAGATCGCCGAGTGTTTTCGAGATGTGCAGCGCCATCACCTGGAGCGTGGTGCGCGCGGTGCCGCTGGTCAGCGGGCGCAGTTCATCGTTCGGGCTGCCGTTGGGGGCGGGGTCGCCAGCCTGGGCGACCTCTTCTTCGCTGCTATCCTGGAGCAGCCGGCGGAACTGACCACTGGCCAGCAGCAGATTCAGTTCGCTGTGGTAGATTTTGCGCCGCTTGCGCCGCCGGTTGACGACGTGCGAGGCGTAGACCGCCTGAATGTCTGAGGTGTGGATGATCTGCCGGGGGCGTTTGCCGCGCATAATCAGTACGCGCTGCTGCCCGCCGTCGATGACCAGCCGATTAAACAGAAACAGCAAATCGCGCAGGATAAACAGCACCATCCCCGCCAGCACCACCGCCGCCGCCAGCCCCAGATAAGGCAGCAGTTCGGGGTTGGGTAGCATGGTCCCGGCGTTGGGCAGCGCCAGATCGGTGCGCAGGGTGGCAATCGACAGCACCAGATAGACGACAATCCAGAAGCTGTACCAGACGAGACGCATCACCTTCGCCCGCACCCAGCGCCCGGTCCGCGTGAATTCGAGCTGGTTCGCGTCCAGTTGATGCAGGTGCCAGCCGGAAATCTCGACCGGGAGCGCGGGCAGCGGCTCTGGCGGGGGCTGGCGCACGACCGGCCCGCGCGGCGGCACCACGTTAAACGGCTTGTGGATGGTCTGCGCCAGCGAGCGACCGGCTTCTCTGGCCATGTCGGCGAAAACGGTCGTGTCGTGGTCTGGCCAGCGGGCCAGGGCACACCAGCGACTGCCGCGCACGTCGGCCAGGTCACGAGCCAGCAGCAGACCCAGGTGCCAGGCTTCGTCGTCGGCGGACCAGCCGAGGACGACCTGCTGAACCAGTTCCAGCGGCAGGCTGCCGCTGCGTGGCAGGTGATGGGTGACGGCGAAGCTTTCGGTGCAGTTTATCGGCTGGCCGGGCACAGCCTCGACCACGACCTGCCCCGCGCCGTCTTCGTCATATTCGACGAGCTGCCAGCGTTCCAGCTCCGAATAAATCGCCAGGTTATCGGCGGCGGCGATGCGCTCTTGGGGTGTTTGTTGCATGTCCACAGATTGGCCAGCATCCATTGTGATTCGGGTGATGGCCGTTATTATCCCAAAAATACGCGCAGATTCCCACCCTGGTTGTTATACAGGAAGCGAGCCTGATCTTGAACGGGTGGCCGTATACGCCACCCTTACGCGCCGTCGTAAGGGCGTGCTACAGCGCGTTCACGCCTGAACTGCTGGTGGCGCGTAAGCTGCAAATCTGCCGCAATCTCCGAATGCCCTCTTGTCATATCCGGTGATGACCTACACCGGCGATGATGAGCAACCTCTAAAAAGAGTCTCATCCAAAAATGCATTTTCCCAATTATAATCTAATCGACATTTGATTAGTGGTGGTTTGGGATCACTTTTTCGAGCATTCTGAAGCGTGAAGAAAGGGTTTTGCAGCGATGGTTAACGGGACGCTTGATACGGCCATGACGGGGTTCGACTTCTATCATCTGGAAGAGCGCCTGGGCGAGCGCGAGCGGGCGCTGCGCGACCGCCTGCGCGCGTTTGTTCAGCAGGATGTGCTGCCGAATATCAACCCGTACTGGGACCGGGCGGAATTCCCGCGCGAGCTGGCGATGAAGATCAAAGACCTGGGCATTATCGGCGGGCCGATTCCCGGTTACGGCTCGGCAGAACTCAACTTTATGGAGATGGGCCTGACGATGTTCGAGCTGGCCAAAGGCGACGGCTCCATTACGACGTTCTACGGTGTGCATTCTGGCCTGGCGATGGGGTCCATCGGTATGCTGGGCAGCGATGAACAGAAGGAACGCTGGCTACCAGCCATGAGCCGCCTGGAAAAGATCGGCGCGTTCGCCCTCACCGAACCGGAGCGCGGCTCTAACGCCGTCGATGTCCAGACGACCGCCCGCCGCGACGGTGACGCCTACATCCTCAATGGCGCCAAACGCTGGATCGGTAACGCCAGCATCGCCGATATCCTGATCGTGTGGGCACGCGACGAGGACGGCCAGTTCGGCGGGTTCGTCATCGAAGACCCGGCCAGCGTCGAGGGGCTGGAGATCGAAGACCTGACCGGCAAAATGGGCAAGCGGTCGGTGCTCAACGCCGACATTCGCCTGCGCGATGTGCGTGTCCCGGCGGAAAACCGGCTGGCGTTTTGTACTTCGTTCCGCGATATGGCCAATGTCCTGGGCCTGGGGCGCTACGGCGTGGCCTGGGAAGCGGCGGGGATCGCCACCGGCGCTTTTGAACTGGCGCTCAGTTACGCCAAGCAGCGCGAGCAGTTCGGCAGGCCCATCGCCGGATTCCAGCTTGTGCAGCAGAAACTGGTGGAAATGGCGACCGAAGTCACGCTGATGCAGACGCTGTGCTACCAGATGGAGCGCCTGCTCTCCAGCGGCCAGATGGACGAGGGGATCGTCAGCATGGCCAAGTATAACAACGCCCGCAAGGCGCGTTATGTGACGCAGCTCGCGCGCGAGACGCTGGGTGGCAACGGCATCCTCATCGAGAACCACATCGCCCGCCTGCTAACCGACGCCGAGATCGTCTACACCTACGAAGGCACCAACGAGATCAACATGCTGCTGGTGGGCCGCAAGCTGACCGGCATCAACGCTATCGCGTAGCCTCTGCCGGGCTGCTGCGCGCAGCGACCAACAGTGTACTCTGACCACTGAATCCAGGATAAATCGTCCTGGATTCAGTGGCTAAACCCATATCCATCGGGCATTCACGACGTGGCGCGCTACAGCGCCTCAAGCAGCACCGGACTGCCGTTGATGCCGACATACCAGTGCGGCACCCAGCCGATACCGAACAGTTCCAGGTGAATATCCTTCTTGTAGGGCTGGATGTTGTGATCCTCGACCCGTTCCAGGGTTTGCGTCCAGCGTTCGTTAATCTGGCTGAGCGCCTGCTCAAATTCTTCTTCCAGGCGGCCCATCTCCTGCTCGATGCTGGCGATGGTGTCGTGGCTCTCTTTGATGTCGGCGGTCGTCTGGCGGCGGTAGCGTGTGGCGCGGCTCATGCGAGACAGGGTGTAGTTGGTGCGCCCGCGCCACAGACTCAGCAGCGCCTCGCCGGTGGTGAACATCTCCTCGCGGCGGCGGTCTCCCAGTTCCTTTTCCTCGGCGCGCAGCTCGATTTCCTTGCGGCGCAGTCGTTCTTCCAGCTTATCCATCAGACCGGCATAACGCGCCGACAGCTTATCGAGTTCGGCGTCGCGCCCTTCGCGGACGGCCTGGCTGACAGCCGCGCGGAACTCGTTGAAACCGGCGTCCGGGTTGCCATATATTTTCAGGTCCGGGTTGTGCGGCACCTTGAGCAGCGCCGTGTTATAGAGCATGTCGGTGACCTCGCGGCGCAGCGTGCTCAGGCGGCGGTTGTCGCTGAGGCCGGGCGGCAGTTCGCCAAAGCCAACCTGCGCCGCCGGTTCGGCGTTGATGGCGCGCGCGTCCAGCGGATCCACCAGGTAATCGTCCCAGTGGATGATGCCCGCAAGCTGCACATCGGGCACGCGGTAGGCGAAGGTCCGCGCCGTGTAGATGTTGGCCTTGCGATCCTGATAGCGGACCAGCGCCTGTGCTTTGAGCACCGGCACGTAGACCAGCACGCCGCCCTGCGCGTTCTGGGCACGGGTGCCGTTCTGTTCTTCCCAGTAAGAGACGGCGGCCTGCGGGTTGAGGTTCACCGGCAGATAATACTGGTCGATGGAACTGTGCAGCGCCGGTGGATTGCCGCTGAAGCCCTGCGGCGGTGTGATCGCCCGGCTGCCGCGTGGCACGGGCGACATCGCGGATTGAGCGCCGAATCCGGTTGAGGCCGGCGGCGGTGGCGTGTTCGGCGCGCCGCTGACCGGCGGCGGCGGCACGGGTGGCGCGCCGGGTGGCAGGCCGGGAACCGGGGCCGTGTGGATGGTGCGCGTCTGCTGGGCCGGGACCATGCCGCGCATTAGTTCGGCGCGCTGGTCCTTCATCAGAATTTGCACCTGCTGCCGGGTCAGCGGGCCGCGCAGATAGCTCATGGCCCAGCGCGTATGCAGCAGCAGCGGGCCGTTGTCGTCGTGGACGTTGCGCATGAGGAACACACGCGGCGCGATGTCGGCGATGAGGTGCTCGACGTCGCTCATCTGCATTTCGTCGTCGGTGGACGCCATCGAGCGCAGGCCATCGACTACGCGGCGCTTGTCGTTCTCCGATTGCAGCCGCCCAATAAACCATGTTCCGGCGTTGCTGAGGCCCTTGTAATCCAGGTC
>CAZXCK010000149.1:0-9520 GCA_964639225.1 uncultured Anaerolineaceae bacterium | reverse complement strand
TTCTAGCATGGGGGTTGGGGGCTGTCAAGGAAGGTTGGAGGTGGGGTCCAGCCCGGCGCGGACCGCCGCCAGCAGCGATTTCTCCTGGCCGGGCAGGACCGTGCGCGGGTCCAGCAGCAGGCGGTCGCCGGCGACGCGGGCGATGACCGGCGTCACTGAGTCGCGCAGTGTCGCCGCCAGCGAAGCGGGCGCGGGCACGTCCAGGGCCACCAGCGCGCTGGGCAGCGTCGCCCCCGGCAGACTGCCGCCGCCGACGGTCGACTCGCCGGCGATGACCGAGGCTGCCGGTCCCAACTGGCGCGCCCAGCGCCGGGCCACGCGCCGAAGCTCGGCCAGGGGGCGGGCGATCATCCACAGCACGGGGATTTCGTGCCATTCCTCGCCGCGCCGGTAATGGTCCAGTGTGGCGTAAAGCGCGGCCAGACACAGCTTATCGGCGCGGATGGCCCGCGCCAGCGGATGCCGTTTAAGCGCGTCGATCACCTCGCGCCGCCCCACCAGAATCCCGGCCTGGGGACCGCCCAGCAGCTTGTCGCCGCTGAAGGCGACCACGTCCGCCCCGGCGGCGACGCTCTCCTGGACGGTTGGCTCGTGTTCCAGGCCGTAGCTGGCCGTATCGACCAGCGCGCCGCTGCCCAGGTCATCGACCACGCGCAGGTTGTGCCGGTGGGCGATGCGCACCAGCTCGGCCAGGGGCGTCTCCTCGGTGAAGCCGATCTGCTTGAAGTTGGATGAATGAACGCGCATCAGCAGGGCCGTCTCCTCGGAGATGGCCTGCTCGTAGTCGGCGGCGCGGGTGCGGTTGGTGGTGCCCACCTCGACGAGCTGCGCCCCACTCTGGCGCATGATGTCGGGCACGCGGAAGCCGCCGCCGATCTCCACCAGTTGCCCGCGCGAGACGATCACCTGGCGGCCCTGGGCCAGCCCGGCCAGCATCAGCACGGTGGCCGCCGCGTTGTTGTTGACCACCAGCGCCGCCTCGGCCCCGGTGATGTCGCGCAGCAGCGCCTCGGCGTGGACCAACCGGCTGCCGCGTTTGCCATCGTCCAGGTCAAATTCGAGCGTGCTGTAAGCGACCGCCACCGCGCTCGTCGCCGCCTGGGCTGCTGCCGACAGGGGCGCGCGGCCTAAATTGGTGTGGATGATGACGCCGGTCGCGTTGATGACCGGGCGCAGGGTGGGTGTAAACTGGCGTTCCAGGTGGGCGCGGACGGCCTGCAGCAGCGAGCCGGAATCGGTGCTGGCGGCTTCGCCGCTGCGGATGCGCTGGCGGGTGGCGTCCAGTGTGGCGCGGACGGCGTCGGTGGTGGCGGCGCGCCCGTAGGCGGCGATCAGCGGGCCGGCGGCGTTGAGCAGCGCGTCGACCGGCGGCAGGGCGCGCAGGGCATCTTCAGGCTTCGTCACCGCTGGCCTCGCGCATACGCAGAAAGACTTCCAGCACGATGAACACCGACGCCAGAAAGACCATAATCGGCACAGAGAGCGCCCGCAGAATTTGCAGCCAGGCGCAGATGACCACATACAGGCCCACCCACACACTCTGCCGCACGATGACACCGCCCGGCGGAATGCCGCGACTGGCGAACAGGCTGACATTGAGGTAGCGGATGACCGGCAGCACCGTCCCGGTGACGGCCAGATGCAGCAGAATGAAGAACAGCCACAGCTCCGCGCCGATGCGGGGCGGCTGCGTGGCCACCAGATAGGCCAGCCCGGCCCAGCCGCCGCCGAACATGATGAGGGCGGCCACCAGCACGCCCATGTGATCGGATGGCATCCGGCGTGGGCGTGACGCGGGCTGGTTGTGACGAGTCGCTGGCGAAGGTCTCATCGCATTCCTGTAAACGGTTCAGACACGGCAGAAACGCGACTAACCTACCAGCTTTTCGTACAGTTCGCGAGTCTCTTTGGCCGGGGTGATGCCGAACTGGTCTTTGAGCATTTTCTCCAGGTGCTGGTACTGGCTGCGGGCGTCGTCTGGCATATCGAGCCGGGTGTAGAGCTTCATCACCTCGCGGTGGATGTCCTCGCGGGCGGGCGTCTCTTTCAGGGCGCGGGTGAAGTAGCCCAGCGCCGGTTGCAGTTCGTCGCGGGCCTGGCTGATGCGGCCCATGCCCACCAGCGCCTGCGCGTAAAGCTGCCGCAGATGCTGGCGGCGTTCCTCGACCCAGGGCATGCTGACCGTCTCCAGGAAGGGGGCTTTGTACAGGTCGATGGCTCGGCGCAGCAGACGCTCTTCCTCGCGCGGGTCGGTGGTGATGGTCGCCCGCTCGACGGCTTCCTGGAAGTCGTCCACGTCGTAATGGCGGATCACCTTGTCGCTGGGCATGTAGAAGCCGCTGGCGTACTGTGTCAGTTCGTAATTGCCGGATTCGTCGACCTTCATGGTGATGCGCTCGCTGATCTTGCGCTTGGTGACGTGAAAGACGTTGGTCGCCTCTTTGACGGTCAGGTTGGGCCAGAAGGTGGCGAAGATGTCGTCGCGGGTGACGAGCTGGCGGTCGATGAAGAAGAAGAACAGGTTACGCGGCAGGGCACCATCCCAGTTGGTGATCTCCTGACCGTTGACCAGCGCGTGGCCACGCCCGAAGGCGTAGACCTCAAGCTGGGGCTTGGCACGGTCCTCGATGGTGAACATGACATCATTGCGGCGGTATTCCGTGCCCAGAATGGTCGCTTTGCCAGCCTCGACCATGTCGTACCAGGGCTGGTGCGTGAGCAGGCGCGAACTGAAGGCCAGCGTCACATGGTCTGGCAGGGCGTTGGTGAGGGCGTCGATGAAGGTGTTAAAGTCGCCGTCGAATGGCACGCGGTCCAGCTCGTCGATGAACAGCGTCACCGGCTCCTGGCTGTAGCTGCCCAGGTCCGCCGCCAGCGCCGCACCCAGGTCCGCCGGGGCGGCGGCGCTGTTGAGTGCTTCTTTCAGGTTGTGGCCGAAGCCGTCCAGCACCTGATCGAGTTCAGTTTGCAGATCGGCCACCCAGTCGCGGAGCGCGGTCATATCCTGCGGGATGCGGTAATAAAGCAGACCTTCTCTGGCGCTGGCCAGGAAGTGCCCCAGGAACAGATTGCGATAATTCGTCCACGGATAGAGCAGGATGACCTTCTTACCAGCAGCGCGCTCGCGGAACGACTCCAGCGATACCCTTGTAACCACCTGATGAATCATGGACAATCTACCTTTCAGATGAAATGCGCGATGATTGAGCGCGACGGGTGCTCGTCTTTCAACGGGGAAGCTACTAAAAATTAAAGTGTCTTCATAACACTGTAACACATTTTAGCACGAGAATTTTGGTTGTGTCAAATTTATTACTGTAATGGGTGCATTCAGAAACAGGGCGAGTTTGCGGCTTTCGTGGCGACAGCATCTTAAGTGCGGGCGCACTATAACGCCCATACGATGGCGCGTAAGGGTGGCGTATACGCCACCCGCTTCCTGTAGCCTGCCGCACTTATGTTTTAATGCCGGGCGAGGCAGATTTGCCCCAAATCCGGATGAACCCCTATGATGGGACTCGATATGCGTTTAACTACCCCTGAACGGCGACAGACTTTGATCCTGGGTGTGCTTTTCTTGCAGTTTGTTGTGCTGCTGGCGTGTGTCGCTGCGTTCTGGTTTCCGAGTGTTTTCCCGGCACCCAGCCGTCCCGGAACCATCGACCGGGCCGATTATGCCTGGCTGCTGCTGCTGGTGCCGCCGCTGCTGCTGGCGCGGCGCGCCCTGCAGGGGCGCTTCTGGTCGCATACGCCGCTGGACTTTCCGGTGCTGGCGCTGCTGCTGCTGGCCCTGCTCAGCACGGAGATCGCGCCGTATGGCACACGCGGCCCGCTGATGCTGGCCCGTCCGCTGCTGGGGGTGGCGCTGCTGTGGTTTTTCACCGACGCCATCCGCGACCTGCGGCGGCTGGATGGGCCGCTGTGGCTGATGCTGGCGCTGGGGCTGCTGGTGGGCGCGGCGGCGCTCGTCTCGACACAGTGGGTAAAATCCGACGCTTTCACAGCCATCATCGAACGTCTCCCGGCGCTGGATCTGTGGTTCGCGCCTGGTGGCTTTAATCCCAACGAAATCGCCGGGGCCATCACCTGGCTGGCGCCGCTGACGGCAGGCATGATGTTCTATCGCTGGCGCGGCCAGACGCGCTGGCTGTGGCGCGGGCTGGCGGCGGTCGCCTTTGTGATGCTGGTGACGGCGCTCTTCCTGGGCCAGAGCCGCTCCGGACTCATCGGTCTGATGGTGGCGCTGGTGACGCTGGCCTTTATGCCCGGCCCCATGCTGCGCCCGCGCATGGCCGCCATGACGCTGGCGGTGGGGACCATCGCCCTGCTGGAAGTGCTGCTGGTGGCCGGTATTCTCAACCCGGATGCCACGCGCATGGTGCGGGCAGCGCGCGGCGCCGGTTCAGTCGAACAACGGGTGACCATCTGGAGTGCTTCGCTGAAGATGGTTGGCGACCATCCGCTGACCGGCGTGGGCCTGGATCGCTTTCGCTCGGCCCCAGTGCGCGCCGAATATCCCATCGTGTGGCGCAACCGCACCCTCAACATGCCGCACGCCCACAACGCCGTTCTGCAGATCGCCACTGACATGGGAATCCCTGGCGTGCTGGTGTTTGTGTGGCTCAACGGGACGGCGATTTACATGGTGTGGGTCACCTGGCGCACCGGTGGCCAGATGGCGCGCCTGGTCGCTGCCATGACGGGGACCAGCCTGCTGGCGTATTACGTCTACTCGCTGGCCGACGCCATCCCGCTGTGGGACCGCTTCGCTTTTATCTACTGGCTGGTGCTGGGGCTGATCGCCGGGCAGTATGTGCTGGTGCGGGAATCGACGCTGGCAGCGAACACCAATTTGAGCGACCGTTAAGGCTTCAACAGTTGCGCGCGCGTTTTGCGGTTATACTGAAATAACCGGACTCTGTGGGGAGTAAAAGAGCAGGGCGTTGAATCTGAAGCAGACCTTATTTACTGGTCGCAGTCCCAGACGCCTTACCGTCATACTGGCGTTCGCCATCACGCTGCTAACGCCGATCATCATCGTCCATGACCTGCAGATGGTCGATTTACAGCCGGTCATGGCCATCACCTGGGCCATCTGCCTGTTTTTGTTCGTCCTGTCGGATATGCTGGCGGGGCCGGTCGAGGATGGCCTGTGGGCTGGTTATCTGTATGTGGCGATGACGGTCGCCTGGCTGCTGCTGGGGCCAGGTCTGGCGCTGCTGCTGGTCGTCGTGGGGGCGGCGCTGTCGGTGGCGCTCCGGCGCTGGCCGGCGGCTGTGCGTCGCGTGGAAGCGCCCCAAATCGCCAATCCGGTCTGGCAGGCGCTGGCGCGCGTCAGCACTCTGGGGGGCGCGCTGCTGCTCATTTCGGCTGTTCATACCCTGCTTGCTGGCTACCATCCGCATAGCAACGCCCAGGTGACCACCGCCAGCGGACTGGCCGCCGTGTCAGCGTCGCTGGTGATCGGGCTGGCGCTGACTCAGGTTGCCGGGGCGGCTTTATGTGGCCCGGATGCCGCCCGCCGGGCGCTTTGGCGGCCCGGTGAACGCCATCGCGTCACCGGTGAGGTGCTGCTGCTGGTGATAGTCGTGCCGCTGGCGATTATCCATCAGCGTGCCGGTTGGGTGGTGTTCTTCATCCTGATGGCGGGGGCTGGCCTGCAGGCCATGCGCTACCGGCAGATCGCTCACACACAGGAGCAACTGGTGGCGCGGATGCAGGAGCTGTCGATGCTCAACAAGGTGGGCCAGAATATCTCGGCCAACCTGATGCTGGAAGACGTGCTGCTGAGTGTCTACGACTGGGTGAGCCAGCTTACGCCGATACGGGCGTTTTACATCGCCCTTCACGACAGCAACCGCGATATTGTCGAGTTTCCGCTGGTGATGATCGAAGGCCAGCGCCAGCACTGGCCGGTGAGTCCACTTGAGGACGATACACTGCCGGCTGCTGTGCTGCGCAAGCGGACGATTTTCCGTGTGGACCGGCTGCGCATCGCAGAAGGGGACTGCCCCCCTCATGGCCTGCCGTTCGACGAATCGCATCGCTACTGCCTGGGGATTCCGCTGGCTGCCGGCAACAAAATCCTGGGGATGATGGCCATCATCAATGACGACGCGCGCCCGGTCAGAGCGCGCCCGGAAATCCCGGCGCTGGAAGCCATCGCCAACCAGGCCAGCCTGGCGCTGCGCAACGCCACGCTCTACCACCGCAGCGTGAACCTGGCCGAAAATCTGGCGCTGATTAACCAGTCGGTGCAGGACATCATGTTCAACCTCAACCAGCAGGACGCGCTGCGCGTGGCCTGCGAAACTGCCATGCAGATCGCCAGCGCCCAGCGCGCCGCTATCTTCATGGCCAGCGTGGGCGACCCCACCCAGGCGGACCTGGCGCAGCATGTGGGGCTGAACGCGGCACAGGTTGACCACTATCGCGGCCCCATTCACCGGCCCTCGCTGCACAGCGCGCAGTCGCATATCGTGCCCGATGTCGCTATGCTGGACGAGCGCGACGCCCTGCGCGAGCTGGCCGTCATCGGCGAATTTGGCGGGCTGGCCGAGATTCCGCTGCGCTCTGGCAGCATGGTCATCGGTCTGTTGAGCGTATTCTACGACGAGCCGCATTATCTGTTCCGTACCGAGCTGGAACTGCTGGAAACGCTGGCCAACCAGATTTCCGCCGCGCTGGACAACGCCGAGATGCTCAACGCGCTGGAGATGTACGCCACCGAACAGGCGCAGCTTTCGCACCTGTCGCGCATCACCACCGCCAGCCTGGATATTGAGGTGATGATCGAGAACATCATCACCGTGCTGATGCAGATTCACCCGTTCAGCCTGGTGGGGGTTGGCCTGCTGACCGCCGCCGACTGGCTGGAAGTCTACGGGCTGCCCAATAACAGCGTGCTGGGCATCACCGTCGATAACGTCCCGGAACTGGTCGAATTAAGCCGGATGGACCGGCCCACGCTGCGCGTCTTCTATCGCCAGCCCGACCGGCAGTCCCTGTCGCCGCAGTTGACCGGTCTGATGCGGACGCACGACCTGCGGACGCTGGCGCTGGTGCCGATGGTCGCCAATGACCGGCTGCGCGGCTTTATTCTGCTGGGAGACAGCAGCGAGCGCGCTTTCAGTGACCGGGAATGGCGGCTGGCCGAACTGGCTTCCAACCAGGTGGCGATGCAGGTTCATAATGCCCTGCTGCACCGCGACACCGAGGACGCGCTCAACCGGCGCTTGCAGCAGTTGTCGGCCATCGAGAACATCGCCCAGCAGATCAGCAACTCGCTCAACCTGGACCGGCTGATGCACAACGTGCTGGAAGCGGTGATCCGTATCACGCAGGCCAGCGAGGCGCAGATGGCGCTGGTGACCTCGTCCGGGGCGGTGCGTGTCATCGGCCAGGCGTATTATGGCGGGGAGTGGCACCCGTTCGACCATCTGCAGACCGATGAGGACGGCCTGATTGGGCGGATTCTGGCCGATGGGCAGATGCTGAGACTGTCGCAGGGCAGTCCGCTGATCCCGATCGAGTTCGACGCCGGTAGCGATACGGTGTTTACGCTGCTGGGCGTGCCGCTGAGACTGGGCCGGCGCGTGGTCGGCGCGCTGATGGCCCAGAGCCGGGCGACGGATGCCTTCAACGACGAGCAGATCGAGTTCATTAATAACCTGGCCGGGCACGCCGTCATCAGTATTCAGAATGCCTGGATGCTCCAGGAACGCCAGAACCAGATCGAGACGCTCAACCAACTGCGCGATCTGTCGCTGTGGCTGTCCATCGACTCCGACCGCGCCTCGGTGGTGGATGGCGTGCTGCATACCGCGCTGAGTCTCCAGCAGGGGCAGGCGGCGGTGTGGTACGAACTGGACGACGGCACGGGGCGCATGGAAGCGCGTGCCAGCATCCAGGCGGACGGCGTATCGGCCCTGGCGGTTGTCGTCCCGGATGCCGTGCTGGCTAAAGTAGCTGAGGGACAGTCGATTGCCATCGCCGATGTGCGGCGGCACCGGGCTTTTGCCGGTGTTGGCGGTATCGGCTATACCGGTCTGCTGGCGGTGCCCATCAAACGACATGCTCAGGTGAACGAGGCGATCTGCGTGGTGCTGGCGCATGCTCATCACAGCCTGCAGGCCGGGCGCAACGCGCTCGAACTGCTGGCCATCCAGGCCGCCGGTCATCTGGATAACGCCATGCTCTACGGCCAGATCAGCCGGAACAACAACCGGATGCGGGCCATCCTGGATGCGACGCGCGACGGGATCGTGCTGCTGGATTACGATGGGCGGCTGGTCGAGGCCAACGTCAGCGCCGAGCAGATGCTGGGCATTCAGATCGAGAGTTACCTGGGCCAGCACTTCGCCGAGCGATTGGTATCGGACGTGGAGCTGCACCAGCGCAACATCTCGCATCCCGACGGCGACACGATGATCGACGTCGCCCGTATTCTGCGCCTCGAACCGGAGCGAACGCTCAACCGCCGCCGCCCGATTGTGCTGGGCCGCGAGGGTAACCTGCGCTATATCGAATGGGCCGGTTCGCTGATTCCCGATGGGCGATCGGGTACGATGGGCCGTCTGCTGACCTTCCGCGACATAACCGAGCAGCGTCTGCTGGAAGCCTACCGCGACGAAGTGTTCGATATGGTGGTCCACGACCTGCGCAGCCCGCTGACGCTGATGATCAGCACGCTGGAGTTTATCATCGAGGACAGTCAGGAATCCGCCGGTCCAGAGACCAGCGAGTTGATCGATGAGATGATGCCGACCGCGCTGGCCAACATGCGCCGCCTGCTGAGTCTGGTGGACAGTCTGCTGGAAATCGCCAAGCTGCAACAGCGGCGCATGCCGATGGAGTGGTCTGTCACCAGCATCGTGCCGATTATCCAGGCCGCCGCCGACGAGATCGGCGCCAGCATCCGCGAAGCGCAGATTACGCTGGCGCTCGACATCGCGCCGGAGCTGCCAGCGGTGCGTATCGATGTGGGCCAGATTCGCCGGGTGCTGTTGAATCTGCTGGACAACGCGCAGCGATACACCCCGACCGGCGGCACGATTCAGATATCGGCGGGGGCGACGCCGGACAACCGGGTGCTGGTGCGCGTCGCCGACAGCGGCCAGGGTATCCCGCCGGGGGATGTCGAGCGGGTGTTCGACAAGTTCCACCAGGCCAAAGGCAGCCGGCAGCATCGCGGTGGCAGAGGGACTGGCCTGGGGCTGACGTTCTGCTGGCTGTCGCTGCAGGCGCACGGCGAGCGCATCTGGGTGGAGCCAAACAGCCCGCTGCCCGGTGCCTGCTTCGCCTTCACGCTGCCGGTGGCTCCAGCCGGAACGCAGTAGTCGCTGCTGGTGCGCGTGCCCGCTGCGCGTCGATAAAACAATGCCGATAAACCGGTCTCGCCAACGGTTCAGAACCGCTGGCGAAGGCGGCGCGAAAGCTGAAAACCTGCCCCAAAGTCGAATGCATCCACCCACGCGGTTTGTTGTGTCATGCCCATAATGGGAGTAAGATTACATACAGA